>CAYXJS010000081.1:0-12672 GCA_964465045.1 uncultured Bacteroidales bacterium | reverse complement strand
GTGAAAGACCAGGATGGAAAAGTGCATCACAAGGTTTTTCATAACATGTTTACGCATGTATCTACCATGATATCCTTACCGGATCATATGCAAAATGTGGTTATCGAATATAACGGGAAAAGCCAGACAGTGCCAATTATCGATAGAAAAATCACCCATTCATTCATAGAATAATACATAAGAGATGAAAGCAAAAAAAATATTTTTAGTTATAGCACTATTGGCGCTGCTCATTCCTTTCAGGTCTGCAGGGCAGGATACTCAACCCAGAGATTCCAAATCTATGATCGTATTCATTTATCCGTTTGTTGATTGCGTAGAACATTTAGACAACGGGGATATGATAGCACACTTTGGATATGTAAACAACTTTTGGAGAAGGGTTAGAATTGATGTTGGTGGAAATGGTTTTTATGACAACAAATTAACCGGTACAGGAGTCTCATTCAATGAGGGACAGCCTGAAATATTTTATCCGGGCACTCATCACAATGCCTTTTCTGTAAACTTTGGAAATGGTAAAGGAAAAGGTGTGGTAAACTGGCATCTTGGGTTAGATATAGCCCAGGCTCACTGGAAGCACACGGATGTTTGTGAGACTCAGGATCCGGAACCAACTGAAAAAATCACGCCTGTATTGGAGTGTGTGGATCATAACAGTGATGGCACCTACACAGCTCACTTCGGATATTACAATGACAACGATGTGGAGGTGGATATTCCGGTTGGGAATGACAATGCTTTTGTTGGGTATAACGGACAAGATGCCGGACAGCCTGAGACTTTCCTGGTAGGAAGGGCTTATGACGCCTTCCAGGTCGGTTTTGACGGCAACAATATCGTTTGGTCATTAAAAGGACCTGATGGTCAGCGCCGCACCGCTACCGCATCCGATGATCTGAACCAGGCTTGTAATCCGCCGGAGGAAGACGACGATGCCGATGATGACGGGGTAGAAGACGATGAAGATGCATACCCGAACGACAGTACGCGGGCTTATGACAATTACTGGCCCGGAGAGAATGAGTTTGGAACCCTTGCCTTTGAAGATAACTGGCCCGGAAAAGGAGATTATGATTTCAATGATATCGTTATTGATTATAATTTCCATACAGTTACCGATGCAGATAATAAAATCTCCGAAATGTATGCCACGTTTACTTTAAGAGCTTCCGGTGCATTCTTTCACAACGCTTTCGGGTTCGAAATTACCGGCGTATCTCCTGATGCCATATCTTCTGTAGAAGGGACTTTTGTGGATGAGTTATTTACGATTTCGTCTAATGGAACAGAAGCCGGACAGGAATGGGCTACCATTATTCTTTTTGATGATGCTTTTGATCACCTCGAGCAGCCGGGAAGCGGGATTGGTGTAAATACAGAACCTGATGCGCCGTTTGTTGAGCCTGTTACTTTTGAGGTGACAATTAATTTTAAGGAAGATGGAGCTTTTCCTGATGGAGGGCCTGTGGATTATGGTACTTTCAGCGAGTCTACCTTTAACCCGTTTATCGTAGCAGATCAGGAACGTGGAAAGGAAATACATCTGCCTGATTACTCGCCCACTTCTCTGGTGAATGAGGGATATCTTGGATCTGGAGATGATGATTCTGATCCGGAGAATAACCGTTATTACAAAACGGCCAATAATCTTCCCTGGGCCATCAATATCTATGAAGAATTCGAATATCCTGTAGAAAAAATCGAAATCATTGATGCGCATCTGAAATTTGCTCCCTGGGCCGAAAGTGGAGGAGAAGAGTTCCAGGAGTGGTATAAGGATTTGCCCGGATACCGGAATGACGAAAACATTTACCAGGTTCCACGGTAATGCTTTGAATTTTTTTTACTGAAACACCTCATGGAAAAGCATCCATGAGGTGTTTTTTTGTCCCGTTTCCGAAAGGATTTTTCCTGTTTAGGGACAGATTAAATGCTTCCTGATTCAGAAATAGAATCATAAAGGATAGAAAATAAGACATATAGAAATTTAATATGATTTTGGAATAACATTTGCTTTTTTATCGAAAATCCAGCATTAAAAGGTATTTACACCAATTAGCAATCTTTTAAGCAATGGAGCAGAGCCGGAAAGGGATCACAAAAACGTGTTCCCTTTTCTTTTTCAGGATATCAGCAAATCTGCCTTACATCTAAATGTCTAAGCCTGCTTGATAAGCTCATAATGAAATTAGGATTTATTCCCTGAGCAGGCAACTTAATCTCCTATATTTGCATCCTGTTTAAAAAATAACCGGAATTGAACGTTTTCAGAAGAATTAACGGCGACATGCATTTCAGGGAGTTGTTTCGCGGAAGTTCTATTGCTTTCGTGTTTCGGCTTTTGTCGGCTTTAGCCAGTTATGTATTTACTTATTTTCTGGCGCGTCTTTATGATGCTGAAGGGGTAGGTGTGTTTACCACGAGCTGGACTATCCTGATGATTAGTTCCGTAGTAGCTAAAGTCGGTTTTGATACCAGCATTGTGAAGTTTATTGCAGAATCGGCTGGTAGCCGCTCTTATTTCAGGATGCGCAAAATTTACCGTTCTGGACTGAAGATCATTTTGCTTACCGCTTCTTTTGTGGCCTTACTTATCATCTCGTTATCAGGTTTGTTAACAGATTGGTTTTATGATACCGTTAGCAGCAATTGGGTAGTTATGCTCGTAGGATTTTCAGTGATTCCATATTCGCTGTTGAGTTATAATGCTGAAAGCTTAAAAGGATTGAAGCGAATTTTGCCCTTTTCCTTGCATCAGAATGTGACCATTTATTTTGGCGGACTTTTACTCCTCTTTTTAGTACATGCTTTTTATGGGCAAAAGGAAGGAGCTGTGATTGCATTGGCTTTAATACTTTTGATGCTTATGACCAGCAGCTTTATTACCCTGCGCAGTATGTTGAAGCATTATCCGAACCATGACAGCCACTACTCCCCCAAGATTCCCAGTCCGCGTAAAATTATCACCACCACACTACCAATGATGATGACCAATTCGTTGTTTTTGGTCATGAACTGGACGGATGTACTTATGCTGGCAAGTATGACCAATGACGCCGCGGTAGGTATTTACAACGTTTCGCTAAAGATTGCTGCGCTCAATTCTATTGTCCTGATTGCGGTGAATTCCATCGCTATGCCTAAATATGCCGAGCTTTTTAAAATAAATAAGATCCGTTTTAAGCAAGTAGTAAAAGCCGTTTCCTTCATTAGTTTCATTGTTTCCTTTCCGGTGTTTTTATTAATTCTTATTTTTCCTGAGTTTATTCTTGGGCTTTTCGGTGAGGTATTTCATACCGGCGCTCAGGCAATGATTGTTCTTTCAGTGGGTCAGCTTTTCGCCGCTTTTTCAGGAAGTACGGTTGTTTTGATGAATATGACCGGCCGGGAAAAGCCGGTGTTGTATCTATTAATTATTAGTGTGATTGTAAACTTATTGTTGAATTATTTCCTGATTCCCGTTTTGGGAATTAACGGCGCGGCGTATGCTACTTCGTTTAGCACGATAATGCTTAACTTGCTTGCGGTTGTAAAAATATACAAGTATGCGGGTTTTTTAACGTATCCGATTTTTCCGCTGAGTCAGATAAGGGAATACTTGAAATTGCTTTTTGAAAAAGATAACCGGTAATTTATGAGAAAAGTAGACTTTTTTATTGTGGGGGCGGCGAAAGCCGGAACAACATCACTTTATCAGTATCTGAATAAACATCCGGATATTTATTTCAGCCCGGTGAAAGAACCGAATTATTTTGCTACCGACATCAATATTGACAAGTTTTCTGAAACGTATAAAAATAATACGTTTCTGGATTTGGAGCGGTATTTTTCACAGGATACGCTTTCGCCTTTGCAGCTTACTTATATCCGCAAAGCAGAGCACTATGAAAGGTTGTTTAGTGGGATGAATAGTGAGAAACTGGCCGGTGAGGCCAGTACATCATATCTTTTATCTGGCGAGGCAGCAAAAAATATATATAGCCACAACCCTGAGGCAAAAATTATAGCCATGCTGCGCAATCCGGTTGATCGGGCTTTTTCCCATTATCTTATGGCGCTTCGATATGGTCATGTTACCGGATCTTTCAGAAAGGTTGTTGAAAAAGACATGAATCAGCCGCAGAAGGGAATTGGCATTTCAGAGATGTTTATAGAGTTCGGAAAGTATGCTACGCAACTTGAACGCTATTTCAGACGCTTTGATCAAGACCAATTAAAATTGATTCTTTTTGAGGATCTTGAGAAACACACAGATCAGGTTGTGAATGAAGTTTTGGAATTTTTAGGACTGGAACCACTCGATATGACGTATGAAGAGCTTTTCAATACAGGAAAAATTCCTCGTTATCCCAAACTGAATAAATGGTTGACGGAAAGCGGAGTGAAGAATTTATTCAAAAATGTTGTTAGCCAAAGTCATATTGAGCGCTTAAAAAATCTAATGATGAAATCAGGAAAAAGGCAGACCCTCTCGAAATCTGACAGAGCTTTTTTAATTGAAATTTATCAAGATGAAATTGAACGGCTATCAATGATGATTGGCAGGGACCTTTCGCATTGGCAAAAATTAAGTTCTTGATTACTTGCGTATAGCTAAATATCTCTGTATATTTACCACCCAAATAAAAGGAAAGTCATGCATACGAGGATTGCTTTCGTTTTTTTCTGGTTGATTAGTGTTGTGATACAAGCGCAGAATGTCCCGGTTAGCTATGATTTACGTGATGTAGAAGGAGAAAACTATGTTTCTTCGGTACGGGAGCAAGAAGGATATACGAGCTGGGCTTTTGCCGCTTTTGGTTCTATGGAATCGAACCTGTTAATGACCAATATATGGGAACAGTCTGGGGAAGAGGGAGATCCGGATCTGTCTGAATATCATATGTCATGGTGGAATGGGTTTAATGAGTTCCACAACAGCGATGCAGATAATCCAGCGGGAACCGGTGTGGAAGTGCACAATGGCGGCAATTACAAAATGGCCTCCGCATACTTAGTCCGGGGCGCAGGTGCAGTGCGGCAGCAGGATGCTTCTTCATATAGTCAGCCACCGCAGCTATCCAGCAATCAATATCATTATTTCCATCCACGGCATATTGTTTGGCTTAATGCCGGCGAAGAACTGGAGCATATTAACCAAATTAAGCAAAGCATTATGAATCACGGAGCTGTCGCTTCGGTAATTGCTTATGATAATGATTACATCGATTTTGTGTATAACCACTACCAACCCCCGGACACAGATGATGAACCCAATTTAGGCATAGCCATTGTTGGCTGGGACGACCGCAAAATAACGCAAGCCCCTCAGCGTGGTGCATGGATATGCAAAAATAGCTGGGGATCATCCTGGGGTAACAACGGTTATTTTTATGTTTCCTATTATGATAAATATGCAGGTAAACACCCGGAAATGGGGGCTGTGGTCTTTGCCGACGTCCGAAAACCCGATTATGACAACTTCTATTTTCATGATTATCACGGTTGGGTAGATACGACGGATGTGCCTATAGCTATCTTTAACCGGTTTGTGGCCGGAGGCGATGAATATATCAAAAGCATATCCTTTGTTACAGCCCAAAAAGATGTGGATTATACGCTAAAAATATATAAGTCTTTTGAGAATGGGATGCTTAAAGACTTAGTGTACTCACATCAGGGCGAGGCAGAACATCCCGGTTATCATCAATCAGATTTAAGTCCGGTGGTTTATCTGGAAGACAACAAACCTTTTTATATTTATTTACAGTTATCGGGCGGATTCTATGCCTATGACCGGACCAGTTTGCCCGATGTTTTGAATAATGAGGCACTGGGCCCGGTGGAGTCTGAGGCTGCACCCGGAGAATCATTTTTCCTGACCAATACCGGCTGGAAAGATTTTTATGAGTTTGACGATCCATCAGGGTTTCAAAACAGCGGAAACTTTTGTATTAAAGCATATACCATGAATAATCCCGGAACGTCCAATCAAACTCGGGATTCCCATGAAGAACCGGAAGTAAAGATGGCGTATCAGCATATTTTAACCGGACCGTTGCAGGAAAAAGGTGTTATTTCGGTGTACAATATTAAAGGACAACTTATCCTGTCAAAGAAACTTTCTCATTCAGGAATGCATGAAATCCCCTTTGATCAAAAAGGATTGTTTTTATACCGGTTGAAGGATGGATCATCAACTTATTCCGGGAAATTCTATGCCCGGTAAAATTCTTTTTCCGTTTTCTTTTTGGAACTTTCCTCCCCAGGTTTTAATTTGGCCTTTTTTTAATATCAGAAAAGCATGAAGCAATTGTTGATTGATGCCGGAAACTCAAATATTGTTTTCAGCATTACGGATGGTAAGGAGTGGAAACACCATTGGCGGGTTCATACGGTTAAAAGCAAAACGGCTGATGAGTATGAAGTGATTTTACGTTCGCTGATGGGAAAAAATGAAGTAAAGCCTAAAGATATAGACTGCGCGGTGATGTGTTCCGTTGTTCCTTCATTGACCCATGCTATGGAAGAAATGGTAGAAAAGCTTACCGGAAAACAACTTAGAACCCTGAATCCGGAATTATATAAAAAATTGCCTCTGGATGTGCTCAACCCCTATGAAATCGGCGCTGATATTGTAGCCAGCGCTATGGCAGCATATGAAAAATATAGTGGAAACCTGGTTATTGTTGATTTTGGAACGGCCATTACCGTATGCGGTATGACGGCAAAAGGAAAGCTTACTGGTGTTTCGATTGCGCCTGGTATGAAAACAGCGGTGCAGTCGCTTACCAAAAGTACAGCACAGCTTCCTGATATTCCTTTGGTAAATCCTCCTTCCGTTTTGGGAAAGAACACACTGCATGCAATGCAGTCAGGTATTGTACTGGGATATGCAGGTTTGGTGGAGCATCTCGTAAACGAATATGCCAAAGCGATGCAATGCGAAGTAAAAGTAATTGCTACAGGCGGTTTGAGCTATGTAATGAAAGATGTGACTTCCATTTTCCATGATTTCAATGAGATGTTAACTATGGAAGGATTACGCCTCATTGGAGAAAAGTATTTGCCATGAGAAATTTTTTTTTGCTGATTTTGCTGATTCCGTTTTTGTCTTTGGTGCAAGGCCAGAACGATTCGCTTATTTCTTATGTTAATCCGATGATTGGCACAGGTGGTCATGGTCATACATTTCCCGGCGCTACTATGCCTTTTGGAATGGTGCAGTTAAGTCCGGATACCCGGCTGGAAGGCTGGGACGGCTGTTCGGGATATCATTATTCCGACAGCATTTTGTATGGTTTCTCGCACACCCATTTAAGCGGCACGGGTGTTTCAGATTATGGCGATGTGCTGTTTATGCCGGTATCGGGTAAACCGTATTTCAATAATGGAGTGAATAATCCTGACAGCGGATATGCCAGCCGCTTCTCGCATCAGCATGAAAAGGCCTTTCCTGGTTTTTATAGTGTTTTTTTAAGTGATTATCAAATTCGTGTTGATTTGACTGCATCAACCCGGGCAGGGTTTCAGCGATACACATTCCCGAAAAAAGAGGAAGCCTATGTGGTTTTAGACCTGGATCATCGCGATAAGGTGATCGATAATCAACTTACGATCATCAACGATTCAACCATTGCCGGAAAACGCATCTCCGATGCCTGGGCGCGGGAACAACATGTTTATTTTTATACGGTTTTTTCTGAGCCTTTTCAAGAGTTTAAAGTAAATCAAAATGGAGAAGACAGGCTCTTTTCAGGAAAACAGGGTATAAAAGCCTGGTTTTCATTTCCCGATGCCGGAGAAGTGATGGTTAAAACAGGTGTTTCGGCTGTGGACATTGATGGAGCGCGGCAAAATCTTTCTGAGGAAATACCAGACTGGAACTTTGATAATATTCGTTTACAAGCTGAGCAGAAGTGGGAAGATGAGTTTCAGAAAATCGTTGTTGAAGGCGGAACACAAGCGCAAAAGATCAGCTTTTATACGGCGCTTTATCATGCATTTATTCATCCCAATACCTATCATGATGCAGACGGGCGCTACCGGGGTCGCGACATGAAAATCCACAAACTTGATTCCGGTGAGGAGCATTATACGGTTTTCAGTCTTTGGGATACTTTTAGGGCTACACATCCATTATTCACTTTAGTACAACCCGAGAAAACCATCCACTTCATTCGTACAATGCTCCGCCAATATCAGCAAGGAGACAGGCTTCCGGTTTGGGAACTGGCAGCCAATGAAACCGACTGCATGATTGGTTATCATGCTGTACCTGTTATCGCAGATGCTTTTCTGAAAGGGTTGGATGACTTTGATGAAAGTCTCGCTCTGGAATCAATGGTGCATAGTGCTATGGAAAATCGCTATGGACTAAAGGATTACAAAAAGCTGGGTTTCATCCCTTCTGAAAACGAGGGGGAGTCAGTTAGTAAAACACTGGAATATGCCTATGATGACTGGTGTATTGCCCGTATGGCTGGATTTATGGGAGAATCTGAATTGAAACGTAGTTATCTCAAAAGAGCGCAGCAATGGAAAAATCTCTACGATCCAAATACAAAGTTTATGCGCGCCAAAACCTACGGACATTGGTTTAAACCTTTTGATCCTGCCGAGGTGAATTATCATTATACGGAAGCCAATGCCTGGCAGTATAATTTTTTTGTGCCGCAGGATGTGAATACAATGATAGATTGGATGGGAGGAATAGCAGAGTTTGATATTCTTTTAACTCGTTTATTTACTGAAAGCTCTGAAACTACTGGAAGGCACCAGGCTGATATTACGGGTCTTATTGGACAATATGCTCATGGCAACGAACCCAGCCACCATATGGCCTATCTTTTCAATTATGCCCAAAAACCCTGGAAAACTCAAAAATACGTCAGGCAAATTATGGAGACCATGTATTCGCCGACTCCGGGCGGATTGAGTGGCAATGAAGACTGTGGTCAGATGTCGGCCTGGTATGTTTTCAGTGCGATGGGTTTCTATCCGGTAACTCCGGGTGATTCGCTTTATGCACTTGGAGCGCCGCTATTTGATAAAATCAGGTTGAATACGGGAGATAAAGAGTTTGTGATTACCAACGAAAATACCAGCCAAACCTATGTTGATGAACTCCTGTTAGATGGAACGCCTTACAGAAAGGCTTTTTTAACGCACCGGCAAATCCTGGAAGGAGGTGAAATGCAGTTTAGTATGCAAAAGAAGCCAAATCGTGCGTGGTTTATTGATTTCCCCGAAAGGGAAATTAAAAACCATGAAATTGTACCGGTTCCTTTTGTTAAAAAGGGAGAGCGAAGTTTTGAGAAAAAGTCCCATGTAGCTCTCAGTTGTGCCGACACAACGGCAGAGATCTTTTATGCTTTGTTATCACAGGACTCTGTATATCAAAAATATCGCAAGCCTTTCATAATAACCCATTCTGATAAAGTATATGCTTACAGCAGGAATAAATCGCAAAGAAGTTCCGTCGTGCCTCTTTCTTTTGATAAGATTCCTGAGGGGCTGCAGATAGAGTTATTTTCTGACTATGCAGAGCAATATTCAGCAGGCGGCGATAAGGCTTTGATTGATGGCCTGAAAGGTGTAGAGGATTATCGTACCGGTACGTGGCAGGGCTTTCAGGGGCAAAATTTGGAATTTGTGATAGAACGTGGAGAAAAAAGCAAAATCGATGAGGTTAGCATTGGGTTCTTGCAGAATAGCCGCTCATGGATTTTGTTACCTGAGTATGTAACGTTTTCTTTTTCAGAAGATGGAGATGAGTATTCCGAACCAGTAAAAATCAAAAACAACTACCCGAAAGATACCGCAGAGGCTTTTATACACAGGTTTGAGGTAAATACCGAGAAAACAGTTCGCTATATTAAGGTATTTGCCCAAAGCGCCGGCAAATTGCCCTCATGGCACAAGGGTGCAGGTGGTCGTTCGTGGTTGTTTGCCGATGAAATTGAGGTAGACACCACAAAATAGGTTGTCAATATCCTTATCAGGTGCCGGCAATTCTTTGTTTTGAACCAGATGAAAACCACTGATTCCTAACTCCTCAGGCTCAATTTATTCCAAAAAGATAGTTACTGGTCAGAGCAATAAACGCTACAAAAGCGCGCCTTAAAACATCCCTTTCACAAACGCTTTTTTATCAACTTTATTGAAGTAGTCATTAAAGTTCACTTTGTTAAGTTTATCCATGATTTTGTTATATTCATGCGGCGTTCCGGACAGCAAGTCTTCTATTGCATGCGTGGGTTTCGAGTTAAAATAATCTCCGTAAAACTTGGCTTGTTTAATGAGTCCGTCATGCACATCAAGGTTTATTTCAATGTGTCCGCCGTTAGTTTTAATGGTTTGTGAAAAATTGTATTGCGGCGAATAACCGAAGTTCCAGTCCCATGTTTTGTATTTCTCCTCTACCAGTTTCCTGATGGCCTGGTCGTCTTCTTCGGTTAGCTGATAGAGCTCTGTATCGGGGAAATGATTTAGGATATGATTCATCACCCGGTTTTTGAAATCCAGAACAGATAAATCCTTATGTTCTTCCGGAAGGTGCTCGCTGATATTGGTAACGCGGCTTCTGACCGATTTTACGGCTTTGTCTTTGAATTTGGATTCAGTAACCTTTAAAGCAGCCGAAAGGTCTGTCATTTTTGAGGAAAAGAGCAGAGTGCCATGGTGCAACACTTTATCTCGATAGACATGTTCTGCATTTCCTGAAAACTTTTTGCCTTCGATGGTGATATCGTTACGGCCTTCAAAGCGGGCGTCGATACCTAAATCCGTCAGGATATCAATAATAGGTTTCGTATATTTCTGAAAATTAATGAGTTCTTCTTTATTACCGCGCTGGGTGAATGTAAAATTTAAATTCCCCAAATCATGAAATACAGCTCCGCCACCTGAGAGTCTGCGAACTACAGGGATTCCTTTTTCCTTTACATAATCTACATTGATTTCGGCAAGGGTATTTTGATGTTTCCCCACTATAATGGCCGGCTCATTACGCCATAGCATAAACGTGTCGTTTTCAAAGTGATGAAGTACATACTCTTCTGTTGCCAGATTGTAATATGGATCTGTGTTTGTTCGTTTTATACAAAGTAATTTCGCCATGATGTTCTTATTTTTTGCAATAATATGGATTTTCTAACAAGTGAATCGGTTGATTGGTTTACCACGTTTAAATCTTCTGTATGAGTGAAGTGATTAATGTTAGAGTTTCAAGTAATATCCCATATAAAACCACATAGCCTGTGAAGATTGATCTGTCCCTACATCTCCAAAACGGTAATCTATTCCGGCTTCAGCTTTTTGAGATTGACTTATCTCATAGCCGTATGCTGTTTTAATCCTGATTTCTATGCTGGTTTGTTTATCTTCAAGTGAGCCGAGGTATTCATTGCTGAATTTCAGGTAACCTTCTTTTGTATCAATTTTTGTTCCATTCAAAGGTATAGCATTTGAAAATCGGTACCTAAGACGGCATTCCGTACTTTTGCCCGGTTTCAAGGTTTGATCCAGTCCCAGGCGGTGGCTCAAAACAAGATTTCTCAATTGGCTCACAGTAGAAAATTGCTGGGAAAAGCGATGGTAAGATTCATCATCATGAAACCGTACCATGTATCCCCCGGTAAGGCTGCTTTTAAAGGTGAGCTTATGGGTCCCTGAAAAATGGAGCTCTGTGCGATCGTGATTAAGGTCTCCTTTTTCAAAAAATGCGCCTGAGGCTTCCTGAAACAAAACCTGATTTTCAATTTTAGTATTAATCTCCCATCGTTCACTAATTGATTTGTTGAAATTCAAAACCGGTATTAATCCTGAATTATAGGATGTTTGGCTTTTAACTTGAAAAACTGTAATCATTGCTAAAATAAATGGGATTAGGAATTTGTTCATATGATTAATAAATTAAAATATCCATATCGGGTTCTACAATTTTCTTCATATCTATTAATACACCCTCACGGTCAGTGGTTAATTCATATTTACGTTTATAATTCTCTTCAGTGCCTTTAAGCACAATTTCATAGCGGGTAACGAAGTTTTTTTCCGTATCATCATTACGAATGAGCTCATTGAGCGCCTTCTTATTGCCTGTATATTGTTTTTGCGTTTTTATAAAAGTATATCTCCGGAATTTGGTATCGAGTTGATTCTCTATGTTACTTTTTATTTTGCGGGCTAAATGCTTGTATTTGATAATGTATTCTACGTTAATGATATGTCCTGTAGTATCAAACTCAATGCTGTATAAGGTTCCCCTGTGTTTTGCCTTTGCCTCAATAACTACTTCCTGAAAGTCTGTATCCTTATACCATTTTATCCTGTTTACAACTCCCGCCTCCTTAAGAAATGTTTTTGCTATTTCAGGTACGTTATTTTCTTTGATGCGCACCTCTTTTTCCATTTTAACCTGAGTTTGAGCATGGGATGACAAGGCCAAAATCAGCCCAAAAAATATCACTATCGTCGCATTTGTATGATGTAAAATTTTCATGTTTGTCTTATTTTGATATATAACCTCATAACAATCATACTGTTGAGTCTACTATTAATTTAATGTTATCCGAAAGTCATTTTATTAATCTAAGCTTAACACCCAATTAATATCCAATTATCATATGACTTGTTCTTTTGCAAACGTAAATATGAGCAAAATGAATCAAAAACCATACAAATTTA
>CAYXJS010000080.1:0-12689 GCA_964465045.1 uncultured Bacteroidales bacterium | reverse complement strand
TCCCGTGGCATGTAAGCCCGCTGGCAAGGAAACTCATGGAAGAACATGCCGTTACCCAGGATGATCTCATTTCGTTTTTCAGCCGGTATCGCGTAAACAAAGCAGATGTAGAGCATTATCTTAAGAATAAAGATAAAGCTAAACCTGCTCCATCTAAGGATAACCAGCAATCTGTAGAGAAAATCCCGGGAGACTTCTACGGAACGCGCGACACCAGGCGCGAGAAGATGAGCACTTTGCGGAAAAAGCTTTCGCAACGATTGGTCGCTGTAAAAAACGAAACGGCAATGCTCACCACCTTTAATGAGGTAGACATGAAGCCGGTATCGGATATCCGTAAAAAATACAAAGACCAGTTTAAAGAAAAGCATGGTGTTTCATTGGGCTTTATGTCTTTCTTTACCAAAGCTGTTACAAAAGCGCTTGCCTTACACCCTGCAGTGAACGCTCATATAGATAATAATGAAATTGTTTATCATCATTATGCTGATGTGGGTATTGCCGTAAGCGCCCCCAAAGGCTTGGTTGTTCCGGTATTGCGAAATGCCGAAACCATGACTATGGCTGAAATTGAGAAAAACATCAAAGATATGGCTTCGCGTGCCCGCAACAACAAGACCACACTTGATGAAATGAGCGGCGGTACCTTTACGCTTACGAACGGGGGCGTGTTTGGCTCGATGCTGTCAACACCCATCATCAACCCGCCGCAAAGCGCCATACTTGGTATGCATAACATCGTAGACCGCCCGGTAGTAATTGATGGTGAAATCAAAATCAGACCGGTAATGTATGTAGCGCTCTCTTATGATCATCGCATTATCGACGGGAAAGAATCAGTAAGTTTCCTCTACAAAATAAAAGAAATGTTGGAATACCCGGCTAAGCTATTGCTCGGAGGTGTGGAACCTGAACAAAAGCTGTTAGATTTGTAGTACTGAATCAGAAAACAGCTTCAGGATAATACAAGGTTTTTAAATCTGTGATTCATGAGAAAAAAAGTAGATTTCCTGGTGATTGGAAGTGGGATTGCCGGATTGAGTTTTGCTTTGAAAACAGCGCCCTACGGAAAAGTGTGTCTCGTAACTAAAGACAAAGCCGACGAAACAGCCACGCGCTATGCACAGGGAGGCATTGCCGCCGTGATGTATGATCCGGACACATATGAAAAACACATCCGCGACACCATAGATGCCGGCGATGAACTCAATGATGAAGATATCGTCAGGATGACCATAAGGGAATCTACAGCCCGGGTAAAAGAGCTTATTGAATGGGGCGCTTCTTTTGACCAGAAAAAGGACGGACGGTATGAGCTGGGACGCGAGGGCGGACATTCAGAAAACCGGGTATTGCATCACAAAGACAACACTGGCGAAGAAATAGAAAACACCTTGCTGAAGAAAGCTAAAGAGCACCCCAACATTGAGTTGTTAGAAGAGTATTTCACCATAGATTTAATTACACAACACCATTTGGGAAAAAAAGTAACACGGAGCACAAAAGACATCACCTGTTTTGGCGCTTACGTTTTAAACAGCCAAACTGATGAAATCATTACTATCCTGGCCAGAAAAACCATGCTTGCCTCTGGCGGAGCCGGAAACGCATACAAAACCACTACCAACCCGGTTATTTCCACGGGCGATGGGATTGCGATGGTGGCACGAGCCAAAGGGCAAATCGAAAATATGGAATTCATACAGTTTCATCCTACCTCAATGTATAACCCTGCTGAGCAACCTTCATTTTTGATTACAGAAGCTTTGCGCGGATTTGGCGGCGTGTTAAAAACTGTTGACGGAGAACCTTTTATGCATAAGTATGACAAGCGTGAATCGCTCGCACCGCGGGATATTGTGGCACGCTCTATTGATACTGAAATGAAACTGGCCGGGAAAGACCACGTTTGCCTGGATTGCAGGCATCTTGATAAAGATAAACTGATTCGGAATTTTCCTACGATTTATGCCAAAGCCCTGAGTATTGGTATTGATATCACAAAAGAAATGATCCCTGTTGTTCCGGCAGCACACTACTTGTGTGGCGGAATCAAAGTGGATGAGTATGCACGAAGTTCAATCAGAAACCTTTATGCTTCAGGAGAAACCGCATCAACTGGCCTGCATGGCGCTAACCGGCTTGCCTCAAACTCCCTACTCGAATCGTTGGTCTTTAGTCATCGCGCCAGCATCGAAGCCCTGGAAACCTATGGAAAGGTTCACCACCAGGAAAGAATTCCGGATTGGAATGCAGAAGGCACAACATTACCGGAAGAGATGGTGCTTATTACCCAGAGCCATAAAGAACTGCGCTCAATCATGAGCGACTATGTAGGCATCGTAAGAACCAATCTGCGCTTAAAACGGGCGCTGGACCGGTTGAAAATCATATATGAGGAAACAGAAGCTTTATATGAGCGATCTATTGTTTCGCAAGAAATTTGTGAGCTGCGCAACCTTATCAACGTAGCGTATCTGATTATTAAAATGGCAATGAACAGAAAAGAAAGCCGCGGACTCCATTATTCACTGGATTATCCGCCTAATCATAAAACAAACAAACATCATGGCACTGATTAAATCTTTGAAGGGAATTGATCCGAAATTTGGCGACAATTGTTTTTTTGCTGATAACGCGACGATAATTGGAGATGTAACCTGTGGCGACAACTGCAGCTTTTGGTTTAACAGCGTAATTCGGGGGGACGTGCATTATATCAAGATGGGACACCAGGTTAATGTGCAGGACGGAGCTGTAATTCATGCGACCTATAAAAAATCACCAACCAACATTGGTAATTATGTTTCCATAGCCCACAATGCCATCGTGCATGGATGCACAATTCATGATAATGTCCTTATCGGGATGGGCTCTATCATTATGGACGATGCTGTAGTGGAGAGCAACACAATCATAGCTGCCGGCGCGCTCATCCCCAAAGGGATCAACGTAAAATCAGGAGGCGTTTATGCTGGCGTTCCGGCAAAGCGAATTAAAGAAATCGATGAAAACCTCAGCAAAGGGGAAATACAACGCATAGCACAAAGTTATACGATGTACGCTTCATGGTATGATGAAGAGGAGTGATCAAAGTTTCGGAATACGAATGGCGCTATAAAATACTATAAAAGCCCCTTTCGGGGCTTTTTATTGGCCAATTGAAAAAATTGCTATTTAAAACTGCATGTATGAAAACGCAATTATAGCTGCTTTAATTGATTCCCAGTTCTTTTTCTACCTCTTCTTGCAGGTTATCCCCTTTTTCATAGTATAGGAGCGTTCCCATCGAAACATCAAAAACGTAGGTATACCCATGCTCTTCGGCCACTTTTTCGATGGCTTTCTGAGCTTTCTCCAACAGAGGATTAAAGAGTTCCGTTTGCTTGTTTTGCAAGTCTGCATCCGCGGTTTGCCTGAAATTTTGGATACGCTGCTCCAGCTCCTGCAATTCGCTTTCTTTTGACTGACGTATCAAGTCAGACATCGACTCCATATTTTCCTGATAGTTTTGAAGTTTATTACGATACTCCACAATCATTGACTGTACTTGGTCTTCCAGACCTTTCCGGTATTCTTTAAGATCTTGTTCCAATGTATCCCTTCCTGGAATCTTTTCCAGAAGTTCACTGGAATTCACATAGCCTAATTTGGCGTCGGTTTGTGCCCCGGCTGTTCCTGCTATCATCACAACAGCAAGCAAAAGAATAATTCTATTAAGATGTTTCATGTCTATTTTTTGTATTTTGTTCGTTTTCATTATTATGTAATAGCTGCAAATTTATTAAATTTTATTTAGGAAAAAATAACAGATTTAAACAATTATTTTACGGATTTAATACGCGTATCCCATTTCATCCAGCACCTGATCACTTATATCGTAACGCGGGTCTGCAAATAGCATTTTCGGATTACTGGCTTTGTCAAAAACAAAAGCATAGTTTTTATCATTCGCGATTTTTTCTATCGCATTATAAATTTTTTCCTGTATGGGTTTGACCAACTCCTGCCGCTTTTTATACAAATCTCCTTCTTGCCCAAAGCGTTGGCGCTGAAGTTCTTTCACCTCGCGCTCCTGTTGCACGATTTCCTCTTCCCTTTGCTTCTTCATCTCTTCGGGCATAAGGGCTGCATCTGCCTGAAATTCGTTATAAAGCTGATCGATTTGTTGATAGCGTTTTTCAATTTCGCGCTGCCATTTTTCTGACAGATCATCCAATTGTTGCTGGGCATCTTCATACTCTGGAATATTCCCCAAAATATACTCTGTATCGACAAAAGCATACCGTTGTGCCATGCTTGTTCCAGCAAAGAGCATCAACATCAGGGCAGTAATTATTATCTTTTTCATAATCCAAACTTTTTAAATTTTCTTCTAAACATCAAATAACATACCAAAAACATGTTAAGCAATCTGATGTGGCGGAAAACCGCATTTTTTCTCAACAGCATTAATCGAGTGACTGCCCAATAGAGAAATGGAACTGTCCTTTATTAGCATCTTCCATGCCCGGCACATCATCAAATCCATAACCGTAATCAATCCCCAGCAGACCGAACATTGGAAGAAAAACCCTGAGGCCCACACCGGCAGAGCGATACAGGCTATATGGCTGGAACTTTTTAAAGTCTAACCACGAATTACCTGCTTCTACAAATCCTAATGCATAAATCGTAGCGCTGGGATTTAGCGATAGCGGGTAACGCAATTCAAGTGTGTTTTTGTTATAAATGGTTCCTCCGAGGTTTTGGTCATTGTAATATTCCGGCGTAAGCGAGTAATTGCTGTATCCTCTCATGGATATTATTTCGCGCCCGTCAAAATTGCTGTATCCGGTAAGGCCATCGCCGCCAAGGAAATATCTGTCAAAAGGAATCGCACCAATATCTTGATTATATGCCCCCAGGAATCCATATTGACTGCGGAAGCTAACTACCAGGTCGCCTGCCAGCTTTTTATACCAGGCTCCTTTAAATTTCCATTTATGGAATTCCATCAACTTAAATTTTTCTTTCTCAGACATGGTAGAATAGTCTTTTTCATCAAAAAGCGAATAAGGAGGTGTTACTTCCAGCGAAAGCGAAACATCAGAACCCTTACGAGGATATATGGGTGCATCGATGGAGTTTCTGCCGAAATCAATTTTGTAGCTAATGGTATTGTAATTGCCATCGCCATCACCGAAAGAGAAAATCCGGGTATAATTATCCAGCTTATAACGTTCCAGATTAATACTTTGCCTGAGTGTGAAGAAATCATCGGGCCATTTCAGGCGCTTACCCAAAGCAACGGTAAATCCATCAATGGTAAACGAGTAATCGCTTGCCGAGGCGGTGAAAGCATTACCATAAATTGAGTGGTAATATGAAAGCGAAAGCGAGTTAGGCTTGCTGCCGCCAAGCCATGGTTCAGTAAACGAGGCGCTGTAGCTGAGATATCCTTTTCCGTAAGATTGCAAACGCAAGCTGAGCTTTTGCCCATCTCCTGTTGGTACGGGCCTCCATGCTTCCTTCTTGAAGAAATTTCGTGTAGAGAAGTTATTAAAAGACAATCCTAAAGTCCCTATCAAGCGGCCATAACCCCATCCGCCGGATAGCTCAATCTGGTCAGAAGAGGTTTCCTCAACCTGATATTCAATGTCCACTTCATTATTTTGCGGATCCGGTTTAGGCACAGGATTGATAGATTCAGCATTAAAATACTTCAGCTGAGACAGCTCACGTGTAGAACGGATAATATCATTACGACTAAACAGTTCTCCGGGCTTGGTGCGCAACTCCCTGATTACAACGTGGTCATTTGTTCTGGTATTTCCTAATATTGATACTTCGTTGATACGCGCCTGTTCTCCTTCAAAAACCCGCAACTCCAAGTCAATCGAGTCTTGCTCTACTTTGGTTTCTACAGGAGTGACATTAAAAAACAAGTATCCGTTATCTAAATACAGTGAACTAACATCCATGTCATTTGGATCATAATTCAGTTTAGTATCGAGGATTTCCTTGTTAAATACATCACCTCTTTTTATACCTAACACCCTGTTTAATTGTTCGGATGTATAAACCGAATTGCCTACCCAATCAATCTTGCGGAAATAATATTTATCTCCTTCAGAGACGTACAATTCCAGGTCGATGGTGTTATCATCATTATACACAATTTCCTGATTTTTAATTTTAAAATCCCGGAATCCTTTTGTGTTGTATTTTTCTATCAATGCCTGCTTGTCCTCTTCAAATTCATCAGGTAAATACTTTGAACGTTTAAACACGTTTAGCCGGTAATCATCGGCTATAATATTTCTGGCGCTGTTAAAAACAGAGAAAAAATCGAGTTTTACCAGTCCTTTCAGGGTAGAAGCAATGAGTTTATCAATGCTGTTCAGGGGTTTGAACCGTACCTTTTCCTTTGTGTTTTTAAATGCACTTTTTACCTGGTTCTTCGTTAAGTTTTCATTGCCTATAACCCTTATATTGTTGATTTTAATTCGTTTGTTTTTATCAATCTTAAAACGCAACATAACATTATTGGCACGGGTCGTATCAACGTTTTGCTGAATATCTACCTGGGCATTAAGATAGCCTTTATCCTTAAAATAATCTTTGATGGTTGTTTTAGCGCTAACTCTGAGATTATCGGTTACCACATCGCCCCTTACCAGATCTAGCTTTTCGCGCAGTTTATCTGCTTCTGCTTTTTTTACCCCTTCAAAGGAAAATTTTGAAAGGCGTGCTCTTTCCTGAAGCTGTAATTCCAGGAAGATTTTTCCGGCTTCTATTTTAGAGGCCACGATTTGCACATTTTCAAAAAGGCCCTGCTCCCAAAGCTTTTCTGTTGCTTTACTGGTTTTATCTCCCGGCACCATGATGGTCTCTCCAACAGAAATGCCCGAGAGCATCACCAATACATTTTTATCAAGATATTGCACTCCGGAAACCGTAATGCCGCCTACTTCATATTCTTTTGGTTCAGCATAATCAATTTCTTCCATATCGCCTCCAAGCGATATCTGACCATAAGCAATCCGGACGGAAACGCCCAGTATCACCAACGATATCATTATTATTTTCCGTGCTGTCATCACAATTTCTTTCCTAATTCTCATTCGCTCGGTCTTAATGATTTTTGAGTTGTTCGCTTGTTTGCCCAAATCGTCTTTCTCGCGATTGGTAATCCACAAGAGCTTTATAAAGATTTTCTTTTCTGAAATCGGGCCATAGGGTGTTACAGAAATATAACTCACTGTATGCCAATTGCCACAATAAAAAGTTGCTTAACCTGTTTTCACCGCTGGTGCGGATAAGCAATTCAGGATCAGGCATAGGCGCGGTAGCCAAATATTGATTGATTGTAGAACTATCAATATCAGCCGGATTCAAAAGGCCTTTAGATGCTTCATACGCCATACTTCTGGCAGCTTGTTCTATATCCCATCTTCCGCTGTAATTCAAGGCCAGCGTAAGTACCATCCGCTTGTGGTTGCGGGTTTCTTCCATGGCTTTTTGAAGGCTTCCGAAACAATCGTTTCCTAATTTCTCAATATTCCCTATGGTGTTAAGCCTGATATCATTCTCATGGAGCGTTTTCATTTCCTTACGAATAGTTCTAACCAGCAGATTAATCAATGCATTGATTTCATTCTGAGGTCTTCTCCAGTTTTCAGAAGAAAACGCATATAATGTAAGGTATTTTATTCCCAGTTCGGCAGCGCTTTCAGAGGCTTCCCTCACGGCACGCACGCCATTTTCGTGGCCAAAAACCCTGATTTTACCCCTTTTCTTTGCCCACCGACCATTGCCATCCATAATGATGGCTACGTGTTGCGGCAAATTCGCTTTATCCACTTGCTCCTTAAGGCTCATTCCTTTTTTAATTTCTTTGTTGATCTATGCATACTTCCCGTTTAAAGATACTCAAATCGAGCGTCAGACTAACTCCGGCAAACGAGTACCAGTCGTTCGTAGCAGCATTGCTCATCTGAACACCGTATAATGCATTGCTTTCTTCAACAGGATAATACTCGTTGAGCCCGTCAACATTATCATCAAATGTTTTTCGGTAACCCCATTCAAAAGCCAGCCCTAATGTTTTGGTAAGGCTGTATTTTGCTCCAATTCCAAACGGTATAGCAAACCCGCTGTTTGAATAACTGTTTTCTATGCCTGCTGCACTGTAATTCCCGCTGTAGAAGTAGTAACCTGCCCCTCCAAATATATAGGGAGAGAATTTATTTTTTGAACTTCCGATAAAGAAATCCAAAAAATTAAACTCCGCAGTCAGCGCAATGTCAGTAACTGTTGCGTTAAAGCGAGCATCCCGCAGCGGTCTCACAGCATAAAGCTCTTCATCGCTTTCCAGGTTTCCTCTGAATACATTAGCTTTCAGTGCAAGTCGTGTATCCAGGTTATGACGGTAAACAAACCCATATCCTGCATTCGACTGACTAAAAGGCTGCCCGGGATTTATATCGCCGTTATAGAAACTTGCCCCGGCAAAAACCCCGGCTTCGGGCCTCTGGGCATTTACGCCTACAGAAACTACCAGCAACAATATTATAATCAGAACTTTTCTTATCATTTTTCAGCGCGCTAAATTATTAATTTTTTTGCATCTGATAGTGTTTTCAATTTTATGTGTTTTAGTTACGGTTATCCAGCCCCCAATTCAATTTCTTGCGGATTGTGTCAAAAAAGCCTTCATTTTGCAGCTTAACAAAATTTGCCTTAAACTTTTCCTTCCCGATTATAATCTTTTCAGGCTTCTCCATTGCCACATACCGGGAATCAAGACCCAGATAATAATGATGACTTCTTCCGAGCACTTCCAACGTAATTTCACTATCATCGGGAATAACGACCGGCCTCACAGTCAAATTGTGTGAAGCAATTGGCGTAATAATAAAATTGCTTGCATCCGGAGTAAGTATAGGGCCTCCGCAGCTCATTGAGTATGCGGTTGAACCGGTAGGTGTGGCAATTAACAAGCCATCGGCCCAATAAGTATTTAAGTAGCTTCCGTCCACATCCACTCTTACTTTTAGCATAGAATGCGCTTCGCTTTTATGTATTGTTAGTTCATTCAGTGCATAATTCATATCACCAAAAACACCACTCTGGGTATACACTTTTAACATTGTGCGCTTTTCATTAGTATACTTACCTTGTTTGAGCTCATCAAGCGCCAATAAAGCCATCTCTTGCGGAACACTTGAGAGAAACCCCAGTCTTCCGATGTTGATGCCCAACAAAGGTATGCCCGAATCTCTGACCAGTGTGATGCTATCAAGCATAGTACCATCGCCCCCAATCGATAAAAAAAAATCTACATCCTGCTGCATAAGGGCATCATAATTCTGAAAAGTATCCACTTCAAAGGTATTGTATAAAAATGAACGAATTTCTTCCCAAAACCTGTCATAAAATGTAAACGCTATGCCGTCATCAGTCATTTTATTTAAAAGCTGCTCTATAAAAGTAGCTTTTTCGCCGGTCATCGATTTTCCGAAAAGTGCAAGCTTCATTTTTATTTATCTACTCGTTTTTTCATTCTGTTAATTACCGGCAGATTATTTTATTCACTAACCTGCATAGTTGTAAATTAAATCCTGTAATCCCAGGGAACGAACAATTGCATCAACCGGAAAAAATCCTTCGCCTACTTTTAAGTGCTTTAAAATAGCTCCGTTGCAGCCCTGCCTCATAATGTGGTCTGGTTCATCATCAATGGTGCAATGTTACGAAATTATGAGGATTCAATCAGGCAATTAACAAAATTTAATAGCTTAGATAGGCGCCACAAAATGAATAAAAAAGCCTCCCTCAAAATCATTATTCCATGAATATTCCAGTCGGAAGACTTTTTCATAATATGTTACTAAATCAATACCAATGCCTTTCCCGGTAAGAAGTTTCCCCGGAAGGTGATTGTTATTGGATTGCCATGAAGAGAAAGGGTCTGCATAACCGGCATCAAAAAAGGCATTCAAATAAATAGCATAAAACACTTTACTAAACTGCTCCCACGGTATAAAATTCAATTGGAGTGTTTTTGTGGGCACCAACGCATATTTTAAATTTGAACGCAACAGGCCGTAATGATTCCCGTTGATTACATTGTATTCATAAGAGCGAACAAACTCTTTAGCATAGCCAAGTCCAAGCCCATTTTCTAAATAATAAGGATGATCTGATTCTCCTGACAGCGACACCAATAGCCCGGCTGAAGCAAACCACCGTTTGCTTAACTGCTCATAGCGGCTGTAGTAGCCTCTGAATCGCCAAAAATCCACATTGCCGTCATTAACAATACCAAGGCCAGATTTTTGCAACGACAAATCCAGATAATCCCCTGTAAGCGGGTAGCTGATGTAGTCGCGGTAATCACGCACATACTGATATTGCAAAGAAATAAAAGCATTTAGCTGGCCATCTTCCATCAGAAAATCAGGATTCAGTTTTAGCACGGTATCTGCAAACTGATAATCCTGGTACCCAAAGGTAAGCGAATGCTTCCTTTTAATTTTACGACGGTACAGTAAACTGGCATTTAATACTTTTCGTTTAATCGGGTAAATCGATTCATCATTATAAAAAACCTGTTCATCATTGTAGGTTTTCACCACAGCTTCATGGCTTCGCAAAGTTTCGAATTCAAACAATAGCCCTATTCTTTTCTTTTTATCAAGATAGGGAATAGCATATTTTAAGTTAAAGTACTCATTATGTCCTCCAATGCCTTTAATATCAATCTCTTCTCTTCTTCCCCTGAAATTTTTCTGAATAAATAATAACCCCATATCAGCTCTTGATAAATCCTTGGTTTTCCACCAGGTATTAAAATTCCGGTCTACCATCTCAAACATGGGAATCACCCAGGTATACCACTGCTCGGTTACATCCACTTCAACAATTACCTTTCGGCCATTTTCAATTTGAATAGATGTGTTGACAAAATTGAATAATCCTGTATTCATTAAGTTACTCTTGCTCGCAGTCAGGGCTTTTTTTAGCTTGCTATGACTAAGGGAATCCCCTTCCCGGATTTCCATTTCCCTCAGGATTACTTCCTTCAGGGTTTTGTTGTTTCCTGAAACAATTATTTCATCTACGACTACGATTTCCGGGAGGGAAACAGCCATACTGCTATAAAAAACCGCTAAAAACATCAAAAAGGTCAAAATAAGCCTCATACTAAACGTTAAGGTATGTCATGATGTACTGATAATTTTCCTCAAGCTTTTCGGTTTCAGGGTCTTGTTCCGCAAGCGTCATTTTAATATGATAATCATAACGTTCAAGGGTTTTTAAAAAAGAATTAATTTCTAGCGTATTGGTTTTCAATACAACATCAATTAACATTGAATCTTTATGCTGTAATGTGTGGAGGGCTAGTAGTTTAATATCATTATCTTCAGCAATATGAGCAATTTGTGATAACAAATAATCTCCCTGGTTGATTTCTAAAACAATTACAGCTCCGGGCAGGCCAACACCTTCTAGGGTACCCATAGCCTGCAACAGCGAATAGCCGGAAATGCAGCCCAAATATTCCTTTTGCTTACTGATTACAGGTGCAAGCATTACCTTATTGGTTACAAAATGTTCCAGCACATCCGAAATATAATCATCTTCCTGCAATGCGGCCACAGATAAATCTTCAGCAATATCTTTTACAGATACATCGGGGTCTTCAAGACCATATATTTTCGATTCAGTCAACATGCCGTAAAATCGAGCCTCATCAGCCACCGGCAACTGCATAACCTTGTATTCCTCCATCCATCCCAATACCTGAAGGCAGTTATCCTGCAGCCTGACTGGCTGTACGATGTTATCCAACATATCTTTTGCTATCATATCAATTAAACGATAAATTGTAAAAAACGTTCGAAAAAAGACCTCATAAACATAAGCATTTTTACTTTTGTGATAAAATTATACGGATTTTTCATGCAAACCGTTTTATTTTGCAAATATATATCAGATGAATCATACACACACAGATAAACGCCTGGCAGCTTTCAAACGCCTGCTGGACATCATGGACGATCTGCGGCAGAAGTGCCCGTGGGATCGCAAGCAGACGCTCGACAGCCTCCGCTACCTCACCATCGAAGAAACCTACGAACTTTCGGACGCCATCCTGGAAAAAAATATGGATGAGGTCAAAAAAGAACTCGGCGACCTGATGCTACACCTGGTTTTTTATGCTAAGATCGGCTCGGAGCAAAATGCCTTTGATATTACGGATGTCCTTAACGGGATTTCCGAAAAATTGATTCACCGCCATCCGCATATTTATGGTGATGTAAAAGTGCAAAACGCCGACGAAGTAGCGGATAACTGGGAGGCTATCAAAATGAAGGAAAAAGGGCGCAAGTCGGCGCTGTCGGGTGTCCCGAAGTCGCTTCCCGCGATGGTGAAGGCGCACCGCATCCAGGAAAAAGTAAAAGGTGTGGGCTTTGAGTGGGAAGAGAAAAGCCAGGTGTGGGACAAGGTATTGGAAGAACAAAACGAGTTGCGCCATGAGGTGCATAACGGTGCCGACCATGAAAAGATGGAAGACGAGATGGGTGATTTGTTTTTTGCGCTCATCAACTACGCCCGCTATATTGATGTAAACCCGGAAGATGCACTGGAACGTACCAACAAGAAATTTATCCGCCGTTTTAAATACATCGAAGAACAAG
>CAYXJS010000079.1:0-12691 GCA_964465045.1 uncultured Bacteroidales bacterium | reverse complement strand
AAGGACAATTCGTAAAAAAACCCGGAAACAAAACTGCTCCCGGGCAACAACCTTAATTTAACTCAATCAAATATTACCTTAAAACCCAGGCTCAAAATTAATAAATTGATCCTATAAATCCCATTAATTGAAATTCCAAATTCCAAAATTGGAAAAAGCATTTATTGGCTGTATATCAGCAGATTATCCACTAAAAGAAGCTCAATGAGACTTATTTTTTGCAAGGCGAAGCGTTGTCTGAATACATAGCAGAAATCCTACCGCCGCAGCCTGCGAAGAAGGGAAATCCTTCCGGGTTCAGAACAGAAAGCCCGATTGTTTTTTAACAGTCGGGCTTTTTTTATGAGTGCGCAGACCATACAGGTTTTGGAAACCTGTCTGGTCAAACGACACATTCACTCCTGTAATCAAAAAAACAGGAGGAAGCAAAATACAGACGCTGACAGGTTCTGGCGAACGCTGTCAGGTCTGGGGTATTTTCAGTTGCTCCACGAGAAATAGTAGTTTTCTAAAAACCGGCCGGAAAGCAGGATTTTTGCATTTTGCTAAAATCAGAAAATATTGATAATTTTAAGACGTTTTTATTATAGTCATCTATTTTTCAACAATTTTAAGTTTCATTACCACATATGAACATCTTTAGAAGTATTAAATGGGCCTTTCTGATTATTCTTACAGGAACAGCAGTATCATGCAAACAAACAAGAAGTTTGCCTGAGTATAAAAATTTTAGCGAGCTGAAAGGGTTTAACCGGTTTGTTGCTGACTATGTTGGTGACAGAAATGGACGGTTATCTCTTAAGGAAAGAAACACAATAGATTCAATTTAAAGGTATCAGACACCAATTATGTTGTTTTTTCAATGATCAAGAAATACGTTCCCGGGTCTTACCTTACAAGGAAGGTTTATCGTTCGAAGCAGGCAATAATCAATGCATATCAGGATTTAAACAAGTGTTACACAATAGGTATAGCTGAGTTTACCGGTAATAAAGTCAGCGTATTTTGGGAAGCTCAAACTTGTCCTATTGATAAACAATGGGAAAAAGTGCGTGTAAGAAAACTTGATTATGAGCTTATTGACAAATATTTTAAGCATCCTTATAAATACGTCAGAAAGCTTTTTTAAGTCAAAAAGGAAAAGAAAACAATGTGCGTTTCAGGATATTTGCGAAATTTATGTTGAATCTTTTCTTTAATCATTTTTCTTGTTCATTATCAATAATAAGAGTTTGCCTTTGATTGTGGTATAATAAGCTTGCTTTTGACTTGTAAGCTTATCTGGAATGGTAAATGAGAGCCATTTTAAATCAACCAATGGTTTCAAATGTTCACTATAATTTTTAGGGTGATTCCTTAATCCCATAACATTTCTCAGAATATCACTTCTTTTTTTAGGCTTCAAGCAATAATTGCATACAGAGTAATATCGGTCATCAATAGCATGTTTAATACTCGGAATAATTTCTTTATCTTTATATATTTTTATTCCACCTCTTGCTTCTATATCATCAACTATATCACTACCTATATCACTTTTAGTAATACGGTTATTATTATCAGAAGTATCATCCTGATTATCTGACATATAATTAACATTAACTATATCACTACCTATATCATTATCTTTATCACTGACTACATCACTTACTACATCTCCAACTATAGCTCTAACTATATCTCCAACATAGTTACTTTCCCGGTAACTAAGTCTGCTGTCTTTTGATGTATCACTCTCATTTTCTTTGCTTTCAACTTGGTTACCAACTTGGTCACTTTCGGTGTTATCTATGGCTCCTTCTTTGGTTCCATCTATGGCTCCCGAATTTTCATATTCCTGATTATTAGATTTTTGAAGTGATTTATCTATGGCTCTTACTTGGTCACTCACTTGGTCATAGATATTATTCAGAAGATATTCCAGCAAAGCATCCACATCCTCCAGCGATTGAATGTTCCAATCTTTGGATGAGATGTGGAATTTTCCAAATTTCCTTTCTTCAGGGTGATGTTCTGTAAACCAGGGATGAATTTTCAGGGTTGCCTGAAAGATGGTGCGTTCCTTATCCGTGAAAAACTCCGGTTCGGGGGAACCATTGTTTTTCATGGCATTGCGGATAACCGGGAATCCGGTGGCCTTTCCTTCTGTTAAATCCAGTTCTTTCAAAAATTCGCCAATGCGCCTGTTCCGGTAATGCCTTGCTGTAACTCGTCTGCGCTGAAGCATTTGGTTGTCAATAGGCGGCACCGGCCCGGGATAGCTCAGCACTTCGATAGCTTCACGGGAATAAACCTGTACTTCGATGGGATTGGCCTGGTCGTAACCTTTGTGATAAACGGCATTGGAAAGCACTTCTTCCACTGCCTCATACGGATAATTATAAAAACGATCGGCCTCAGCTTTTTGGCTGGATTTCACCACTTCTTCCACGATGATGTTATTGCTGATGTACTCCAGTGCATCTGTTAGTTGACGATTTAAAGGGCCTTTAAACACTTTTTCAATGAAGTTTCTGCCTGAATCATCTTTATGAACCACCATCTCGATGTGGGCATACGGGAAAAAGTGCTCCGGATTTTTGTTGAAAAACATAAACCCCACATTTACCGGACGCAGGGATTCGCTTCCACCTTTCACGATGTGCATTTGACGGCACAAGTCTTTGAAAGGCATGTTGTGACTTTCATCAAACAGCCTGCTTTTAATTTCCTGCAGGTATTCACGCATGAGTCCCAAATCCAAATCATCCATTGTGGCTTCCTGGTTGATGCGGTCGTCGAAAGGTGTGCGGGCGGTTAATTCCTGTAACTGCCGCAAATTTTCGCCTTTGGCTTCGATGGTATTGGCACCGGAACGAATATAGGACAGTTTGTTGTTCTTTTCTTTCCCCAGATTCTTGGGTACTTTATATGGTCGCATATCACCTGCCGGACACCATAGTATCAGGATTTGCCTGTCCTGATACACTTCGGGTTCGATGATGGGGCGGTAGTTGGGCTGCATGTGCTGATTACAAAGCTCAATTACATCTTTCTGAATGCTGTCGATTTGTTCTGCTTCCAATCCTTGTGGTGGCAATACCGGCCTACCGTTATCTTCGTCTATGCCGATGATGATGTATCCGCCATCCCAGTCGTTGATATCATTGGCAAAAGCACACATGGTGTGCATTACCACTTTGGGATTCCAGCCCTTTTTAAATTCGAGCCGTTCCCATTCCACGGTTTTGCCGTTTATCAACTTTTCTATGTTAACCGGTAGTGCCATCTATTTTATTTCTTCAACACCGTTCAAAGGTATTAAAAGACCAGTTGAAATAATACTGTTTTGCTAAAAAAGATTCCCAGGAAACCCTGGAAATACCGGATATTGTTTCCTGAGAATCCTGAGCTTCTTAATCGTCTTTTTTCTGGTATTAGTTATGCCCGGGGTATAGCAGCAGGTTCTTATCCACGAAAGTGCTATTTTGGTTTGATACGGTTTTTGAGTGTGTAGACCAGACAGGTTTTGGAAACCTGTCTGGTCTCACATCAGTGATAGTCTACGGTATAAGTTTAAAAGGTAATCAAGTTTACACCACTACAAATACCAAAAGGAATCTCCTTGTTTCCTCCTTGTTTTCTCCTTCTTAAATTAGAAAAAAACAAGAAGAAATCAAGACGTGAGGATGATAAATGGATATTCCGGAGTAAACTGACCCCACCCTGACTATTTATTTGGTGTCTTTCGGTTTTTTGGATTCATCATCCTCTTCTTCCTTGATAATACTCACTTTAACCATCGAGGTTTCTTCCATCATTTTCAGCTCTTCCAGTTTTCCCTGCTTCTTCTGACGGGCGGCTTTTATCCAGGCGTCATTTGCGGCTGAGGCTCCGAGCGAATATTCCCCGTCTGGAATACAACCGGGCATGACTAAAAAAAGGTATAATATTCTGTAAATTCCTCTTAAGCTTAAAAAACCACGTTCTCAAGCAACGTTTTTATTAACTTTATCATCTTAAATAACAATAAGACATTTAATTAAAAGCAAGGAGAAAACGTATGACCTCATTGAAAACGACAGCGATATTTTTACTCGCAGGTATCCTTCTGTTTTCCTGCGAAAGCGAAAACACATCTCCTAAAGGAATCAAGGAAATTAAACTTAGCGCTACGGATAACTCTGTGGTGAACGCCAGCAATCAACTGGGATTTGACATGATGCAGGATATAGTGGCAAATGCAGAAGAACATGAAAACCTGCTTATTTCACCTCTGAGTATAAGTTATGCACTTAACATGACGCATAACGGAGCCAAAGAGGAAACCAAAACAGAAATGGCTCAGAGTATGAATCTCGAAGGCATCCCTCTGCCCGATGTCAATGAATCATATCGCCATTTAACAGAGTCGCTGCAAAATGCTGATGACAAAGTAACCATGGAAATTGCCAACTCAATATGGTACCGCGACACATATCCGGTAGAAGATGAGTTTATCCAGGTAAACCAGGAGTATTATGATGCAAAAGTGAGTCCGATTGATTTTTCAAATACAGAAGCGGCAAAGGAAACCATGAACAACTGGGTAGCCAATAAAACTCATGATAAGATTGATAAAATTGTCGAATATATTGACCCGCTGGATGTGATGTTCCTGATGAATGCGGTGTATTTTAAAGGGCAGTGGAAGCATACCTTCAATGAGGATAAAACTACCCAAAGGTCATTTTACCCGCGAGACGGTGAGATGATTCAGGTGCCAACCATGAATATTGAAAAGGATTTTCTATTCCTTGAGAATGACTTTTGCACCGGGGTGGAATTACCCTATGGACGGGGTAATTTTAGCATGGTACTGCTCCTGCCGGATGAAGGCCAGCAACCGGAAGAACTTATCAACAACCTGTCAACTGATTCCTGGGATAATTTGCTTAGCTCAGCAGACACCACAGAAATACTGGTTTCACTTCCCAAATTCAAGTTTTCATACAACAAGATGCTGAATCAAACACTGAAAAATCTTGGTATGGAAAAAGCTTTTGATGATAATGAAGCCAATTTTGAAAAAATCAATCGTAATGGAGATTTATATATTTCCAGGGTAAACCACAAAAGTTTTATCGACGTCAATGAAGAGGGCACGGAGGCAGCAGCGGTTACTTCAGTAGGAGTAACAACAACTTCAATGCCCGCCAGCATAAGCTTTAACAGGCCTTTTGTTTTTGCTATCCGCGAGCAATCAACAAATACAGTATTGTTTAGCGGTATTGTTGAAAGGCCGGAATATTAGCCGTCTGATAGATTTAGTGAATACCCCGGTGTTTTTTTGTGCTACTTTTGCACATGCATGAGTAAAGCGCAACAACCATACATGATACCGACCAGCCGTGCCGAAATGGATAAGCTGGGCTGGGAGCAGGCAGATGTGATACTGTTTTCAGGAGATGCTTTTGTAGACCACCCTGCTTTCGGAGCCGCTGTGCTGGCTCGCATGTTGCAGTTTGATGGCTTCAAAGTGGCTGTAGTAGCCCAACCTAACTGGCGTGACGACCTCAGGGATTTTAAGAAGCTGGGGAAACCGGCGCTCTTTTTCGGCGTCACCGCCGGAAATATGGATTCTATGGTCAACCATTATACCGCCAACCTCCGATTGCGTTCTGACGATGCCTATACGCCGGGAGGTAAAGCCGGTGCAAGACCAGATTATGCTACGGTAGTGTACAGCCGCATCCTGAAAAAACTATATCCAGATTCGCTTTTGTTTATTGGCGGAATTGAAGCCTCAATGCGGCGGTTTACGCACTATGATTACTGGAGCGATAAGCTGCTTCCGGGTATGCTTTGCCAGGCGCCAGCAGACTTGCTTTTTTATGGTATGGCAGAATATCCGCTTTTGTATGCGGCCCAAAATCTCAGAAAAGGAGAATCCCTTGAGGTTTTAAAGCATCAAAATCAAACACAGTTTTTAGCCCATAAAAAACCGGAAAACAGCGGGAATGTAGAGTTCCTGTACTCCCATAAAAACTGCCTCAGGGATAAAACCCTTTTTGCCAAAAACTTTAAACGCTTTGAGCAAAATGCCAACGCACTCGAAGGGAAAACGCTCATCCAGGAGTGTGAAAAAGGATGGCTTGTAACAAACCCCCAGGAAGCGCCACTCAGCACTAAGAAAACGGATAAGGTGTATAATCTTCCATATACCCGTCAGCCACACCCCCGCTATAAAAATTCCGGTGAAATCCCTGCTTTTGACATGATCCGGAATTCGGTAAACATCCATCGCGGTTGCTTTGGCGGATGTGCGTTTTGCACGATTGCCGCTCATCAGGGCCGTTGGATTAGCAGCCGGTCAGAAAAATCAATACTAAAAGAAGTTGCTGCTATCGCAGAAGAGCCTGACTTCAAAGGCCACATTACCGACTTAGGCGGCCCGTCGGCTAATATGTACAAAATGCACGGCATAGATATGAACCGCTGCCGCAGATGCAAACGCCCTTCCTGCATCTTTCCCTCGGTTTGCGATAACCTTAACACCAACCACCAGCCTTTAACGCAGCTTTATCAAAAACTACGTAAAAACCAGCAGGTGAAGAAAGTAACTATCGGAAGCGGCATTCGGTATGATTTGATATTAGCCGGCCCGGATAAATACCGCGAAAGCGGCATGAGTTATCTGGAAGAACTGATATTGCACCATGTTTCAGGAAGATTGAAAGTGGCGCCGGAGCATACGGAAGACCATGTGCTGAAAAAAATGCGAAAACCTCCTTTTAGCCAGTTCTTAGATTTAAAAAAGCAATTCAACCGGCTCAACCAAAAGCATGGCAAAAAGCAACAGCTCATACCCTATTTCATTTCGAGCCACCCGGGATGCCAGCTCGAAGACATGATGCAGCTTTCAGCGAAAGCTTCTCAAAACAAACTACTCACTGACCAGGTTCAGGACTTCACCCCTACCCCAATGACTCTGGCTACGGTCATGTATTACACCGGTATTGATCCATATACTGGTAAGGAAGTGGAAACTGCCAGGACCATAGCGGATAAAAAAGCCCAGCAAAAATACTTTTTCCCTTATTTGCCGGAAAACCAGAAAAAGATAAAACCAGAGCTCCGGAGTTACCAACTCTCAAGTCTTGAACAAGATATTTACGGTTCGAAAAAAACATCCCGCAAAGGAAAAAGAAAAGATAAACGTTGACGCACAACCGTTTAAACCTCTGCTTTGACCCCGCATCCTCAAATATGCAAGTATATATATGTTTTAAAGCTTAATAATCAATTTCATACATTAATTTAGAATGGATATTTTTTTATAAAACTGTTTTTTATTTGTGATATAGAATGTACTTTTGTGAATTGAAAAACAACAAAAATAAAATCATGCAACCTACTCATATTGAACATATTGGAATAGCGGTAAAGAGTCTTGATGAAAGCATACCTTATTATGAAAAGGTATTAGGACTCAAATGTTATGCAGTTGAAGAAGTCGTTGACCAAAAAGTGAAAACGGCTTTTTTTAAAGTTGGCGACACAAAAATAGAATTACTCGAACCTACTGCTGACGACAGCCCCATAGCGAAATACCTTGAAAAGAAAGGCCCCGGCATACATCACCTGGCGTTTGCCATGCCTGATGTGGAAAAAGCCCTGCAGGACGCTGAAGAAAATGGAGTAAAACTCATTGATAAAGAGCCGCGTGCAGGAGCAGAAGGTTTGGACATCGGCTTTTTGCATCCAAAGAGTACAGGTGGTGTACTAACCGAGTTTTGTGGTAAAAAATCAACTCAAAAATAATAGCAACCGTGAATAATCAGGATAAAATAAAAGAGCTCATAGAGCTCAGAGAAAAAGCGAAACTGGGCGGCGGAGAAAAACGCATACAGGCTCAGCATGAGAAAGGCAAAAACACTGCCCGGGAGCGGATTGAGATGTTGCTTGATGAAGGCAGCTTTGAAGAATTTGACATGTTTGTGACACACCGCAGCACCAATTTCGGGCTGGAGAAACAGCAGTTTTTGGGTGATGGCGTCATTACCGGCCATGGAACCATAGACGGCAGGGTGGTATATGTTTTTTCGCAGGATTTCACCGTTATGGGCGGCTCGCTGTCTGAAACATTTGCCAATAAAATCTGCAAGGTGATGGACCAGGCCATGAAGGTAGGCGCTCCTGTCATTGGCATTAATGATTCCGGCGGCGCCCGCATACAGGAAGGAGTCAATTCTCTGGCAGGATACGCAGAAATTTTTGAACGCAATATTTTAGCTTCCGGAGTTATTCCACAGATTTCGGCCATATTTGGCCCTTGTGCCGGAGGGGCTGTGTATTCTCCGGCGCTCACAGACGTAATTATCATGTCTGAAAACACCTCATACATGTTTGTTACCGGCCCAAAAGTAGCTAAAACCGTAACCGGCGAGGATATTACCATAGAAGATTTAGGTGGCGCTGATGTTCACTCTGCCAAGTCAGGTGTAGCCCATTTTAAAGTGGGCGATGAAGAAGAAGGACTTATGCTCATCAGAAAGATGCTGGAGTATCTACCATCAAACAACCTTGAAGACCCCATCATCATTGATAGCAAAGACCCGATAGACCGTAAGGAAGATTTGCTTAACGAAATTATTCCTGAAAATGCCAATACACCATACGATGTAAAGGATGTGATTTATTCGATTGTGGATAACCAGGAATTTATGGAATTCCACCGCCATTGGGCCCGCAATATTGTGGTCGGCTTTGCCCGTATCAACGGACAACCTGTAGGTCTTGTAGCAAACCAGCCCAATTACCTGGCCGGCGTACTCGATATAAACGCATCGCGCAAAGCAGCCCGTTTTGTTCGTTTTTGCGATGCCTTTAACGTTCCACTCGTAACATTGGTGGATGTGCCTGGCTTTTTGCCCGGCAGCACGCAGGAATATGGTGGTATTATTACGCACGGCGCCAAACTGATGTTTGCCTACGGTGAGGCTACGGTGCCTAAAATTACCGTAACACTCAGAAAATCGTACGGCGGCGCACACGATGTTATGAGCTCTAAACAACTACGGGGCGACATTAACTATGCCTGGCCTACAGCCGAAATTGCCGTAATGGGACCTAAGGGAGCCATAGAGGTGCTCGAAGGCCGCAAAATCAAAGATATGGAACCCGATGAAGCGAAAAAATTCATCGAAGAAAAAGAAACAGAGTATAAAGACCGGTTTGCCAATCCTTACGTAGCTGCACGTTATGGCTATATAGACGATGTCATTGAGCCACGAAACACACGGTTCAGAGTAGCCAGAGCCTTACAAACGCTGGCCACCAAAAAGGATACACTGCCGGCTAAAAAACACTCTAATATTCCTTTATAAAAATGAAATTTTCATTGAAAAGCAAAAACAAATAAAATGACATTACTCGAAATACTTGACTTTGATGCCATCAATGCCTTTTCGCTTATTGTAGCGCTCGTAGGTTATGTAGTGGTTTTTACTGTTTTAATTTTGATGTTTACCATTTATAATTCTTTACCTAAAATTCTTAACATCAAAGCAAGACAACGTATGCGTAAGCGCGGCAAAAAGGAATGTGAACCTTGTGAGGATATATCAGGTGAGGTAAATGCCGCCATTAGTATTGCTTTGCATATGTATTTCAATGAACTTCACGATGAGGAAAGCGATGTGATGACCATTAAGAAAATATCCAAACGATATTCGCCATGGAGTTCAAAAATTTATGGCTTGAATTCATATTTTCAAAAACAATTACGATGACACTCCTGTGAAAATATCATCATGATATCCAGTACAGGAATTAAAAAAATAATCAAAAGATGAAAAAGTTTTCTTTCACAATAAATGGCAACCAATATGATGTTGAGATAAAAAACATCGAAGATAATGTTGCCCAATTGGAGGTGAACGGCACCAATTATGAAGTAGAAATAAACCAGCAGTTGAAGCAATCCAAAACACCCACGCTGGTGCGGACTGAAGTTACTCCACACCGCAAGGAAAGCAAAATCAAAAAAACAATCAGTACTCAGCTTTCAACCATTAAGGCGCCCTTGCCGGGTAATATTATGGCCGTTTTTGTAAAAGAAGGGGACGAAGTGAAAAAGGGACAAAAACTTTTGACGTATGAAGCCATGAAAATGGAAAATGAAGTACAAGCCACAAAAGAGGGCACGGTAAAAACCGTAAAAGTTGCCCCGGGAGATTCAATTTCAGAAGGTCAGGATTTAATCGAAATCGGATAGAAGAAATGAAAAAGTTAATCACAGTATTAGGCGCTATTCTTATTCTCGCGTCTTTATCATCAGTTTTGAACTTATCAGATGCTCATGGCCAGGACCAGGAAAAGGAAGCAAAGGAAATACTTGCACAAGGTTCGCAAAAAGATACCAGTGAAAAAACAGCCACCGGACATGGGATTCAAAAGTTTTTGGACTACACAGGTTTTAGTAATGCCACGTCCGGACACCTTATCATGATTGTAGTGGGCCTGTTTTTCATTTTTCTGGCCATTCGTTATAACTACGAACCACTGCTTTTGATCCCCATTGGTGCGGGTATCCTTATCGGGAACATTCCCTTTTTGGAGGGCGCCGGCCTGCAACTGGGCATTTATGAGGAAGGCAGCTTGATGAATTACCTTTACTTTGGAGTAACGGCGGGAATTTACCCACCTCTGATATTCTTAGGTATAGGAGCTATGACCGATTTTTCTTCGCTGATGTCAAGTCCGCGGTTGATGCTTTTGGGCGCTGCCGCACAAATCGGAATCTTCCTCACATTCCTTGGCGCACTGGCGCTTGGTTTTGCTTTACCAGAAGCCGGCGCTATCGGCATTATTGGAGGTGCAGACGGTCCAACAGCTATTTTCCTCTCGTCTAAACTGGCCAATGGCATAAACGTATTGCCCGACGGCACTACCGTTATGAACCTCATCGGCCCTATTGCTATTGCTGCGTATTCCTACATGGCTCTGGTTCCGGTAATCCAGCCACCTATTATGCGCTTGCTTACAACACCTAAAGAGCGGGTTATCAAAATGAAACCTCCGAGAGCCATATCCAGATTAGAGAAAATTCTGTTTCCCATCATTGGGCTACTGGTAACGGCTTTCATTTCACCCAGCTCGTTACCACTGCTTGGGATGCTGTTTTTTGGAAATATACTTAAAGAAAGTGGTGTAACACGTCGCTTAGCAGAAACAGCGCGGAATTCTCTGATAGACATTGTAACCATATTATTGGGGTTAACCGTTGGTGCCTCTACACAAGCAACCGTTTTTCTGAAAGACACTTCTCTGTTGATTTTCGGTTTAGGAGCCTTATCATTTATAATTGCCACTGCAGGAGGTGTGCTTTTTGCTAAATTCATGAACCTTTTCCTTTCTAATGATAAAAAAATCAATCCGCTGGTAGGAGCCGCAGGAGTATCAGCAGTGCCTGACAGCGCCAGGGTTGTGCAGCACGAAGGATTAAAATATGACCCGTCCAACCATTTGCTTATGCATGCGATGGCGCCAAACGTTTCCGGTGTTATTGGTTCAGCCATAGCCGCCGGAATCATGCTTAGCTTTTTGTTATAAGCCGGGGTTTATAAAGCACTTGAAAAGACAGAAATCCGCTCACTGTAGTTTCTGTCTTTTTTTAATTTTGTAAAAAATTCTGCTCATGCTAATAATTGGGATTGCCGGGGGTTCCGGTTCCGGGAAAACCACAGTGGCAAGAAAAATCATAGAAGATTTGCCTGAAAATTCAGTTACCATTATTCCGCAAGATGCCTATTACCGGGATAACGGCCATATTCCTTTAGAAGAGCGCAAAAAAATCAACTTCGATCATCCTTCTTCCATCGAATTCGAGTTGTTGGTAAATCACCTGCAAATGCTACTCAAAGGGCAGTCTATTGAAATGCCAACCTACTCTTATCTTACCTGCCTGAGGCAGGAGGAAACTATTAAAGTAGACCCATCCGAAGTAGTCATAGTAGAAGGGATTTTAATCTTAACCAACAAAGCTTTACGCGATCACATGGGCATTAAGGTTTTTGTTGACGCTGCCGCTGATAACCGCCTGATAAGAGTATTGATGCGGGATAAAATGGAGCGCGGAAGGTCTTTTGAAGAAGTTATTTCCCACTATAAATCCTTTGTACAACCCATGCACGAACAATTTATCGAACCTTCAAAAAAACATGCCGATATTATCGTACCCCAGGGAGGTGAAAACCGCATTGCCATTGATATTTTGCGTTCGCGTATTTGCCAGAATATTAACCTGTAATCAATAACGAAGATTTTAAGCTTACAGTAACTCATATGAGCATTTATCAACATAGTTCTTCACAAACTTTTTATTTATTATAGTTTCCTTTGAGCAGACTCAAGAAGCAGCCTTTTGTAAAAATATAAATAGCTAAAAATCCTTAAATGGGATATCTTATCATTACCCGTGGATTCTCTGATTAGGCTGAAAAACAAACCGTTTGCAAAAAACATTGTGCGTTTCCCAATATACTATGATTCTGTGCTTTATGCGTTTTGAGGGTGACGACCAGATACCTCACTAAACCTAATTTAAATATTGATAATCTTGAATTATCATTCGGCTCAAGTGAATTTATTTTAGCAATACATTTTACACATTAGTTAGCCATTTAAACCTACTCCTAAAAAAATTTACTTTTTCACCTCAGGATGAACA
>CAYXJS010000078.1:0-12788 GCA_964465045.1 uncultured Bacteroidales bacterium | reverse complement strand
AAACGCTTTTTATAATTTCTTTAGTTTTGCTGGGATTAGTTATTGTGCTGATTATTCTATTATTCAGATCGTATCGAATAAAGATGCATGTCAATCAGAATTTGAAAAAGCAAAAGGAGGAAATCGAAAAGCAAAACCGGGAAATAAAGCATCAGCAACAGCAACTGATTAAGATGAACAAGCAATTAGAGCAGGCTACACAGATGAAGCTGCGCTTTTTCACGAACATTTCACACGAATTCAGAACCCCCTTGACACTGATTATCGGGCCTCTTCAAAAAATTGTTGATGACAGAAAGTTCTCTATTCAAGACAGGAAACGTTTTGCGATGATGCATCGAAACGCAATTCGCTTGCTGCGACTTATTAACCAACTGATGGATTTACGGAAGATTGAGAGCGGCAAACTACAACTGCAGGCCGGGAATTATGATATTTCTTCATTTTTAAACGAAATCAAGAGCAACTTTGATGAGTTGGCAGAACAAAAAGAAATCGAATTTTCAATATCTGGGACAGATAAGCCCAGAATGCTGTACTTTGACCGGGAGAAACTGGATAAAATTATGTTTAATTTACTCTCAAACGCCTTTAAAAGTACGCCTGACCGGGGCATGATAACTTTGAATCTCAGGGAAGGGAGTTTCAGGTTTGGGGATACTACCAATGAAGGAATTGAAATTGAAGTGCTTGACACGGGTAAAGGAATGTCAAAAGAGCATATTCACAATATTTTTCAGCGGTTTTACCAAATTGAGCAGCATAAGCAGGATACTACCTTCCCGGGGACGGGCATTGGATTATCGCTGACAAAGGGCCTGGTTACTCTGCACAAAGGTAAAATTGATATTGAAAGTGAAAAGGGTAAGGGCACAGCGGTAAAAGTATATTTACGTAAAGGAAAAGACCATTTTGATGAACAGGAAGTGGTTTCTCAACCTATTGCTAATCCCCTTGAAAGAGATGCTTTAATTCACGATGAATTGCTGACTGTTCCTGATGAAAACAATGAAAACAGCAAAGTGGACCATGTATGGATATCTGATCAGGATAAGCCTTTAGTGCTTATTGTGGAAGATAATGCTGATGTTAGGCAATATATTGCTGATAGTCTGGGTGGTGAATACAGAATAGAGGAAGCGGGCGATGGAAAGGAAGGTTTGGAAAAATCTCAAGTCTTAAACCCTGATTTGGTGATTTCTGATATCATGATGCCGGAATTGGACGGGAAGCAAATGACAAGCATTATTAAATCTGACCTTAATACGTGTCATATACCGGTTATCCTACTTACAGCCCTTGCTTCAATGGATAAAAAGTTGGAAGGTATTGATTACGGGGCAGACTCCTACATTGCCAAACCTTTTAACAGCAAGCATCTTCAGATACGTGTACGTAAGCTGATTGAAAACCGGCGGAAAATCAGAAAACATTATCAGGAGAATGTGGATATGAACCCTGAACAATTGCAGGGAATGAGCGGGATGGATAAACAGTTTCTTAGTAAAACCAAATCCATTATCAAAGCACATCTGCATGAGGAAAGCCTGAGTGTGGAAATGCTTGGTAAAGAACTGGGTATGTCGCGTGTACATCTTTACCGTAAAATGAAACACCTTACAGGTATGACCGTAAGTGAGTTTATAAGGGAAATGCGGCTGATGAAAGCTCTTGAGTTGTTGCGCGAAAGTAAGCTTAGTATTGCGGAGGTAGCTTACCAAACCGGTTTTTCCAATCCTTCATATTTTACTAAATGTTTTAAAGAACGCTTCAGGCAGTCTCCATCCCAGTTTCTTACAAATGATTTAGTTTGAATGAAGAGGAGTTTTCCGGGAAAGGGTAATTATTGTGCCTCAGCGGATAAGCTTTTGATTTGCTCTGATGAATCTTCAAAAGCCGGAGCGAAAAATAAAAAAGCGGGAAACCTTTGCCCCCGCTTTTCGCATTACAAAACTTACTGTATTCATGAGAAAACCTACTTTTGAGGCGTAGTCCAGATAGAATTCAAGTCATAAATTTCCATAGATTCAGTATATACGTTACCGGCTATAGAGAAAACTTTAATTTGATTATAATCTTCTGCCGGGAACATAATACTACTCATCACCCTTTCTCCGTCGTTAGCATATATTTCAACAGAAGCTTTATCAAGATAGATGTGTAGTTTCAGGCTGCCGTTCATTTCAAGTGGAGCTTCCTGTAAGACCGGAAATTTTTCTGAGAAATCAGTTAAACCCGACTTTTCTTTGTTTATGAAAAGCTTTTGTTTTACTGTGTTATATGTGATGACTTTTTCTTCGCCTTTGTTGTTGCTAAAAATAAGTCCGAATTCTGAGGCTTTGCCGAACTGAGAATTTTCCTTTAAAGTAAACCTGGAAATGATTTCTGCTGGGACCTTAATTTCTTGTTTAATAGGTTTATTTTCTGTAACCAATTTTTCCTGTACAGCGAATGCTTTTTCCGCACGAAGCTTTTGTACTTCTATAGCAGGAGTAAAATGAAGCTGATAGTTTCCATTGGTTTCGGTGAGGGTGATTTTCCGTGGCAGCGTCATAGCATTTCGCCAGTTTTCTGTGGGTACGATATTGGCATATTCCCAATTGCTCATCCAGCCCATAAAAATCCTGCGTCCGTCTCGCTCAGGGATATCTGACCAGGTAACGCCGGCGTAATTATCCTTACCCCAGTCAATCCATTTGGTTTCATTTTCTTCCCAGGTGAATTTTTTTCCGTCGAAGTCACCAATAAAATATTGTGTGGCAGAACCGCCGTTTGGTCCTCCTGGGTTGATGCTTAAGAGCATTACCCACTTTTGGACATCTTCCTCACCTTTAATATCCAAAGCAAAAAGGTCTGGACATTCCCATACGCCACCATGTGCTCCGGAGTTTTCACCGAATTCGCTGAGGTATTCCCAGTCTTTCAGGTTTGGCGATCCGTAAAGCATCACCCGGTCCTGAGCAGCAAGAATCATAACCCACTTTTCTGAAGCATCATGCCAGAATACTTTTGGATCACGGAAATCTTTGATTCCCGGATTTTCAATAACCGGATTCCCTTTGTATTTTGTCCATGTTCTGCCTTTATCCAGGCTGTAGGCTATGGCTTGTGTTTGATGCTTGATGTCTCCGGCATTAGCGGCTTCCATATCATGATAGGTGTATATGGCTATCATCGGCGGATTTTCTTTTGTACCAAAACCAGAGGTGTTTTGATGGTCCATAACTGCACTGCCTGAAAAAATCATTCCCAGGCTATCAGGATAGAGCCCGATAGGAAGATGCTCCCAGTGAACGAGGTCTGCGCTTACCGCATGTCCCCAGTGCATTGGCGCCCAAACATTGGTGTCTGGATTGTGCTGATAAAAGAGGTGGTATTCCCCGTCATAATATACCATCCCATTCGGATCGTTCATCCACATCGAATCGGGAGAAAAATGAATCTGATTCCGGTGTTGTTCGCTATACTCCGCAGGCTCTTTATCGTCAGATTTATTAGCATTATTGCAGCCAACCATAAAAAGAAGCAGCATCATGGCTGAGAAAGTCAGCCAGTAAAATTTGTTTAAATCGTATCTTTTAACCGTGTTCATGAGTGTTTTTATTTAGTTGGTTGTATCTGTTTTCGTTTTAATCAGTTCAATGTCATTAAGATCATAATCGGGTGTGGCTCCTTCGCGCGAAGCTACCAGGGCTCCGGCAGCACAAGCAAAGTCAAGAGCTTCCTTCAAAGATTCTTTTGCCAGCATTTTAAACATAAATCCGGAAAGGAATGCATCACCGGCACCCACGCTGTCGGCTGTTGTTACTTTATATCCCGGATGGAAATGAAGGTTTGTTCCGTCAAGGATTTTAGCACCATAGGCTCCGTAAGTAACAATCAGGTAGTCGAAATTATAGATTTCATACAGTTTACTGATGCGTTTATCTTCGGGGAGTTCTGAGAAACCTTTCCAGCGTGCTATCTGGTCCAGCTCATCTATGTTCAGCTTGGCGATATTGGCTTTTTCAAGCAAGTCCAACACTATATCTTCAATGTCATAAGGCGGCCGCAGATTAACGTCTATGACTTTGAGTGTGTTGTATTTCAAAAGCTCTTTCAGGGTTTTGTGTGTGGCTTCACTGCGTGCTGCCAGTGTACCGTAAACCAGGATGCCTGATTCCTGCACTTTTCTAACCAGGCCATCGTGCAGCTCAATGTTGTCCCAGGCTACCGGCTTTTTTATTTCGTAAGTAGCTGTGTTGTTTTCATCGAGTTTTACAACTACTTCACTTGTGGGCAATGCAGGGTCTACTTGCACAAAAGTTGTATTCAGCCCTGATTTGCTTAGGAAGTTTGTGAGCCTTACGCCGTTTTGGTCTGAGCCTACACGGCTTACCAGTGTTACATCCATACCAAGCCTTTCAAAGTGGCGTGCTACGTTCATAGGTGCGCCACCAGGGATCGCTTTTGAGGGAAGTACATCAAAAAGTACCTCACCGAAACATATAATTTTTGTATTTCTTGCTTGCATCATTTTATATTTTTTGATTACCTATTGTTTTTCTCCTGTTCCCAGCTCTTCTTGTATCTCTTCCAGTGTTTTACCTTTTGTTTCAGGGATTCCTTTCCATGCGAAGAAGAAGTGCAGCACCATCATTACAGTAAAAAAGGCAAATGAAGGACCGGCCCCAACAGCAGGCATCTGGGCAAATATCGGGAATCCCCAAATCATAGCTGCTGCCATGATCCAATGCGTAAAGCTACCGAGTGCCTGCCCTTTAGAACGTACTTTATTGGGGAAAATTTCGGAGATGAATACCCACAGCACGGCACCCTGCGAGAAAGCAAAGAATGCAATAAAGCCCATCAGGTATATCATTACACCATAGCCACCCAAATCACTGAAATCATTCATTAAAAAAGATTTTGACAACATGCCCAGGAAGAAGACCATCCCTACAGAACCAATCATCAGCAATGTTTTTCTGCCGTACCGGTCTATAAGGAACAGCGCCAGGAATGTAAACAGCAGGTTTGTAAACCCGATACTGATGGATTGGAGCATGGCCAGGTCAATATTGAATTTGGCCAGCTCAAAAATACGGGGAGCATATATCATAATGGCGTTGATTCCGGCAAGCTGGTTAAAGGCAGCAATGAGTATCGTCATGACAATCGGTTTGCGATTGGCTTTGGTGAAGAGTTTTCCTGTAGATGCACTTTCCTCTTTTTTTGCTGCTTCCATAACGATAGAAACTTCCTTTTCAGGGTTTTTGGTGCCTATGGCTTTATACACTTCCAGCGCTTCATCGCTGCGGTTTTGATTAATCAGCCATCTCGGACTGTTAGGAACAAGCAACAGTATCAGAATAAAAAATACAAATGCCGGAATAGCTTCTACAAAGATCATGAATCGCCAGGTGTCTCCGGTTAAGTTTTGTGCAATCAGATAGTTAATTACATAAGCCAAAAAAATTGCGGTGACGATAAAAAACTGGTTTAACAGTACTAACCTTCCCCGCTTTTTGGCCGGTGAAATCTCGGCAATAAACATGGGTGTAACTACACTGATAGAGCCTAGAAATATCCCCGTAAGGAAACGGAAAACCAGCAGCATAGGCCAGTTTACAGCTACTGAGCTGCCTATGGCCGAAATGGTAAACATAGCGGATAAAAAAATCAGTGATTTTTTGCGCCCATACTGTTCGGCGGGTTTACCTATGATTACGGTTCCTAATATAGTGCCAATAATGGCTATGGCTACCGTGAAACCCAGCATCGAGTCGCTTAACGAAAAGAAATCCTGAATTTGCGTTGTGGGGCCTGACATCATGGCAATATCATACCCGAATAAAAAGCCTCCCAGGGCTATGATTACGGCTAATCCTACTGCATTTATTTTTTTCATATCATTTTAAATTTAATGGTTTTGTCCAGCAGTCTCATGCTGTATTTTTTTTACTTGATTGAGTTCAATTTTCTTTATTTCCACAGCACCTTGTTCTGTAAAGATGCTAATGTTTGATAACCGGCTGCTGATAGTATCAGCAAAGGCCAGCGATACTTTACCATCCAGAGCAAATAATTCAATGCCTTTTTTGTCGATTAAAACCTGCATTTCCATCTCTTTGCCGGTAAAAATAACGGGTGCAAAACAAGCTCTGTCATCCTGAAAAGCGCCATTTTTATCAGTCTTGCCACGGCTGATGAAATAGTAGCGTTTGTTATTTTGATATCCTGCTCTGTAAGTATTGCTTCCACTATTAAAAGAGATACCGAATTCTGACCCAAAATCCAGATATTTACGGTTATTCATATCAAAGCGGATATTGATTTTGGCAGGAAGTGTTGCTTGTCTGGATAAGCGCTCAACACCTGAGTATTTTTTTGCCGGATAATTACTGCGGTTGATTGATTTCAAGTAAGGTTTATTCCACCTTTGCGCTCTCAGAAAAATGCGGTTATATTCTTCATACAAAGTCAGCTTCCGCGGAAACGTGATTCCCATAGCATTTATGCCGTCTTTGCTCAATGCGCCTAAGCTTAGTGTAGTGTTTTCTCCGTTTGTTATTTGCGTTGCTGTAACGGCATGAGTTTGGTCGCTGCCATAGTCTATCCATCCTGAATTATTACATGATGGAAAAAACATGCCCTCAGCAAAATCTCCAACAATGTATTTTGTTCCTGCGCTGTAATTCGGTGATCCCGTGGGGGATGTCAGCAGTAAAACCCATTTTTCCAAAGGTTCATTTTCGAGTGTCTGGCTAAAAATATCTATGCTGCTAAAATCAAAACCAACCCCAAGTGCTTTCTTGTCCAGAGTGCCGGAATGACTGAACTGCTTGAAACTTGCGGTTTGATAAAACCTGATTTCATCTCCAGCAGATACCAAAAGGTGCCAGCCCGTTTCATGATGCTGAAATATTTTAATGTCTTTTATTCTTTCAGGAAAGTTATTAAGGCTGTTTACTGCACTATTAAGCTCCCACTTTTGTGAATTATGCTTGAAAAACTTGATTCTGGAAGGGTTGTTTTTATTAATTACAGCCGCGATAATTTCATTTTGGGGGTTTGATGAGAAATCGCCTGAAGAAAAGAAAGTGATTGCATTCGTTTGAAGCGAAAAGGGGAGTGATGGTGAAAAAGCATTCCATTGATACAGGTTTTGGCTTGTTGCGAAACCTAAAGATGAAGTTTTGTTATTTGGTTCTTTATAGCTGTAAAACAAGTAATATTGTTCTTCAGCAAGAATTATATTAACCGGGAAAATATTTTCCTGGTTTTGATTTCCATCAAAATGAAGAACAGGATTGGTGTTGTTGTTTAAACAACCCGATAAGGCAAGGATAATCAGAAAGTAAACCAGTTTCTTCATTTTTATATTCTTGATAAAACCGGGAAGCACTTTTGCTTCCCGGTTGTTGTGTTCAGATTTAGTATCCCGGATTTTGTTCGTATAATCCTTTTGTAAAATCAATTTCCCTTTGCGGGATAGGGTAGTATTCATCACGACCTGCGGTAAACTGAGCATCTTTCAGAAAATCGCGGCGTTCTTTTTCCTTTTCCAGGTACCCGTTTAAGGTTTCAGCAGCAATACCCCATCTTACAAGGTCAAAGAAACGATGTCCTTCCATGGCAAACTCCATTCTTCTTTCCCAGCGCAGAGCCTTGCGGGCATTTTCCTGGTTCCAGGTAAAATTGGTTCCGTCATATTCCTCTACATTGTAATTGGATGGATGGGTGCCATCTGCCAGTCTGGTTCGCTCCGTACTTTGAGCAGCTCTGCTGCGCACCTGGTTTATGAGAGGACGAGCCATATCGGGCTGCCCCAGTTCAATATAAGCTTCAGCTTGCCATAGAAGCACATCCGCATAACGGATAATGTCTATGTTTACAGAAGAACCGATAAAAGGGCCTTCTTTTTTGTAGCATGGACAATCGGCGGCCTGTTGCTCCTTCATGCTGTGGAAATAACCATAAACCCCCGGGTCGCGCACCCAGCTATTAGAAAAGATATAATTCTCTTCATTGCGATATTTATAGGGGTGGCCATCCATGCCTACAGTGTGATCTACACGTGGATCCATTTCTACACCATCAGGTGTAATATCTTCTGCACTTAAAGCCACATCGTTATATGAATCAAATTTAGGCAGTCCATCTGCTCCTGTTGCAAAAGCATTAACCAAAGACTGGCTGGGAGCGTGGAAACCACAGCATCCATACTGAGGAGCTCCGTGTGGGTAGTTCAGTCCTGTTACAAAGCTGAGCCGGCCTACGGTTGTTCCGTCATCTTTGGAAAACTGGACGGCAAAAATAGATTCCGGTCCGTTGTCATAGCCATGGAGGAAGTTTTCCGCAAAATCGGGTTGCAATGCATACATGCCTGAATTAATAACCATGTCGGTCAGGCTGATTACCTCTTGCAGCCTTTCCTGGTTGATGTTAGTTACCTGGTGATTTTCATTTTGTTCATAGGCTTGAAACAAGCGCAGCTTGGCCAGGTAGGCAGCGGCAGCAAATTTGTTTACACGGCCAACCTCCGGCTGAGTTTCGGGAAGATTGTTCATAGCAAATTCAAAATCTTCGGCAATTACATCCCAAAGTTCGTCATTACTATATTCGCGGTTTGACACCTGCAGGATTTCTTCGTTTGTATAGTTTTCATGAATGTACGGAATGTATTTAAACAACTGTTTCAGCATAAAATGGCTGTGGGCTCTTAGAAAGCGAGCTTCCGCGATACGCGTTGTCCGCTCCTCATAATTATCATCGCTTAACTCGTTTAATGCTCTGATTGCCACATTTGCTCTTGAGATGGCTTTGTAATAGTTTTCCCAGCTATAAGGTAAAAGCCAGTCTTGTGATGGATTAGTAAGATTGTATTGCTCGAAGAAATTGATATCAGGCACGTCAGATACTCCACCGCCACCTTTATAGGCATCATCAGAGCGAACGCTGCCATAAGCCCACATGCTGGTCATAGGGCCAATCATGTCGTCATTGCCAATACCGGCATAAGCCGCCGTTACCAATCCTTCAGCACTTTCAGGTGTGGGTGAGCTGGCTGCGAGCGTACCTTTTGGGTCTGCTTCCAGCGGGTCTTCGCATGCATTGCTTATGAAAAGAAATGCAATAAGTAGTAATATATTGAATTTTAAGTATTTCATAATTATTATTTTTTTGTTTAGATAGATATATTTACGCCAAATGAATAAGTTGTGGGTACAGGAATATTTTCGATATTCGTTCTTTCGGGATCCGGTCCTGTAAATTCTCTGCTGTTAATCCAGAAAAGGTTTTCAGCCATAAGGTAGATTCGTAAGCGATCAAAACCGGTTTTATTCAGGAACGATTCAGTAAGAGAATAGCCAAATTGAAGGTTTCTGATTTTGAAATAGGATGCGTTTACCATAAAATAATCAGATGTTCTGGTTTCGTTATTGGCATCTGATAGCGTCAGTGCCGGAATGTCAGAATCTGGGTTTTCGGGTGTCCAGGCATCAAGAGTTCCCGGCCCAACATTATCGCGTCCACGAATAAATTCGTTATAATAAGTATAGGCGTCGAAACCAGTTTTATCGGCCACACCTGAGCCAAACATACTGAAATCAAACTGCTTATATTTTGCGCTGATGTTGATTCCGTATTCAAGGCCCGGTAAAGTTGTTCCCAGGAATTTTTGATCAAGGGAGTTTATTTCGCCATCGTTGTTCAGATCTTTATATCGAATTCTTCCAACACCTTTCCCTACCTGGTCAGCATGAGCATCAACCTCAGACTGGTTTTGGAAAATGCCGTCTGTAACATATCCAAAAATAGAACGCTCAGATTCTCCAAGAATTGATTGTTCTTCATTTCCGGGATACGCTGCACGCACTTCTTCGGGCAGTTTTGTTATTTTGTCTACAACATGGCCGGCCATTCCGGAGATGGCATAGGTAAAGTCTTTGTTAATCATTCCCTTGTAACTCAAACTAAATTCCCAGCCTTTATTTTCTTTAGTAGCTCCGTTTAACCATTGGAGTTGTCCTTCACCCACGGCGGAGGCAACCGGCGGCTGAATGAGGATGTCTTTTGTTTCGCGGAAAAAGTAATCAAATGCACCTCTGATTTTGTTCTCCAGAATACTAAAGTCAACGCCAACGTTGATTTCTTCTGTTGATTCCCATTGCAAGGCAGGGTTGGCCGCCTGTATGGATACAAAGCCAGAGGGTAAGTTGCCCGTATTAGTTCCGTCCAGGTCATAGGCTGTTCCCACATTCCAATAGGTATCAAAGAAGTCGACATGTCCGATACTGGAAACCTGAGCGGCATTTGCACCGTAACGTGGAGCAAAAAGACCCAGGCTGGCATAGGAGCCAATATCCTGGTTACCAACAACACCATATCCTGTGCGCAATTTAAGATCAGATAAGAAGCCGATCCCATCCATGAAGGATTCCTCGCTGATACGCCATCCTAAAGTAGCGGCAGGGAATATACCATACCTGTTGTCTTCACCAAACCTTGAAGATCCGTCCCGGCGAATTGTAAAAGAAGCTAAATACTTATTGTTGAAATTATAATCGATTTTACCGAATTGTGAAAGCAGTGTGCTGGCATTCGCCTCGCCAAAGCTGTTTCCATTACTGGTTCCTGCGCTGAGGACGAAAAAATCCTCGGTTTGTACCGCGAAATTTTCCTTGTAAGCGGTAACATCGCTGTAATCTTCCATTATGGTTTCGATACCCACCAGGAGACCAAATCTGCTTTGCCCGAGTTCAAGATTGTAATTTAGGGTATTTGACCAGCTTGTGTTGATATACTGGCTAGACACATCCTCCATTGAGTTCACATCACGGGCAATAAATCCTTCTTTAAAGCTTTGCTCAATATCTATGTCGTTAATGGTGCTATAGTCAAGACCGAGGTTTGATCTGAAAACCAGGTTTTCGGCTAGTTGGGCTTCAGCAAAAACATTCCCGAAAAGAAAACTTCTGTTGGTGTTATCCCAACGATTGATGTATTGCATATGAACCGGGTTATTTCGGTCAGAGTATCCAGAACCTAATGGGCCTGCATAATCTCCGTCCTCGGTGTAAACAGGGATGGTTGGAGCAAGTGTGATTGCAAGGCCGGGTGTTGGAGCGCTTCCCAGGTCGGGAGTTTGAAGTGTTTCATTTGACGAAACACCGTGTACATTCATTCCCACACGGACTTTGTTGTCGGCAAATGAGCTTTGCACATTCAACCTTGCATTAATACGGTCATAGCCAGTGTATCTTAGCATTCCTGTATTTTGAATGTACCCAATATCAAGCAAAGCCGATGATGTTTTATTACCACTGGTAATCGTAAGATTATTGTTGGTTACAAAACCGGTTTCATAAGAGGCATCCTGCCAGTCTGTATCTCCGGACGGAACATTGGGGTCGCCACCCACAAGAGGATTCGGTGTAACGCTATTCAGAACCGGGTTGTCAAAGTCGCCGTTCCAGTCAAAATCATAGATTTCACCATATCCGCTGGCGGGATCAACACCATCATTCACCGAGGCACGCCATAACGCTTTTCCTCTGCCAACCGCATCAAGCATTTCAAACCGCTGTGGCTTTTCGCTTTGTGCTGAAAAATGAGAGTTGAAAACTACGTGTACTTTTCCATCCTGATTAGAGCCATCTTTTGTTTCAACAATAATAACCCCGTTAGAGGCTCTGGCACCGTAAATACTGGAGGCCGAGGCATCTTTCAGGATTTGAACTGATTCAATAGAGCCAGAGGTAAGAGACTGAAAAACCTCCGGACGTTTTGTCGGAATCCCATCAATAATATAAAGTGGGTTATTGTCGCCCAATGTGTTTACACCTCTTACCAAGACCTGGTCATTCATACCTGTGGGATTTCCTGTTTTTTCAACGTATAAACCCGGAATACGGCCCTGTAGCGCCTGCATCGGGTTTCCCGAGCTTAGACTTACCTCATCAATATCTTCCATCTCAACGACCTCAATCGAACCTGTAAGATCGGCTTTGCGTTGTATTTGATAACCTACCACAACAATCTCATTAAGACCGGTTACCTGGCGTAACATCGAAATGTTTATAGATGTGCGGCCTTCAACAGGTATCTCTTGCGTTTTCATGCCCACATAAGAATAGATTAATGTGGCCTCAGAAGAAACATTTTCTAAAGTGTATTTTCCATCTAAGTCTGTGATGGTTCCTTTCGTAGTGCCTTTCACTACAACACTCACACCCGGAATGGGTTCCTGTTCTTCGTCAGTTACTTCTCCCGAAACTGTTACAGCTTGAGAGAATGCCAACAAAGGAAATATCACTAATAAGGCGATAAAACCATGCGTTGCCATTTTTTGAAGATGTAGTAAATAATTTCTCATAAGTTTTAGATTTAGTTTTTAGTTAGAAAAAGTCGTACTGTTCATTATTTTGTCGTTTTGTATTAAACTGTATTTAAGCGCTTTATTTTCGAGATTTTAATTCGTATCTATGGTGGCTCTTTTATTCAATCGTTTGCATAAAGTTTCAAAATAATTTGATTTGATGAATTCGAAGGAATATATCTCATATTACAACGCAACAAATCATATCGAAACAAAAGTAGCATCAGAACGATCGTGGAAGGTATCATTCTTGTTACTGAAACTATGATAAATGATACCATCGACTCTTTTTCCGGCTGTTTGGTAACATAAGTCATAAGAATGTAACATAAGTTATAAACCCGGCTTAAACCATGAATTTCCCTTCTTTGAGCAGCAATTCCGCACGATTTTTTTAATGCCAATAAAGTGTTGATTAAAAGAA
>CAYXJS010000077.1:0-12824 GCA_964465045.1 uncultured Bacteroidales bacterium | reverse complement strand
GCTCGTCCGGGTCTGTGGGGGAGCAGGAAGGTAACGACCTGCTCTACCCGGAAAAGATTGGCTAATCCGGCAACAAGCTTAAAGACGCAATAAATAAAAATCAGGATTATGGAAACCTGGAAATTAAGATTTCAATGCTTCCTCTTCGGTATCCTTAATCGTAAAAATGGAAGAGAATCCTGAAATATCAAAAATCTCTTTGATAGCTTCTTGCATGTTTGTAAGCACTAAACTGCGGCCGGTGGCTTTCAGTTTTTTCTGCGTAATCAGGAAAACCCGCAATCCAGAACTGCTGATGAAGTTCATCTCGTTGCAGTTGATAATAACATCTCCGGTTGTATTGCTGATTTTATCAGTGATTTGATTTTCAAATTCATTGTAATTTGTGGTATCCACACGGCCGTTGATATAGGCAATAGTAGCGTTATTTTTTTCTTTAAATTGAATTTCCATATTTATTATATTGTTTTTTTCAAAGTTAATATATTCTGGTTTTCTTTACGCTCATACTTCATGCTATCCATAATTTTACCCATCAAAAAAATACCAAGTCCTCCTACCTCGCGCTCTTCAGCTGGCAAATCAATTTCAGGCACTTTTGATTTGGTCGGATCAAACGGTTTTCCCTCATCCATAATGATCACACAAATTTCCTTATTGTTCAACGTCAGGATTATATTTATATCATGCTCCTTGTTATCTTCAAAGGCATAAAAAATAATGTTGCTTACCGCTTCCTCGAGTACTAAATTAAGGTTTGTAATCAAAGCCGGAGACAGCTCCCATTCCTCTCCGGTTTTCTCCACCTCTGCTGCCAGATAATGTACCTGATCAACATCGTTTTTCATGGTGATTTTCTTTTCCATAACTCATTGGCCATAATAAATTACACACAACATTGTAAGGTCATCCGACTGTTCATTCCCATCCACATGGACATGGACTTCATCTTCCACATTTTTAATGATTTCTTCAGGCACAAGAGTAGATTGGCTATCAAGGAAATCTACCAGACTTTTATCGGAGAATAAATCTCCCTTGGTATTTTCAGCTTCTGTAATACCATCCGTATATAAGAACAATCTGTCGTTTTTCCCAATCGTCCTCTTCATATCTGTAAATTCGAAATCCTCAAAAAGCGCCACCGGGATATCTTTTGTAATCTCAAAATATTCAGCGCCATTTTTTTCTGAAATAAGCACCGGCGGGTTATGGCCGGCATTGGTATATCGCAATTCCCCGGTTTTCACATCCAGAATACCCAGGAAGAAGGTAACAAACATACTGGAGTCATTGCCCTGCGAAAGCGAATGATTCATAGCTTCTACAATGGCTTTGGGTGATACCTGGCGTGGTGCCAGCGAACGTAATAAAGTCCGGGTTACGGCCATAAAAAGTGATGCAGGCACACCTTTTCCGGAGACATCGCCAATAGCAAAACAAAGATGCCTCTCGTCTATCAGGAAAAAGTCATACAGGTCTCCTCCTACTTCCTTGGCTGGTTCCAGCATGGCATATAAATCAAGCTGGTACAGGTTAGGAAACGGAGGAAAAGTGTGCGGAATCATGCCCATTTGGATTTCCTTGGCAATCCGCAATTCGCTTTCAATTTTTTCCTTGGCCGATGTCGTTTCCTTTAGGTTTTCAATATAATTATCCAATTCATTCTGCATATACGAAAAAGCATTTCGCAGCTCTTTCATCTCATCATTGGTTTCAACTTTAGGTAATTTCACATCAAAGTTTCCTCCGGCTATTAACCTGGCAGACTCGGCAAAACGGGCTAATGGGCTCGTCATCTGCCTGATGATTCTTACAGTAAAAAAAGTCAGCAGGATAAGTCCGGTAAGTGCAATCGCAGCAATAAGCCAATTAAACTCCCGTAAACTGGCATACATTTCATCATGAGGATAAACCACACCCAAAGCCCATTTTGTAGAAGGTAATTGCATATGGTACACCAAAACTTTTCCGCGGTCATGTAAATCGATGGATGTCAATTCGCTGTTTCCCTTAACCATATCACGCCCGATTTCGCGCATTTTGGGTTGGTTTTCCTCCTTAGCCCGCGTGAAGATGGTTTCATTCATGATGTGCCTGGATGATGGATGTGTAACATATGTACCATTACTGGAAATCAGGAAAGCATAACCGGTTTCATAAATTTTTACTTCATTAACAATTTCACGCAGCCAATCCAGTGAAATATCTATCGTAATAATGCCCCAGAATGTTTTCTCACCGTTCACGTTTCGATAAAAAGGCACTGAATAGGTTGTCATAAGTGCATTTCCGCCACCCTCATCGAAATAAGGCTCAGACCAGTAAGGAGCATCGATGGCTTTGGGAATCTGATACCAGTCTTTTAGAAAATAATTATAATCCTCGCCTTTCAGATTGATTGTATCAATTTTATCATTATTTCTGAATGCATAAGGAGAATAGTATTTTATTGAAGGGTCAAAGCTGTAGGGCTCGAATGCAATAGCCGTGCCGTAAACTGTAGGATTATGCTCAACGATTTTCTGCAAAAAAGGATAAACCGAATCCCTCGGCAGCGAGCCGGCTTCTATCATCCACGAAAGGTTTTCGGGGAGTTTTTCCACAGGTTTAATAATTTCTTCTATTTCATTTACCGTATTTCCGGCGAGGTAAATGGCATTATCCTCGGTCATGCTTTTAATAGTAGCTCTTGAGTAAAAATAATATACGGATATGATAATCGCGCCAAGAATAACAGAAAACAACAGAATGCGAAAAATTATTTTAAAGGCCAGTGTATTTTTTTTCATCATCGAATTCATTCTCAATGTTTCTATTTTGAAAGCGGTTTATAAAATTCCTTAAACTGTATATCTTTTTTAAGATCTTCATCATCACTTTGTTCTAAAATAACTTTGGTAGCATCATGAAAATCCTGCTCCAGCAGATGACCTTTCGTCACATTTTTATTTCCAGGATCGAGTAATTCCAAAACCTTATTAAGCATCCAGCGCTGATGCGCCCTGTTATTAGGCAGGTGAGCCCTGTTCATCTTTTCAACAACCAAATCGAGGGTATTTTCTTTGTTTTCAGCAGCATAATCCCATCCACGCATTGTGGCTTTCACAAATTTTTGCAAATCGGCTTTCCGTTTATTGTATGTGGATTCAAGGCAATAAATCCCATCCTCTGGAATATCATATCCTTCATAATCTCTCAGGAAATAAGTGTATAATTCGTCGTTGTTAATGCCGCTATTGATAATCTGGTCATATTCATTATAGTACATTACCGCCATAGCATCCACACCGTCGACCAGAAACAAATTGATAGTATTTAGAATTGGAACGAACTGCACATCTATATCATGTTTGTTAATCAATGCCTTGGGAAGCTTGTCAAAACCACTGCTCCATATGGCCAAGCTTTTATTATCAAGCTTGCTAAAGGAATCAACCCCACTACTTTTTTTAGCCACAATCATCATAGAAGAATGCTGCGAAAGCTGGGCTATGTTAACCACAGGCGTTCCTTGCATCCGCTGGCTTATACCATCCATCAAAAAGGAAGAAACCACATCAGAAGTGCCGTTTTTCAGCATCTGAACAGCATTTGTGTTGGCCGTAGGGTGTTGAATCATCACATTCAGACCTGCTTCCTTGTAAAAGCCCTGGTCTTTTGCAATATAATAACCGGCAAACTGCGCCTGAGGGAACCACTGGGGTGTAAAAACCAACGGTTCTGATTGTGCTATAGTTAAAGAACTGCTAAACAGGAATACTGCAAATACAGCAGCCCTTAAATAGCTACTGAAGAATTTATTTCTTTTAGGAAATACTATAATTCGCAGATGATTCTTCATAAAAACTTATTTTTTTACCAATGCAGAAATATCCTGAACAAGATATGGCTCTGAAAATTTGACATACTTTTTTCGTTGTTCTGTTATATCAAAATTGGATATCGCAAAATCAATCTTTTCCGATTGTAAAGATAGAATTAAACTATCAAAACTCATATCAATGATTTCAATTTCCTTTCCAAGGAGGTTAGATACCCTGATAACCAAATCCATATCAAATCCTGTAATTTGGTTATTGTAGACAAACATCATAGGCGGAAACTGAGCACATACACCCACTTTTAACACCTCTTTATTGCCGGAACGTTCAGAAAAGGTGGTGTCAGGTACCCGATTATAGCCTGAATGTGGCGAGGTGGAATAGATTTTAAACTTTTGATTTCTGTCAGGCAACTCAGGAACCGTTGTAAATCCGGGTGAAATCCATTTCTCTTTAAGCCTTTGCAATGTTCTGTCTCTTTTTAATTGTTTGAGTGCAACATTTACCTCTTCAAGCAAAACAATGCGGTCTGTAGGAAAAGCAATGGCAATGGAGACTGTATCAACCGGTTGGTCCAGCAAGGTGAGTGACGGATATTTGTCAGCAATGTTTTTGAGCACCACATCATCAAAAACAAAAGCATCCGATTTTCCAATATTGACATTATAAGCTGCATCGGTAGTGGAGTAAAAGTCTTGAATAACTGCTCCGGGGAATTGCTCCCTTACAGCAATATCTGCGGCAGTGCCGGTAATTACACTAATCCGCTTATTGTGTAGTTGATCAAGGACTGTTATATTTTCCTGATTTCGCTCATTTGAGCAAGAGATGAAAATCAGTCCCAGTAAAATAAAAAATATCGTATACCTCATGAAAACAAATCGCTTTCGAATGATACATTCTTTTTTCAATTCTTGATTGAGAATCTGCACCTTCTTAACATGCAAAAAGATCTATAGTTTATAGTACTCATAACTTGTCATTAGAATGTTGCATCAGGTTTTCTATTTTTTTTCATGTTTTGCAGAACAAGATGTTAAAATCAAAACCACTGCAAAAATGAAACTTAACCGCATACTTACTTATTTGATTTTTAGATACATACTTAATTTGGTTTTATCTCCAAGGTCAGAATATTCAATTTTTTCGGTTTTATTCTTAATAATCATTGCCCCGATATCATCCTCATCTGCCTGTTCAAGGATATTTCCCTTCGCGCCTTTGCTTTCAAATATGATCCGTACATTTTTCTGTTTTTCAGAATAAGCGATTCGGATGTGGACATCTACAGATTTTGACTGCGACTGATAAAGCACAATCAATTCTTCCACAAGCAGCAGAATATCATTGGTAATCTTTTTTGATAACACGTGCTTTTCGCAAAACTGCTCAATTTCGGCATTCATTTTATACAAGTCATAATCCGGACTGTCAATGTAATAATTGAAACTACGCACACGATTTATAAATGCTTGTGTTTTTTCTTTTTCGGGATTATCAAAGATTTGGTCTGGCGGCCCTTCTTCATAAATCAATCCTTCATCCATATAAAAAACCCTGTTTGATACATCTCTGGCAAAGTCCATTTCATGAGTCACAATAGCCATCGTCATGCCTTGTTTAGCAAGCCTTCTGATAACTGAAAGCACTTCACTAACCATCGTAGGGTCGAGCGCTGAAGTAGGCTCGTCAAAAAGAATAATTTCCGGGTCCATAGACAGACAACGGGCAATAGCCACCCTTTGCTGCTGCCCTCCGGATAATTCATCGGCAAAGCTATCAGCCTTTTCTCCCAATCCCACCAGTTTGAGTAATTCCATACCCTTTTCACCGGCTTCAGATTTATCTTTTTTCAGCAATTTCATGGGCCCAACCGTAAGGTTTTCCAAAACCGTTAGATGATGAAAAAGATGAAATCCCTGAAATACCATGCCCATCTTTTGGCGCATCGCAGGTACGTCCGTTTCGGGCTTCATAATATCAACATCATCAATAAAAATCTTACCTGATGTAGGTGTATCCAGGAGGTTCAGACAACGAAGAAAAGTACTTTTTCCTGTTCCGGAGGGGCCGATAATTGAAATCACCTCACCTTTGTTTATTTCCACATTGATATCTTTCAATACGGTAAGGTCATCAAACTTTTTTTGTAAATGTTCTACTCTAATCATATTTTATGCCGTTCTTTTTTGCAACTTTGGATTTGATTTTTTCTCAGCATAGCCTAAAGCCATCATAAGCAGCCAGGAAATCAGGAAATATAAAACTGCAACCATAATCAGCGGGAAGAAAGCATCAAAGGTTCTGCTTCGAATCATATCTCCTGCCTTGGTTAAGTCCTGTACCGCAATGTATCCCACAACGGAAGTCATTTTCACCATGGCTATCATCTCACCTTTATATACCGGCAATATCCTTCTGATAGCCTGCGGCATAACAATGTGGATAAACGTTTTTACTTTAGAAAAGCCCAATGCAATGCCAGCTTCCGTTTGGCCTCTGTCAATACTTTGTATGCCAGTGCGAAACATTTCTGAAACATAGGCTGCAAAATTAAACCCAAAAGCCAGCACAGATACCATCACCGGAGAGATATCCAAAGAAGCAAATATCACATAAAAAATAATCATCAAAACCACCAAAACCGGTGTGCCGCGCAGTACAGAAATGTATACTGAGGAAAAAGCGTTCATCAACTTGTTTTTTGACATGCGCATGAAACAAATTAATGCGCCCAGCAATGTTCCGAATATCGTGGCAAATACTGAAATAATAATGGTGGTGTTCAAACCATCCAGGATTAGTAAGTAGCGTTTTTCATGAATAATATTGCTGTAGAAACTGTCAGCAATTTCCTGAAAAAATGTTAGTTCCATATGTGCGTTTTTGTTTTCATTATCTTGATTATTAACCTTGGAGGAACCCGCAAGATGTTTATTCAGCGCCAATACTCCGGTTTTAAAGGTGTTGTAACTATCCGAAAAGGCTACTTTCTCCTTTCTTTCCTCAGTAATAGCAATGCCATCAGCAATAATATCGGCTTTACCTGAAGAGAGCGCGGCAATCAAAGAGCCAAATTCCATAGTAGAAATTTTAAGCTGATAGCCTCTGCGCTGAGCAAAGGTTTTGATCATCTCTATATCAAAACCAACATGTTCTCCATTTACAATGGCTGAATTGGGTAAGTCACCCACAGCTACGGCAAGGGAAATGAGCTCCCCTTCCTTGTCAAACTTAAATTCCGGCATAACTGCCGTTTCCGGATCATCCACAAACCATCGTTGATACATACTATCATAGGTTCCATCCACTCTGATTTCCTTGAGAAAATCATTAAAATCTGCAAGCAATTGCTGATTTTCGTAACGAAACCCGGCTGCTACCGGCAAAGAAAGCGCATCTTCTGTTAAAATCCCAATTTCCGGGTTGGTTTTTAACATCACCTTAGCTGAAACCAAATCTAAAAAAGCCGCATCAATTTTGTCTGATTTTAGCGCTAATATAATATCGGAGAGAGCATTATAGCGATAAATCCGAGTGGATGGGTAATTATCCTGAACGAACTCATCATGGATTGTGCCGGCATAAACCCCTACCTTTTTACCTGCAATATCATCCAGCACCTCCAGCATTTTTTCCGGCGTTTCTTCCTCAGCTTCTGATTTTGATTTTCCGGAAGGATTTTTTACAATTAATACCTGTGAATTTTTAAAATAAGGTTGTGTGAAGTTTACTGATTTTGCCCGCTCTTCAGTGGCTGTCATACCCGAAATGATCACATCAATTTTTCCTGATTGTAAAGCCGGAATCAACGCGGAAAATTTCATATCTGAAAACAGGATGGGCCGCCCTAAGGCTGCCGCAATACGCCGTGCCAATTCACCGTCATGCCCGGTTACATTCCGGTTTTCATCGGTAAAAGCAAACGGTTCGCGCGTTGCATTGGTTCCCACTTTAAGCACATTTCCCTTTTCCGGAAGTGGTATTACTGCCTTTTCATAAGGTGAAAGGTCATCTTTAAGCCAGCGCTTCTTCATGTCTTCCAGCGTTCCATCAGATTTAAAAACCGCAATGAGGGAATCAAGCTCCCGTAAAAGCGATACATTCTCTTTTTTCACTGCCATGGCCGTATTTTCATAATCTACCGGTTCGGCAATCAACTTCAGGTCAGGATTGTGCTTCACGACATTAAGCGCTGTAGGATAAGCTGTAATAACAGCCTCTATTTGTCCGGACTTGAGGGCTGCAATGCCATCCATAATATCGTCAAAGCTCTTAGTTGCCGCTACAGGAAATTTCATTTCGGAATGCATCTCTCCTGTAGAGCCAGTCATGGCGCCAATTGCTACATTACTATGATTAAAGTCTTGCAGCGACTCTAAAGAAGGTGATTCAGTTTTGCAGGAATATAAGGTTAGTATCCCTGTTATAAAAATAAAAGCAATTTTCCGTTTCATAATTTATTCCCTGACCAGGGCTGCAATACCTCCCTCGTAATATGGCTCAGAAAACAACACTTTTTTAGCGCGTTCATCTGTAATCGTGATGCATGCTCCAATCATATCCACTTTTTTTGAATCTAAGGCAGGAATCATTGAGCCAAACTCCATATTCACTACTTTCAGTTTTTTGTCCAGCGATTTAGCCACCTTCCGGGCAATTTCGATATCCAGTCCAACAATGTTTCTGGAGCCATCCACAAAAGAAAAAGGTTCTGTAGTGGCTGCCGTTCCAAGCACCAAAACACCATTATTGCCTGTTGTAATTTCAGGCATAGGCGCCGGTTCTCCTTTGTCAGGAAGCCATCTTTTCAGCATCTTCTGATATTCTCCACTTTCTGTCATTTCATTCAATACCTTATCAATGGATTCTTTCAATTCTGTGTCTGTTTTTCTCACAGCAAAGCCATAATTATCTTTGGTTATCATATCCGGCAAGACCTTCAGGCCAGGGTTTTTTGCAGCTATATTTCTTAAAATAGGCTCATCATATGCTGCCGCATCAGCTTTGTTTCCTTTAACAGCAAGGCAGGCATCCAAAACATTATTAAAGTATTTGAAATCCGCTTCAGGAAACCTTGATAATACCAGCTCATCGGCAATAGTTCCTGTTGGAACAGCAAATTCTTTATTTTCTAACTGCTCTAAGGTAGTAATTTTATCCCGTTGCTGGCAACCCGATAGTAGTGCAATAATTGGAAGTAAATAAATCAATAAACGTACATTAGGTATTTTAAAACGAAGCATAAGTTTTTGTATTTTGTTAATAAGATGTAAATATAAAAACTTTTCAACCCATGTTTACTTTGCTCTTATGTTTTTTTGTTTATTCTAATAAGATGTATTGATAAAAGCCTTATGTTATTTGCGTTGCTTCTTCAATTTTCCGGCTTTGTTTTCTTTTTTGAACTGAACGCATTATTCTTTTGCTGGATTAATTTTTCCATCACAACAATAAACTGTGAAAACGGCTTTAAAATATTAATCTGAGCTGCACGATGCAGCGATACTATCAGTACTTAAACAGCTTTTGTTATGGTTTTCATTACCTTCTCATACAATAAAAAAACACAAACGAAGCCATAGCAAGCAAACAAAAACTCCGGAAGAAAGCATAATTATCTGGTCATCCCGGAGCTTTTCATTCAAGAAAGAAACCTGCTATTTGATCATCTTGAAGCTGTAAAGATGATTCTGAATGTTTACTGTACCCGAATACACTCCTTTTGGCAATGAGCCAAGTTCGTCCAGCGTAATCTGATTAGATTCAGTAGAAACCTCTTTTGCTTTAACAAGTTGTCCGCCTAAATTATAGATTTTTAATAATGCGGTTTCCCCTTCCGGGAGATCATCAAAGATGAGCCTTAGCTGATCTTGAACCGGATTGGGATAAACCTGTGGGCTGTTGTGCTGCTCCAAATCGCTAACACTTAAATCGTCTCGTTGGTATACACGCACATAATCGATTTCCATTGCGCTTTCCGTAAAGTTATCTTCAATGCTCTGTTGTAGGGCAATATTTAGCAGCAGATACTGGTAATCGTCAAAAGGCCAGGTATCCGCGTTTTGTTCTTGCGGTTGATAAACATAATGGGTATTTCCATCCACGGCGAATATGAGTTTGTCGGGAGTCCATTCCAGCGAATATACATGGAACTCAGTACTGGCAGTGGGAATGGTTTGTCCGCCATGATTTTCAGTAGCTCCATAGCTCGAAGGTGTATGTGTGGCGCTCTGCACGAAGTTTTGGTCACTTCCCCAGTGCTCCATAATGTCTATTTCGCCACAGTCAGGCCAACCAGTGGTTCCGTATCCCTGTGTTTCCCAATAAGCGCCATCTTCATTGATGTTTGTTCCGAGCATCCAAATCGCGGGCCATGTGCCGACACCCATGGGCAGTTTGGCTTTTATCTCTACTTTTCCGTAGGTGAAGGCAAACTTGGAATTCAATCGCGCGGAAGTATAATCTTTGGTTACATCCTGGTCCGTGTAGGTTTCTTTTTTGGCAATGATTTTTAGTATTCCATCCTCAACCACGGCGTTATCGGTGCGGTCAGTATAATGCTGGATTTCGTTGTTGAACCAGCTAGTTCCGTTAGGCAATTTGGTTTGATGAAACCATTTGTTAGCATCGATAGCTCCGTCGGTGTTAAACTCGTCAGCCCAAACCAAACTATATTCATCCTGATCTTCTTCAATGGTTCCGTCGTATTCAAAATCATCATAAACATTTTGAGCATTGGAAGCAAATGCAAGCAGCGATACCATCATGAATATCAGGGGCAATTTCAAGTAGCTTTTCATTGGTATTGTGAATTATAAGTTTCTATAAGCAATTTTATCTGTGAGTCAAATCAATTCTTCGCGTACTTACCTCCTGTCAACTAATATGTTATTTTCCCAGCGCTCAGATCAATCATTGACGCTGAATACAAAATTACGAAAAAAATATGCTGCTGTTTGTTACCGTTGTAGTTTATTACTCCTTTTGAATATCTTTATGCAATTATTTTGCATGTTCATATTCCTAAAACTTTTGAAGTTGTTCTCAACAGTTCAATTGAAGGTGAGTCTGAAAAACAGTCTTTGCATTCAGAATACATCATCATACAGACGATGAAATCCGTCAGCATATGTAATAATAGTCCTATGCCAATTATATTAAAGGGCTTACGTAAGAACAGCATTATTGCATAAACAATCATCGCATAATAAGTATGCAGCGGGTGAAAGTTTATACTGCACCTGTTTGCCTCAAAAATCGGATCCGCAAGTAAATGGTCTATGTCAACCAACATGGTGGCTAGAAGTATTAAATAGACTTTTTTCCAATCGTTTCTAAAAAATCCGTAAGCAATAAAAAATGGAAATACTAAATGCAAAAAGTAGTGTATAAATGTCTGCATGATTTTAGGGCAATTTTTGCCTTCGATGATTTAACAGGTGCAAAATTAATGAAAGAATACACTCGTATCCGTATAAATGATGAAAATTCCCTGTTTGCTGTGCAAATGGTCACAAAATATGCCGCATTCCAGCCATAATCCCAATTTTTCAAACGAGCCGACTGAATGCGATATTTATTCCGGAATTTGGTGATATTCTTTCGTTTTTAATTTCAAAACAATTTATTATTCGGATTACAGTGGACGTAAAGGTTTCTAAATCGGTTTTATGTCCAAAATAGTCATTTCCTGAATGCTCTGTAGAGTCTATTTAAAACCCAATTGCATTTATTTCTTCAAGATATCAGGGATTCCCAGGTCTTTGCAAATTTTTCTACATAAGTTTTCCTTTATATCTGAATGCCTTGGCACTGTTGATAAATCCCCGGTTAGAATATTTCTATAAAGAGAGTGCTTTCCGCCTTCCCTGATGAGTATACAATTATGTTCTTCAAGGTACTTGATTAGTTTTTTCCTTTTCACTACAGATTAAAAGTAAGCGTTTGAGTTGTTAGCTTCATTACTCCTTTATTTTTGTTTTTTCTCAGGTTTGATCTCCTCTCTTCAAACACAATATTAATTGCTTCAGTCAGATTTTCTTTGGCCTCCTCGATTGTTTCCCCTTGACTATTAATGCCTGGAATTTCTTCTAGATAAGCAATATAGCCGCCTTCCTTGCATGGGTCAAATATAGCTGTCATTTCAATGTTGCTCATCTTAAATTATTTTAAACAAAAATACAATCTTTTTGAGAGTTTTCAACACTGCCACAAAGCCCTTTTAAACTAAAGCAAAAGGAGTGAATTTTCATAAAAGATGTTGTACTTTTGCACTTTCCAAAAAAATCGGGGTTATGGCTAAGTATATTTTTGTTACAGGCGGCGTTACATCTTCTCTGGGTAAAGGCATCATTTCAGCCTCGCTGGGGAAACTCCTAAAAGCGCGGGGGTATGAAATTACCATTCAAAAACTGGATCCCTATATCAATGTGGACCCGGGCACGTTAAATCCTTACGAGCACGGGGAGTGCTATGTTACCAAAGACGGAGCGGAAACAGACCTGGACCTGGGGCATTACGAGCGTTTTATCGGGAAGTCTACTTCACAAGCCAATAACGTAACTACCGGCGCTATATACCGTTCTGTGATAGAAAAAGAGCGTCGTGGTGATTTTTTGGGTGAAACGGTTCAGGTAATTCCGCACATCACGGATGAAATCAAAAACCGCATCAAAACCTTAGGCAACAAAGGCGATTATGACTTTATCATCACTGAAATTGGCGGCACCGTAGGCGATATAGAATCGTTGCCCTATATTGAAGCGGTACGTCAGCTTCGTTGGGAGATGGGAAAAGACGCGCTGGTGATTCACCTTACGCTGGTTCCCTACCTTGCAGCAGCGGGAGAGTTAAAAACCAAGCCTACGCAGCATTCTGTAAAAACCCTGCAGGAATCCGGTGTTCAGCCAGACATTATTGTTTGCCGTGCAGAACGGAATATCAACAGCGGACTCAGACGAAAAATTGCCCTTTTCTGCAACGTGGATGAGGAGGCTG
>CAYXJS010000076.1:0-12862 GCA_964465045.1 uncultured Bacteroidales bacterium | reverse complement strand
TACTCTGAAAGCCTCGTCATTTCGACCGCAGGGAGAAATCTTAATTGTTTTACCGTACAACAATGGTTATTTAATTAAAAATCAAATAATTCAATAAAAAATTTAATTCATTTTGAGGGGGCTCATTACCGCAATGCAAAACAAAATATATCGATGAAAAAATCAGGGATTGCCATATTGTTGCTGGTTTTATTGCAGGTTTCTGCTTTTACGCAAAGTATAGAGCTATCCACAATCAATGATGAAGTTGATGGATTAATCCCTTTGGAATGGAATATTAATGGCTTGGATGAATGGAAGTATGTGAAGATAGAATATCGCGAAGATGGAGATGATGTATTCGAAAAACTTACTGAAGTTGAATCTCCAGGCACTACCTATACTGATTCGGTGCATTGCAATACCAACGTTGTTTACCGTGCAACTGTATTCTGGGAGGAAAATTCCCAAACATCGCCTCAATTTCCTGATGAGCCTTATAATGAAGAAGATCCGAAGCCGGAAACAGTGATTTTAGATAGTATCAGTTATGACCAAGCAACTGATGATTTGATTCTTGGTTGGGAACCGTCCAATCATGCCACCTTCATGAATTACCAAATCATACCTGAACAGGATAACGGAAACCCCTCAGAAAATCCAGTAGCTATAATTGAAAACCAAAATAATCCATCAGCCTTGATTACGGAAGATATAAACCCGTGCGATAGCCAAGACAAATTTTTGATAATTACAAAAAGCAAATGTGAATCTTCTCCAAATTTATTTATAGAATATTTCCAGGCAATATCAGTAATAAGAAATCTGGCGGAAGACAGATGCGCCCGCACTGTAACTATCTCCTTTGATGAATACCATGTAAGTGAAGGCATCAACCAAACCATCGCCAGGCATGAAATCTGGGCTTCGGAAGACGGAAACCCGGCGGTGAAGCTGGATACAATCCCCTCTCCCGCTGACAGCTACACACACGAAGACATCAACAGCGGCAGCACTTATGAGTATTTTATCCGCACTTTCCTGGAAATCGACGGGGAGCCGGCCGGGACATCCACATCATGCCCCAAAACTGTCACCACAGAAGAAATCCCGCTGCCGGAAGAGTTTCGCTTTGAGAATGTGACCGTACTTGAAAACCAAAACATTGAAATCTCCCTTCATTCCACACCCGAACCGGAGCTAAATGGATACAGAATATACAGAATCAACGAAGCAGGAGAAGAAAGCGTTTTAACAGAAATCACTCCCACTGAGGAAGAAGAAATCACAATCACAGATGCAGAAGTTGCTCCGGTAAACCAATCCTACACCTATCGCGCGGAAGCGATTGATTTGTGTGATATTGAAGCAATGTCGGCTGATTTTCCGTCAACATCCATCCATCTTAATGTAGAAACCTCAGAAAACAGAAACATCTTAGAGTGGAATCTTTACGAAGGATGGGAAACCCTCAAACATAGGGTCTTGCGTTATCACCCCGCTCAGGATCAGCCGGAAGAAATCGCTGTTATTCCCGGCAATCAAACGCAATATGAAGACATTCCACAAAACTTCCCTAATCAGGGACAGTTTCGTTACCGTATTGAAGCCATCAGTGATGGAGGACAAATCAGTCATTCCAATTTTGCCGCAGCCGTTCAGGAAACCAAAGTCATCATGCCCAATGCATTTATGCCGGAAGGTGGTGTTTCTTATGTTTTCAAGCCCGAATCAAGGAATTTATCATCTGAGGATTACCAAATGCTGATCTTTGACCGATGGGGAAAACAAATTTATGAATCAACCCAACCCGAAGAAGGCTGGGATGGAAAAATTAACGGTGAAAAAGCGCCTCAGGGCAACTATGTTTATTTACTCCGTTACCGCGATGAGAAAAACGAAATCCAAACCCAAAAAGGCAATGTGTTATTAATCCGCTAACCTTAGCAAAACCAATATGTTTGAAGATGCTCTTAACAAATATTAAGAGGTGTTTAAACACAATTTTAATACCTTTGCCCAAATTAAAACGTATCATAACGAAGCTATGAAACCAAACAGGTTTAATAATGAGGGGCTAACGTACGATGATGTATTACTCGTCCCGGCCTACTCTGAGATTCTTCCACGGCAGGCCGACACTACCACTCTTTTTTCCCGGAACATTCCTTTAAACATTCCTATCGTGTCTGCAGCCATGGATACAGTTACAGAGTATACCATGGCAATCGCTATGGCACGTGAGGGCGGAATTGGGGTAATTCACAAAAATTTACCTGCCGAAGAACAGGCCGCTCAGGTTAAACAGGTAAAGCGAGCCGAAAACGGAATGATTCTCGATCCGATAACCATTCATGCAGAAGCATCTGTTGCTGAAGCGCTTAATCTGATGAGCCATTATCATATCGGCGGCATACCTGTAGTCAATGGCGAAAATGTGTTGGTAGGTATTGTTACCAACCGCGACCTGAGGTTTGAGAAAAACCTGCGCCGTAGTGTTTCAGAGGTCATGACACAAGAAAACCTGGTTACAACTACTGAATTTATTGATTTTGAACAGGCTGCCAAAACATTGCAGGAATACAAAATCGAAAAACTGCCTGTTGTAGATGAGAATTATCACCTGGTTGGTCTTATTACATACAAAGACATTATCAAAATTAAAGAACGACCTAATGCATGTAAAGACCAGCGTGGAAGGCTCAGGGTAGCTGCTGCTGTTGGCACGGCCCCAGATACAACCGAACGTATAAAATTGTTGGTGGATGCGGGCGTGGATGCTTTAGTGGTTGATACGGCCCACGGCCATTCTAAAGGAGTTATCAACACAGTAAAACTTATCAAACAAAACTATCCTTCTATTGATGTGATAGCCGGAAACATCGGTACTGCCGAAGCGGCAGCAGACTTGGTTGAAGCCGGCGTTGATGGAGTAAAAGTGGGCATCGGACCGGGCTCTATCTGCACTACGCGTGTTATTGCAGGTATTGGTGTACCTCAGCTCAGCGCTATTGCCAACGTTGCTGAGGCTCTTGAAGGAACAGGCGTGCCACTAATCGGTGATGGCGGAATCCGCTACACCGGCGATATCGTTAAAGCCCTGGCCGCCGGGGCCAGCACCATTATGGCCGGATCATTGTTTGCCGGCGTAGATGAATCACCCGGAGAAACCATCATTTTTGAGGGAAGAAAATTCAAAACCTATCGTGGAATGGGTTCGCTTGACGCCATGGAAAAAGGCTCTAAAGACCGCTATTTTCAGGAAGGTGAAGATGATATCAATAAGTTGGTTCCGGAAGGAATTGTTGGTCGCGTGGCTTACAAAGGGGAACTGTCAGAAGTAATTCATCAATTGTTAGGCGGGTTGAAAGCCGGTATGGGATATACGGGTTCAGCTACGATTGCGGATCTGAAAAAAGCACGCTTCATCCAGGTGTCACCTGCAGGAATTGCGGAAAGTCACCCCCATGATATTACCATAACCAGAGAAGCACCAAATTACAGTCGTCATTAAATTAAAAACCAACGAACCATGAAAAAATACTTTATCTCATTTTTTTTAATTACGCTGATGACCCTCACTGGCTGGTCACAAAACAAAGACGCCACGGTCATCACCATCGGGGATGATAAAATCACCGTAGACGAGTTTCTGTCCGTTTTCAGCAAAAACAACCCTGAAAACGAAAATTCAAAAGAAGCGTTAGAAGAGTATCTTGACCTCTACATCAATTATAAGCTCAAAGTGAAAGAAGCTGAGCGTTTAGGATATGATACGATAAAGGAATTGCAAGAGGAATTGAAAGGATACCGCGAACAACTGGCAGAACCCTATTTGATTGATGAGGATGCCAATCAAAAATTGCTGCGCGAGGCATATAACCGGATGCAACATGATGTCAGAGCCTCCCATATTCTCTTCCGCACAGGAGAAAATGCCGCCCCGGAAGACACACTAAAAGCTTACAACAAAGCCATAGAAGTACGAAAACAAGCTTTGGCAGGAAAAGATTTCGGCGAACTTGCCGTGGAGCATTCCGAAGACCCCTCCGCAAGAGAGCAGGTGAGACAAGGACGTAAAATGCCCGGAAACAAAGGAGACTTAGGTTATTTTACTGTATTTGATATGGTTTATCCTTTTGAAAGTGCCGTTTACCAAATGGAGCCCGGAGACATCTCCAAACCGGTAAGAACACGCTTCGGATATCACATCATAAAATTAGAAGACGAACGTGATGCCCTCGGCGAAGTGAAAGTAGCACACCTGCTGAAAATTCTTACGCGAGCTAAAAACGAACAAGACTCATTAAAGATAAAACATGAAATTGACAGCATATACAATATGCTCAAAGAAGGAGCTGATTTCAGTAAGCTGGTGAAAAAACACAGCGATGACAAAGCATCGGCAAAAAAAGGCGGAGAACTTCCGGCATTCACATCCAACCGGATGATACCCTCTTTTGTGGAAGCCGTTACCCAACTTGAAGAGGAAGGAGATATCTCTAATCCTTTTAAATCCCGTTACGGATGGCATATTGTAAAACTGCTGGAGCATAAGCCTATTGGAAGCTTCGAAGAAAACAAAGAAGAAATCAAAAGGCAAATTTCCAAAAGCGATCGAGCTGATAAAAGCCAGGAAGCCCTCATTAAAAAATTGCAGAAGGAATATAACGCCACAATGAACGAAAAAGCTGCTTTGGCAGTGAAGAATTTCGTGGATAAGAGCTACTTTAATAAAGATTGGAATGCCGATACAGTAAAAAACCTGCAAGCCACTGTATTTGAAATTGGCAATGCTGTTTTTACACAATACGATTTCGCAAAGCACCTTGAAGAAACAATGAAAAGGACAAAATCGCAAGACCTTTCAGTGTTGCTCAGGAAGAAGTTCAGCGATTTCGTGGATGAGAAAACGCTGGCTTATGAAAAAAACCGGCTCGACGAAAAGTATCCGGAGTTCAAAAAATTAATGCAGGAATACCGCGACGGCATTTTGCTTTTCGAGCTGACAAATGACCAGGTATGGGACAAAGCTGTTAAAGACACCACAGGACTGAAAGCTTTCCATGAAAAACGGAAGGAAAATTACATGTGGGATGAACGTGCCAAAGCTACGATTGTAACCCTGCTCGAAGACGAGGTGCTGGAACAAGCCCGGAAACTTGCCGCTACGGGAGCTTCAGGAAAAAAAATCAGAGAAGCCCTCAACGACAGCACACGCCAAACAGTTATGGTTCAGGAAGGGAAATTTGAAAAAGACGCCAATGAAAAAATTAAAACCGTGAAATGGAGTAAAGGATTAAGCGATGTACATACGCACAAAGACCGCAAATTCTTTGTTTATATCCATGAGTTTGTAGATCCTGAACCAAAAACACTTAAAGAAGCTCGTGGCTCCATAACGGCAGACTACCAGAATTATCTGGAAGAAAAGTGGCTGCAGGAATTGCGTAACCGGTATGAATTTAAGGTTCATAACCGTGTTTTTGATAAAATAGAATTGTAAATACGTGAATAAAGATTTTGTTTTAGCCATACTCGGTATCTTTCTTTTCGGTTCATGCTCGTTTTTTCCAAACGATCGTAACGAGCCTGCTGCCGCACGCGTGGGGAATAATTATTTATATCTGTCGGATATCGCTTCGCGTATCCCGGAAAAGATTTCACCAAGAGACAGCCTCTCTATGGCTAAAAACATCATCAATCAGTGGGTGCAAAAACAAATGCTGATAAATCAGGCAAAGGAAAACCTCCCGGAAAACAACCCGGAATTGCAACAGAAAGTGGAAAATTACCGCAATGAGTTGTTAATACATCAATTTGAGACACAATTAATCAAACAAAATGCAGATACAGGTATATCTCATAAAGAAATTGAAGAATACTACAATACGAATAAAGAAAACTTCATCCTTGAAAATGAGATCGTGAAAATAAACTATATCGTTTTGCCGTTGCAATACAACAACACACAAAAAGCAAGGAAGGTCTTTTTTAATGCTAACAACACTCAGGAAATAGAATCCTATTGTAAGGAAAACAATCTGGATTATTTTCTGGAACCAATTTGGATTTACTTTGAAGATGCTGCTAAAAAGTTACCTTTGCGTGTTACCTCAGTCAGTGGCATTAAATACAGCACAACAGAATTAACTGACGATGCATACCGTTATTTATTGCAAATCAACGGAACGAGGGCTGCCGGCGAAATTAAACCACTTGAGTTTGTTTCTTCCGAGATAAAGAACGTTCTCCTAAACCGGAGAAGGCTGGAATTCCTGAGAAAAATGAGGAACGATATAGTTAGTAAGGGTTTTGAAAACAATGATATTGAGGTGTATTAAATGAGAATGATATTGAGAAGAAATCGATTTATGAAAAAAATGATCCTTGCGGGTGTATTTATGCTTTTTATAAGCGGTGCATTCGCACAACAAAAAATAATTGATGGTATTGCTGCTATTGCCGGTGAAAAAATTGTCCTGGCATCCGATGTAGAAACACAATATCTTCAATTCCGCATGCAGGGAAACATACAGGGCGGACAAAAAGTACGATGTGATATCCTGCAAAACCTAATCATCCAGAAAATGCTGCTGCACCAGGCTGAAGTGGTTGACAGCATCGAAGTTTCTGATGAGCAAGTAGAAGCCAATATGAACCAGCGCATTCGCTATTTTGTAAACGAGATGGGCTCGGAAAAAAAGCTGGAAGATTATTACAACAAGAGTATCGAAGACATCAAGGATGAATTCAGGGAAATGATTCATGAACAAATGATGGTGCAACAAGAGCGTGATTTACTCACCAAAAACGTTAACATAACACCCTCAGAGGTAAGGAAATTTTACGAGCGCATTCCTAAAGACTCCATCCCGATGGTACCTACGGAGTATGTCATCGGTCATATCGTTAAAAAACCACCAATAGACCCATCTGTGCTTAATGAAGCCAGAAACAGGATCAAAGAATTGCGCCAGCGGATTATTGACGGTGAAAAGTTTTCTACACTGGCTATACTCTACTCGCAAGACCCCGGCTCTGCTAAAAACGGTGGGGAATTAGGATTTTATGGCCGCGGTGAATTATATCCGGAGTTTGAAGCAGTAGCTTACAACCTTAAAAAAGGAGAAGTATCTGAAGTCATAAAAACGAAAGCAGGTTTTCATATCGTCCAGCTTATTGAAAGAAGAGGAGAGCAAATCAACGTGAGGCACATCCTTATTAGCCCGGAGCCCAGAGTGGAAGACCTTGCAAAAGCAAAAAAAGAACTGGACTCTATCGCGAAAAAAATACGAAAAGGAGACATTGACTTTGAAGAAGCTGCCCGGAAATATTCCGACAACTCCGATGCAGCTAACGGCGGTATCATGATTAACCAGAAAACGAACGACAAACGTTTTACTGCTGAAGATTTGGAAGCCAACGTAAGTAATACCGTAGAAAACCTGGATGTAGGAGGCGTATCGGATGCAATCCCCATGCAAACCGATGACAACCGCAAAGCCTACCGGATTATCTACCTTCAGGAAAAATCAGAGCCCCACCGCGCCAATCTTGAACGCGATTATCACACAGTGAAAAGATGGGCCGAAGAACAGAAAAAAGCCGAAAAACTGCAGGAATGGATTAAAAACCAAAGAAAAGAAACGTATATCCGTATCAATCCCCCTTACAAAGATTGTAAGTTTGAAGCGGATTATGATAAGGAGCTGACGCAGTAATGGAATGCAAAAATGCAGTATGAAGCATCAATGGACAGAATAGCCTTGTGAAGGGAAAATTCAAAAATACCAAATTGAAATTGCATTTTGCTTTGATACATCATTAGCTGAACATAAAAGTTTACACAGATGAAGGAAGAAATGATAGAAAAGAATATACAGACGGATAAAGAGGGGTTAGATCTCTTTGTAGAAAAATACAATGCCTTCCGTAAGGAAATCAGAAAAGTTATTGTTGGGCAGGACGAAGTTGTCCGAAATGTGGTTATTGCTATATTCAGCCAGGGACATGGCTTATTGGTAGGAGTGCCCGGGCTGGCCAAAACATTGCTTGTAAATACGATATCCAAAGCATTGGGATTAAGCTATAACCGCATCCAGTTTACACCTGATTTAATGCCTTCTGACATTATCGGTACCGAAATATTGAACCAGAACCGTTCTTTCCAATTCCATAAAGGACCCGTTTTTGCCAATGTCATTTTAGCTGATGAAATCAACCGCACACCCCCAAAAACCCAATCGGCCCTGCTGGAGGCCATGCAGGAAAAAGCAGTAACAGTAGCCGGGATAAAGTATACCCTTCAGGAACCCTTTTTCGTCCTGGCTACACAAAATCCAATAGAGCAAGAAGGCACTTACCCACTTCCGGAAGCCCAGCTCGACCGCTTTATGTTTAACATCTGGCTCGACTACCCTTCAGCTGAAGAAGAACTGGAAATTGTTAAAAACACAACGTCGGGCGACCCATCGAAGGTAGAAAAAGTCCTGACTGCCGATGAAATTCTGTACTTTCAAAGTCTTCTGCAGCGTATACCTGTACCGGATAATGTATATCAATATGCCGTTGATTTGGCTACGCGGTCGCGCCCGGAATCTATAAATGCTCATCCCTGGGCGAAAGAATACCTGCACTGGGGCGCCGGTCCGCGTGCCTCGCAGTATTTGGTAATCGGAGCAAAAACCCATGCTGCCATCCAGGGAAAATACTCGCCTGATATTGAAGATGTCCAGGCTGTAGCCCACCCTATTTTGCAACATCGCATTGTAAGAAATTACAAGGCCGAAGCAGAAAACATCTCCATGAAAGCATTCATTAACAAGCTGATAGAAAACGAATAAACATCACACTTAGACCATTGCCGGGCTTGCTACGTATCCTGAAATTTCTGATTTTTTAAAGAAATCAGGCAGATTATATGTTTTTTGTTCATTTTTAATAACTTTACCCTCCTGAATACACTCAGGCAATGGAGCCGTGTATTCCGCAAATCAACAAAATATCAAAAAGCAATAATCAAGCTACTATGACCAAAAAAGAGAAAATCTTCTGTGGCAAAACACTGGCTATTCTGACCGGTGGTGGAGACACGCCGGCTATCAACTCAAGCATCGAATCCATTCGTAACCGTGCCTCTATGCTGGGGTTTAAAGTCTACGGTGTTCGCAAAGGCTGGAAAGGTCTATTAGGAGAAGGGGATGTGGTTGACCTCACGAACGTACCATATGAAGGATGGTATGGGGGAACCGCCCTGGGCAGCAGCCGAACCAATCCTTATCCATCTAAAAAAAATCCCGAAAGCCGGGTAGACCAGGTGTTGAAAAACCTGGATCGCTACAAAATCGATGTGCTGGTCACAATCGGCGGTGATGACACAAACGGTGCAGCTAAAAAGCTATATGAAAATCATAACATCCCCGTCATAGGATTTCCTAAAACCATCGATAACGACTTGCGCACCAAAACCATACATCACTACCACGGCAAAGACATCGAAGCCGTATTATGCCCGGGATTCCCCTCGGCAGCAAAAGCGATAGCCGAGTTTACCGGCAGGCTGCGCACTACGGCCGAATCGCATAACCGTATTTTTGTAATGGAAGTGATGGGGCGCAACGCCGGTTGGCTCACAGGAAGCGCCATATTTGGAGGCTCTGACATTGCCCTGATCCCGGAAATTGAAATGACTAAAGAACGCAAAGAGCGATTCTTCCAAACCATTGAAAAAGCTTACAAAGACTCTCCTACGAAAAGCCTCATCATTCCTGTATCAGAAGGTGTTAGGTGGTATGATAATGAAAAACAAAAACTGGATGTTGTATATGCAAGCGCCGAAGTAGACGAATATGGACATCCCCGGTTTGGGGGCATTAGCGGAAAAATTGCCTCGGAAATTAACAGTACCTTAGGTATTAGTGCCCGTGCCCAGATTTCCGGGTATTATCCCAGGGCAGGAACCTGCCGGAAATATGACCGTAAACTAACCCTAACGCTTGCTGATAAAATCGTGGACCTCTTGCTCAGGGAAGATTACGGTAAAATGCCCGTAATGAGCAATATTGTTCCCTACATTGAAGTAGAAGAGTTTAATACAAAAGCCATTGACATGGGAAACGTAGGTAATCAACCGTTACAAAAGGATTATTACGATGAAGATAACTTTAGCTTTACTGAAGCTTATCGCGATCTTCTGACCATGATTATAAGAAGGCTGCGATTCAAAGAGTTTCTGCCTGAAATGAAAAAAGTTGTACCCAATAAGTAAACAACTTGATTTGTTGGAAAACATTTTATTCAGATAGAGAGCCTGGCATTAAACCCGGCATCACAGTTCGGTAGTAATGCCAGTATTTACAATCAATAAGGCTGTAAAAGCAGTAAACTGATTATTACTTTCAGAAAACACGCTTTAACTGGAGCTGTTATTTCAAAACTACTTGTGCGGTTACACGGCTTCTTTGCTCCAGCATAATTTCACGCCCTTTCGTTACTTTGCGGATTGCCGCCTCATTGTAATGGCGTAAGGTGATAAGATCAAGGTTTTTGTTGTATCTTATCTCATAGTCGTTTGCAAATGCTCCCAGCAGCGAACCCAGTGTTTCATGATCCTGGTCGATGCATACCGACAAGGTAATGGCAGAATGCTGCATAAGATTGGCTTTCAAACCAAAATAATTAAACCGCCCATAAATCTCATGAAGATGGTCTTCAGCCATGAATGAAAAATCTTTGGTGCGCAATGTCAGCAACATTTGATGCTTTTTCAGGATAAACGAAGTGATCTCCTCATCCCAGGTGGTTTGATTATCAATAACAGAACCCCCGGCTTCCGGGTTATTAAATGATTTTACAAAAAGGGGTATGCGCTGATTCTGAAGTGGCTTAATGGTTTTGGGATGGATTACCTTTGCTCCGTAAAATGCCAGCTCAACGGCTTCGTGATAAGAAATATGCTGAAGCAAAACAGGGCCTTCGAAATGATTCGGATCGGCATTGAGCAGCCCGGGAACATCTTTCCAGATCGTTACACTTGCTGCACCGGTAAGCTGCGCTATCAAAGCTGCTGTATAATCTGAACCCTCGCGGCCAAGCGTTGTGGTAAATCCTTCGCTGTTCCCACCAATAAAACCCTGGGTGATGTTCAAAGCCTCATCAGTAAGCATACCCGTAAGGGTTTGTTGAGACTTTAGTGCATCCACATTCGCTTCGGCATACTTATCATCGGTATGAAGCCATTTCCGGGCATCCAATAATTTGTTTTCAATTCCCTCTTGCCTGAAATAGTGCGAAACAATCAGGGAAGATAGCAATTCCCCATAAGAGACTATCTGATCATATGTTTTGCGGTAATTTACAAAACCGGGCTTGTCAAGTTTATCTTGCAACTTGTCGAGCAAAGATTTTACTTCCTGCCTGGCCTCTTCATTATCCTGAAATAAATCTTCCGCCATGTTTTGGTAAAAATCAACAATATATTCCAAACGCGCCTGTTTTTCAGGAAGATGGCGCATATGCGCTTCAACAAGGGTTTCAAAAGCATTGGTCATTTTTCCCATTGCTGAAACAACCAGGATTTTTGCAGGATAATCCTTCATGATTTTAGCTACATGTTTAACCGCCTCAGGGGTTGCCAAAGATATTCCACCGAATTTGTAAACTTTCATACACGCTTTTTAAAGGTTTTGAATACACTGCCATACATCAGGATTTTATTACTTTTGCTGTATCAACGCTAATCAAAATAAATCATTATCAACTAAATTTTTCATTCTGATGAAAACGCTTATAGAGTTTATTAACGAAAAACAACATGATTTTCCGTTTGCTACCGGAGAACTAACCCGGATACTTCATGACATTGGCATAGCCGCAAAGATAGTACATCGCGAGATAAACATGGCCGGATTAACCAAAAATATGGGATTCGAAGGGGGAGAAAATGTGCAGGGCGAACAGCAGAAAAAGCTGGATGTGTTTGCCAACCAGCATTTTATTAAGGCCCTGCAAAACGGTAGCCAGGTTTGTGCTATCGCTTCTGAAGAAAACGAAAAAATGGTGGTTTTTGATAACCCACACTCCAAAATAGGAAAATACGTGGTTGCCATGGATCCGCTGGACGGTTCCTCCAACATTGAGGTGAACATTCCTGTTGGAACGATCTTTTCTGTTTACCGCCGGAAAACCAACCAGGGAGAACCGGTAACGGAACAGGACTTGTTACAACCCGGAAAGGAAATTGTAGCAGCCGGGTATATTTTGTACGGCTCTTCCACGATGCTGGTTTATTCTACCGGCAACGGGGTAAACGGATTTACGTATGATAATTCCTTCGGGTTGTTTTTGCTTTCGAACCCCGAAATCCAAATTCCGGAATACGGCAACATCTATTCCATTAATGAAGCCAACTACATCTATTTTCCTGAGGGAATCAAAAAATACATCAAGTATTGCCAGGTAGATGATCCGGCCACCAATCGGCCATACAAATCACGATATGTAGGATCGCTGGTATCTGATTTTCATCGTAATCTCATCGTCGGTGGCATTTACATGTATCCGGGCAACCTGAAAAGCCCAACCGGCAAGTTGCGTTTGCTTTATGAGTGCGCTCCTATGGCTTTTCTGGCAAAACAAGCAGGCGGAGAAGCATCGGACGGGTTTCATGATATCCTGGATATCATTCCACAAACGCTGCATCAGCGCGCATCCTTCATTGTGGGATCTAAAACAATGGTCAACAAAGCAAAAGAACTGATGCACGAACACAGCCAGGATTTTAAAGAATTGCTTGAAGAGGAAGGTACCATCATATCATAGCTTAACAACCAGCAATTCCGCACGATTTTTTTAATGCCAATAAAGTGTTGATTAAAAGAAG
>CAYXJS010000075.1:0-12889 GCA_964465045.1 uncultured Bacteroidales bacterium | reverse complement strand
GGATTGAGAATATCATCTTCTGTAAAAGTACCATCGCCACTGGTGCTCCAGCTTAATGAAGCATAGTTATCGGCTGTAGCCGCTTGCAGATTAAAGTTATTTGTTTCACATACAGCCCCATCAAAGCCTGCATTTGCTGTTGGACTTTGGTCTATTGTAACCGTCATCTGGTCCTGCACATCGTCGCAAGGCCCATTGCCCTTAGCCGTAAAGGTAAGTTCAACACTACCGCTGGCAATATCTTCTGAACCGGGTTGATATTCTGCTGATTGTGTGTTGGAACCGGAAACAAAATTGCCGTCTCCATCGGTACTCCACTCTACGTTGGCATAATTTGAGGCAGAAGCATTAGTTATGGCATGTTCATCATCACAAACGGCGACATCCGGGCCGGCATCGGCTATAGGTTCTTCCTCAAAATTCAGGATAAATGAATCATAGACTTCTGATTCACACGGCTCTTGTCCTTGTAATGTCAGGGTAAGCTCCACGCTTCCCTGATCAATATCCTGATCACCTGGCACATATGTTGTTAAAATATTATCAGAATTTGTGAAATGGCCATCTGTAGGAGTGGTCCATTCGGCAGTGGAATAATTACTGGCATCAATGTTCGTAATATCAAAATTTTCATTTTCACACACAACACGATCATCACCAACATCGACAAGCGGTTCCGGAATCACTTCGATCATAACATCATCAGAGACATCATTACATGGGTCGTCAGCAGAAACGTTCATGGTAAAGGTAAGTTCCCCATTGTTGATTCCCAGATCAGATTCATCGGGGATGTAAACAGGTGTAGTTGAATTAGCCCCTGTAAATGTACCATTACCATTTGTTTCCCAGTTAATGGAAGCATAATTATCACCATCAATACTACCGCTCAATTGTATCTCCGTTCCCACACACACAGCGTCGTCCTGTCCTGCGTCAGCCTGTACCTGATCCTGGATGGTAAGCTCAAAAGATTCCACAGCATCCTCACAATCGGCCTGACCTTCTGCAGTTAGTGTAAGTGTCACTATCCCGGCATTGATATCATTTCCGCTGGGTTGATACGTTGGATTAAGCTCATTGTTAGATGGGCTAAACGTACCCGAACCTGATGTAGACCAGGTAAGCGAAGCATATTCTTCAGCGTCGGCTCCGGTGATATCCAATGACTGTCCCTCGCATATTTCCTGATCGCCAATCATCGTTATCTGAGGTGCAGGAGCAACTTCAATATCCATAGATGCTGAGACCTCATCCTGACAGGGATCTTCGGGTATTCCGGTAATTGTAAGCGTAACTACATTACCTGCATCATTTTCGTCAGGGGTGTAGGTAGGCGTTAAGGTATTGTTGTTTGTTAGAGTTCCCTGTCCGTTATGACCCCAGGAAACATTAGTTGTATGATAAGCAAAAATTTCATCTCCCAGGGTTACGGCATTGCCTGAGCAAGTGGCCATGTCAGGTCCGGCAGAAACTTCAGGCTGTGATTGTATATTGACACGCATTTGGCTGACAGCATCTTCCCCGCAGGGAGACTCAGCAAGAGCCGTCATTTGGAGGTCCACATAGCCGCGTGCGGTATCCGTTTCGCTGGGGGTATACGTAGGCTGTAATGTGTTCTGATTCAGCCATGTGCCATTATTACTGTTGATTGCTTCCCAGATTACACCATTATGATTCTCTGCACTGGCCTGAGTAATGGTGAGCGATTGACCGGCACAAATCGTTTCATCAGGCCCGGCCTCAGCTAAAGGTTCATCCTGAAAGGTCAATACCAGCTCGTCATAAATTGATGTATCGCACGATGAAGTACTGGCAGCTGTGAGCGTAAGAGTAACGCTTCCATTTTCATAATCTTCTTCAGCAGGATAAAAAGTGGTTTGAAGTTGTGAGGGGTTTTCAAAGTAACCATCTCCGGCAGAGTTAGAAGTCCATTCAGTAGAAACGGCATCAGAAACTGAAACATCTTGAGTAAGGTAATCATTACCAGCACAGACCGAAGCATCTGAACCTGCATCCACTACAGGTAATGGTTCGATGGTGAGCACCATGACGTCGGTTGCATTTTGATCACAAGGATTGTTAGGTTCGCCAACTAAAGTTAGCGTGACCTGGCCGTTTTGAATATCCTCATCTCCGGGGACATAAGTAGATTGCAGACTTGTACCGTTGTTCATAAAATAACCATCGCCGTCCGTTTGATAGTAATAGGAGCTGGTGTTCTCTGCGAAAACATTCACTGGATCAACAGGGAAAGTGTATTGGTCTGTCTCGCAAATTGTAGCGTCTTCGCCGGCGCTTACCTGGGGTTCAGGTAAAATCTCTACTAAAACAGTTGCCCTTGCAGTATCCTGACAAGGAGAATTGGGAATTGCATTTAATGTCAATGTTACCTGGCCATCTTCTATGTCAGCGTTGCTTGGTGTATAAGTAGGAGTTAATGTATTGGAATTAAGTATTGTATTAGAAGAACCTGAGGAGGTCCAGTTTATATCACTAAAGTTAGATGCGGATGCTGAAGTAATTTGCAGTGATTCATTACTACAAATACTTAGCTCTTGTTCATCCTCACTAACTGAAGCGGTAGCAGCAGGTTCAATAAACAAGGAAATTGTTTCCGTTGCATCAACCTGACTGCATTCCCCATCGCTACTTGCCGTTATGGTTAGTAAGACTTCACCGGTTTCGTTCTCACCAGGCGTGTAAGTAGGATGTTCAATGGAAGTACTGTTAAAGCCACCCGAACCATTGTGGGTCCAGGAAATATTTGAAGCATTCAACACATCCAGTCCGCTGGTTATAGTATATGTATTACCTTCACAAACAATATCTTCATTCGAACCTACTATTATTTCAGGAGCATCAGTGAAAGTAAGGGTCACAAAAGAGGTATCAATTTCCTGACATGGATCATTTGGGAGGCCTGAGAGTGAAAGCTGAACACTTCCATTATTGATATCGTTACTTCCAGGTGTGTAAAGGGATGTTGGTGAAGAAGCATCACTAAATACACCATCACCTTCAGTGTCCCATTCTGTTGTAGAGTATGACTGAGCCTGGCCTTGCAACTGATATGACACTTCAGAGCTGCCACAGGCTTCTGCATCTTCGCCAGCATGAACAACAACCTCCGAAGTCACATTCACTGTAAGCTGGTCTGCAAACTCCCCATTGCAAGGGTTTTCTGCCAATGCTTTAAGCGTAAGTACCACAGTGCCATTATTCGCATCACCAGAGCTAGGCTTATAGGTTGTGTTTATTTCATTCCTGTCATCAAAAGAGCCCGATCCACTGGTTTCCCACCTATATGTCTCTGCATTATCTACTGAAGCATCTGCTAATTGAAACGATACATCTTCACATGCATTTTTATCTGACCCTGCATCCACATCCGGTTCAGGACTTAGATTTAAGGTAATATGGTCTTCATCTTCAAAAGAATAGCAATTACTACTCGGAGAAGCGGTTATTGTCAATTCAACCTGACCAAGCTCGCGATCCTCATCACTAGGATAATAAATTGTTGTTAACTGATCCTGAGGCACAAAAGTACCGGATCCACTACTACTCCAATGTAGATCACTATAATCGTCTCCACTGGCTACCAGCGGATAAGTTTCGCTTTCACATATCAAATCCTGATCAGGGTTAATAATCTGAATTGAAGGAGGCTGGTCAAAGTAAAGGCGCATCACATCTACGTCTGTCTGCCCGCAAGGATCTTCGGGTATAACAGACATGGTAAGTTCAATGAAATTTTTATTATAGTCATTCGAACCTGGCTCATAAATTGGATTTACCGCATTATCATCTTCAAAAGCACCATCTCCGCTAGTAGACCATTGCACTGTTGCATAATCACCGGAAATTTCTGCTGTTGTAAGTTGGATTTCCTCTTCACTTATACACATTGTCTCATTATTCCCTGCATTCGCTTCTGGGTTATGCAAGATGGTCAAATCCAACTGATCGGTAACTTCATCACATCCGGGATTGGAAGCTGTCATGGTTAGGGTTACTAGACCATTTTCAATATCAGAAGTTCCTGGATAATACTTTGGGTTTTGAACTCCTGTTTCAGAAAAATAACCGTCACCACCTGTAGACCATTCAACATCAGTAGCCCCATCGGAATTCGCTTCAGTGATGTGATATTTTTCTTCTGTTTCACAAATGGTTGCATCTGATCCTGCTGCGATATCCGGTGCTTCCTGCACTGTCAATATCATCTGGTCTGACGCAATGCCCGTACATGGATTTTCTGAATCTCCTTCTATCGTCAGAGTCACTTCCTCGCCAAAATCATTCCCTGCCGGGTAGTAAATCGGATTGACAGCTGTATGGTCCGAAAACTCTCCGTCTCCGGTAGTAGTCCACTCCACTGTAGCATAATTTTCAGCCGTAGCTCCTGTAATTGTAAAATTATTCGCACAAGTAGATTGATCCTGTCCGGCATATACAGTAACATCCTGTAAAATATCCACGGTTAATTGTTCCGAAACGGTTTCATTGCAAGGGTCTTCTCCGGTAACATGAAAGGTAAACGTTACACTGCCGTTTTGGATATCCGTTGATGTGGGATAATACATTGGGTTTGTTCCGGTTGTATTCACAAAGTCGTCCTCTCCGCCAGTTCCGTTATGTTCCCAGCTAAAAGAGGAGGCATTATCAGGCTGGCCGGTCAGTTCAATGACCCCGTCTTCACAAACCGGGTTTACGGCTGCGGTGAGTCCTGCCTCAGGAGCAGCTACAACCGTAAGTTCCATCTCGTCGGTCACTTGCGGGCAGGAACCATCTCCATAAACTGTCATAGTCAGCGTTACAGGGCTATTCAATACATCCTGAAGGTCAGGAGTATACGTGGGTGTCTCAGTATCTCCGCCACTAAAGATTCCTGATCCACCAGTCCACTCAATGGTTGCATCATTTTCTGCTGTTCCGTTTAATGTTATACTTCCGGTTTCACAAACCCCGGCATCCTCGCCTGCATCAGCAGCAGGTCCATCATTAACAGTAACCACCAACTGATCACTAACGGGTTCAGAACATGGCAAACTACCGGTAACTGTGACCGTTAGTGTTACTTCACCATTTTCAACATCTTCACTGGAAGGGGTGTAATCCGGATACATTGCCTCCGGATCACTAAAATCACCATTCGTAGGCGATGACCATGAAATGCTGTTCTGATGGTTAAAATCAACATCACTACTTTGAATATCAACAGGGTTCGTTCCGCAGGTTTCCAAATTATTGTTGACGTTTACCGTAGCATCGGGAATAATATTGAGGGTTTTTGTGGCTGTAGCTTCGGCGTCGCTTCCACAAGCTTCTTGAGGAAAAGCAGTTAGTGTTAATGTAACCGAACCGTTTTGCATATCTGCGGTACCCGGTAAATAAACAGGATCAATACTTGTATTATCTCCACCCTGCCAGGTTCCGTCGCCGGAAGTGGTCCACAAAACAGAAGTTTCATTGGTAACGGATGCATCATCAATATAAAAATTATCTGAGCTACAGATGGCTTCACTACTTTCTGTAATGTTTGCTGTAGGTTCAGGTACGAAATCATAGCGTACAATCGCATAGTCTGATATGTTAGAGCAATCACCTTCGCCATAAGCGGTGATTCTGAAAGAGACATAACCCCTGTTGTAGTCATCGGGGTCTACCACATTATATCCTGCTTCAACCTGCGTAGCATTGGAAATATTTCCACTGGCGTCTTCTTTCGTCCATTCTACTGATGAGTAATTATCGATATCCTGAGGGGCGAGTTCAATACTATTTTGCGACTGGCAGATATTCTGGTCTTGCGTTGTTACAGAAGGAGGTTCAGAAAACGAAAGCGTCATTTCGTCGGAAACCGTGGCATCACAATTCTCATTGTACGCCTCTACTTCAAGAATCACACTTCCATTGGCGATATCACTGTTGGAGGGTTCATAAGTAGGATGCTCCATATGTTCGGTACCATTCCACTGGCCTGTTCCGTTTAGTGCCTGCCATGTGATTTGCGTTGTATTTTCTATGTTTACATCATTATCCGCAAAAGTGTAGGCACTTTGGCTCGTACACATATTATCCTCCTCTATTAACTCCACAGAAGGACCTTCATTAACGGTAAGCGTTATTTCATCACTTACGCTTTCGCCACTACATTCTCCGCCTCCACTCACTGTTAATCTGAGCGTTACGGTTCCATCCTGTACATCACCTATTCCGGGAGTATACGTTGTATTCAGCACATTTATATCTCCAAATTCACCATCGCCATCTACTTTGCTCCAGGTGATATTGTTAGGATAGTTGGAAGTAGCGTCTTCGAGAGCATAGGACTGGCCTTCACAAACGACATCATCTTCTCCGGCATAAGCTTCAGGACCTTCAACCAAACTAATGGTTGTATTACTGACATCAGTGCCAGTGCAGGCTCCCACAGCAGATGCTTCGAGGGTTAAGTCAACACTGCCGTTATCAATGTCATCTTCCGTAAAAGTATATGTAGGCTGAAGTGCTGTGGGGTCATCAAAATTTTCAGCGCTTCCGTTATTACTCCAGGTGTAAGGAGGCTCGCTGTTTTGGACTGTAGCATTCAAAAGCTGAATGCTTTCCTGTGTATCACAAACGGGTTCGTATGTTCCGGCATTGGCAACCGGATCAGCATGCACGTCAAATGTTGCTTCGCTTGTATAGCTATTCTCACAATGGTCTGTTTCTACAACCAAAGTGAGTACCACCTCAGAAGCAGAGCCAATTTCATATTCGGGTTGAAGATTGTTGGTATTAGAGGTTAACCATGAACCATTATCAGGGCTTACTTCCCAGTAAAAGCTGGTATAATCCCCTTCAATGGAAGCTCCTTGTGGTATAATGGTACCTCCCTGGCATACTTCGCCGTCAAAGCCTGCATCTACTTCGGCCTCTTCGTATAAAGTAATAATAATATCATCAGAATCATCTCCTGTGCAGGGGTCTTGAGCGGAGCCAGTTAAGGTTATTACAGCCTGATTATCTGATAATTCTTCCGTGGTAGGCGTATATTCTGTTGCGAGATCGGTGGTAGATGAGAAGTTTTGTGAACTCCCTGAGGCGCTTGTCCACTGAATGCCTGAAACATTGCTTGCTTCTGCCTGTAAAGTAATAGCCTGCCCTGTGTAGCAATGCTCAAAGTTTTCACCGGCATCTACCTCGGGCTCCTGCTGAATATTATATGAAATCTGAGATTCATCATCCTCACAATTCTGTTCTCCTTCAACGGTTATGTCAAAAGTAACGTTTCCTTCAGCAATATCCGCTGCTGATGGCTGATAAGTTGTAATAGGATTGTATCTATCAGAAAAAGCACCTCCGCCAGGGTTTGCTGACCAGGTTACGGACTGGTAATTTCCAGAAACATCTGCTGACAAGCTGATTTCATCCCCTGCACAAATCTCACCTCCATCACCTGCACTGACCGTAGGCGATTCTGAAAGTATTATCGTAATGGTTTCCTGATCAGTTTCACAAAGGTCGTTACCAAACGCTTTAAATGTAAGTTCGACTTCACCATTAGTTAGTTCCTGGTCAGTTGGTTCAAACTGCGCTTCTTCACTGTTTGCAAAAACACCTTGTTCCGGAGTACTCCATTCCACAGACGATGCGTTGGTGGCCTCTCCTATTATAGTTATGGGGTTGCCATCATAGCATGCTGAGAAGTTGCTACCGGCATCTGCAGTTGGAGCTGGTATTACATCCAATGTAAAACTATTTGAATATGAGTTATCAGCGCAAGCACCCTCTGATATTGCATTAAGCGTAATTAATACTTCATTATTTGCATCTCCGGTTCCCGAAGGCATAAACTCTGCATTGTTGGGTGTTCCATTATCCAACCAGGTGCCATTAGGAGAAGCACTCCATGAATAACTGCTGTAGTCTCCACTAATGCTGGCATTGGTTATTTCATAAGAATTTCCTTCACAAATCTCACCATCGCTTCCGGCTACCACTTCCGGTGCTTCCGTCAGATTAATTTCAATGGTATGTGCATCGTTTATAAGACAAGGATCCTGCGCAAAAGCCGTAAGTGTAATTTCCGCCACACCGTTTTCCAGCGCTTCCGAACCGGGCGTATAAGCTACCTGTTCGAGCGAATTATTTGGAGTTATGGTTCCGTCAGGACTCGCCTCCCATACAAAATCGGAATAATCACCAAATATCTCGCCACTCAACTCAATCGTTCCGCCGGCATAGCAAACATCCAAATCACCGTTAGAAATATAAGCCTGGGGTTGTTCGTAAAAAGTTACATCAAAATCATCTGGTACCGGGTCAGCATCACAATCTTCATTTGTTACGGATAGCTGCAAGGTAATAGTGCCATCATTTATATCATCCTGATTGGGATTATATTCTGTGTTTTTTGAATAGCGATCATCAAAAGTTCCTGAACCCCCAGACCATTCAAAAGACGAACCGTTTTCTACTGAAGGTGATAAATCAATTGCACTCGTTCCGCAATGGTCTCTATCATTCCCGACATCAACCGTGGGTTGCGGAGCTAATGTAACCGTAAAAGTCTCGCTAACTTGCTGTGCTTCGCCGCATGGTGATTGAGGGTAAGCCGTAAGTGTTAATTCGGCAAAACCATTATCATAATCACCAGAGGTGAATTCATATGAGGTTGCCAGCGCATTTGCATCATCAAATTGTCCGGAAGTACCTGTTTCTGAACTCCACTCCACATAATCGTAATTACTGGCATAAGCCTGAATATCGACAGATGAAGCCGTTTCACAAACTGTTTTATCATTAATCGGGGTAATTGAAGGCAGAGCTGTAACGCTCAAATCCATTATAGCTGTCGCAACACTGTTACAGGCATTTTGTGCTTCTGCAGTGGCGGTAATTTGGATGTTTCCTGAATAATCTTCGGGTGGATAATAGGTTGGGGACTCGTCTGAATTGGAAGGACTGAACTCGCCTCCTGCATTATCGTTCCATGTAATCACATCCACATTTTCAAGATCGGGATTTAAAGGTATGCTACCCTCCTGACATACTGTTTCTGATTCCGGCAAAGCTACAACCGGCTCAGAGTCGATATTTACAACAATCTCATCTGAATATGGTACTGTTTCATCACAGGGACTAACCGCATAAACTGTTCTTGTTAGGGTTACCACTCCAGCATTGATATCTTGCTCGCTGGGTTGATATTGCGGATTAGACATATCCGTATTATACCAGGTTCCGCCACCCGAATTGGCCGACCAGCCGTTGTTTTCTCCGTTTACGGTATAATCATTCTCAATGCTTGTTCCTGATATATTAATGTGTTCTCCTTCGCACACATCTTCAGCGCTTCCGGCTTCAACCGTTGGTTGCATAGAAACGTTGACTGCGATATCATACACAATCGGATCCGGATTATCACATTGAGTCTCAAATGGCTCTACAGTAACCCTTAATGTGGCTGTGGTTATTCCATCATCAGGAACAAATGAACAAACTTCTTGTGTTTCATTTGTTAAAACTCCTGAGCCATCAATAACAGACCATGTAATTGTACTATCGTTGTTAATTGTTATTTCAGGCTCAAAAGTCTCATTTTCACATGCTTCCTGGTCAACAGATGCATCAATTTCGGGACAATTCTGCTGCCCCTGAGCAGTTGTTATCGATATAAAAGTATAAACAACGATAAAAACTGCAGTTTTTAGGATGTTGGTTAGGTTACCCATATTAGCTAGCTTTTTCAAAAAAATCGATTTCTAAAGGCATAAACATACAAAATATTCATTTAAATCCATTCTAAATGTATATTCGTAAGGATATGGATGAAATCCGTTGGGTTTCATTGTATATTCGTGAAACGCAAACTTCATTCTTTCCTTTTAATCAACATTTGATTTTTATTTCATACGTTTCTGTGAGACAAAAGTTGCACTTTGTACATTTCCCTCTTTCTATTAATCTGGATTTATTGAAAAAGTAACCCGTTTTAGGGAAAATTAGATCGCATTTAGATTGACTCTAAATTGCCTGTTTTTACTAAATCGTTTGCTGTTTGCATCTTATAAAGAAAAGACCAGACAAAATTACCTTGCAGGCAGTTTTCTTTCCGATGTAGTTTTATTTCCTGCGTAATCCTCAAGTTGACATTTTATAGTCAATTCGCCCGGAGAAAGTTTCCGGTCAAAAATGTAAAACAGCAAGTCATCCTTTTTATCATATTCTGCTATCACCCACTCATTGTTAATGTAAAGGTCATATGTTTTGATATCTGAAAAGTTATCTTTGATTTCAAGCTTCAAAGTATCTCCTTTAAGGAATGGCTCTTCAAGTCCGGGCCACTTTATATTTGGAGCAACTGTATCGGGTTTAATGGTATAAATGCCGAAATTTCTTGTTGAAGCAATCAGTTTTCCGTTTTTGAAAGTGGTTTTTACCGGATCAAATTTTTTATCTTTCTCATCATAGATGCCCCAATATAGTTTTTTCTGCAATGATTTGGCAAACGGCAGAGAATCTGCTATCATTATAAACCTCCGATGAAGGGGGATGTGTTTATCACCTACTTGAAAAGCTACCTTTAGCGTATCAATTATTTTTTGCTTTACCGCAAAAGAAGCGGTGTTGTAAAAGCTTTTATCAGAAAACCGCAGGCTCAGACCTGGAATATCTATTTCCCTGGCTTCATTAGGCGAAATTTCAAAGCAAACAGAATCCCTATCCACATCAGCTTTTTTATTAATACTTTGTTCAAAACTTTCATGGTTCAGCGTATAAAAAGATAAAACTGACACATTCCCGTGAAAATCGGAAACTTCCATTCTCCATTTGGCAACTTCACCGGAATCTAACGGATAAAGACCATCATGCAGGGTTTTGCGGTACATCGATAGCCGGTTATTGGGTAATTGGCGGGTTTGCATAAATTTCCTGCGGGAATCTATATATTCCGCATAATCAATAAATGCATTGATATACCGAGTTTCATAAAATGAAAACCGGTCAGCGCTCCACCAAAACAGCAACGAATCGTTCATAGACACTTTAAAAGCATAAGGCCCATTCGGATTAGGAGCCCCGGTAAGTTTGTCTATGGCTTCAAGGCCAAAACTCACTGAACCCCATACATCAAGTGTATCTGAACCTGTAAGGTTATATTTTCCACGATCATTTGAAGTGAGTTTATATGCTTTTTCTCCGCTATCATCATAAAGTTTGAGGTATCTTAATGTGGGTGGTATGTCGTCTTCAACATCAAAATAAAACTGCAGCGGATTGACCGGCATCTGTGAAGCAGTTTCCCTGATTTCAAAGTGTATATGTGGCCCAAACGAGTATCCGCTGTTTCCGGAATAGCCTATAATGTTTCCTTTTTTATAATACAGCTTGTCTTTCGGCACACTGATATCAATTTCATATCTTTCTTTGGCCTTTTGTACTGACTGCACATATCGTTTTATAGTACGATTAAAATCTTTTAAATGGGCAAAAACAGAAGTATATCCGTTGGGGTGAGTCACATAAATCGCTTTGCCATATCCTGTAGCTGAAATTTTAATTCGCGATACGTATCCAGCAGCTATCATTTTAACGGCTTTACCCGTCTGCTCGTAAGTCTTAATATCAATTCCGGCATGAAAGTGACCGTCGCGCAATTCGCCGAATGTTCCGGACAGATACATATTAAAATCAACCGGACTCCTGAACCTTTCACCCTCAGAGGGAGGTTGTGTGTTTGCCGTAACACCAAAAAGCGAAATAGCTATTATAATAAATAATCGGTTTGTCATATTGCTGCACCTTAAACCCGCAAATTTATTCTTTTTCTGATTTTAGGGCGACATATTAATGGATTTTGCACGGTTATTTCGACAAAAGCAACCAGATATCTTTTTAAAAATTGAGTTTAGTCTAAAAAAGCATCAAGTTTTTTACTAAATGATGTAAGATGCCGATTATCAGAATGTGAATAAAAAGGCACTGGTGTATATAAATTATTGATTTAGAAACTAATAACCTAAAAAAACGTAGAAACCTACCAATTTATTAAACTGAACTCAACAATTGAAACTAATTAAGAACGTATATAAATTAGTAAATACTTATGAAATACAATAAAGCACTTAGATAAAAATCAACCCTTATTGTTATTTTTGTAACAACAAAAAAAATGATAAAACCATGCAATTTAAAATTCATTACGTCGATAACACTAAAGGAAAGCCAACCGCAGTTAGGCTTGACATTGAAGAATGGCAGCGTTTGAAACAATACTTAACTGAAGTTGCTGATGAAAAACACGAAGCCGTTGATTTTGTGGAAACACCTGTAAAAGTGAAGAAGATGGACATAAAGCCCACAAAAAAACGCTCTTTCAGTGATTTACTGATGGATTTGTAATCTCAGCCAAGCTATTCCGCAATTGGTGTTAACGAGTGGTATTCTTTTGAATACTGCAACATCTGAGTAGCAAAATCGTTAGGATATGCGATTTTCACATCTGCAAGTTCACCATCTTTCATTACCGGCCTCAGTTCAGGATTAATAAATCCAGCATAAGGCGCGATTTTTAATCTTTTCCAGCGCTCAAGAACTTCTTTATGGATTTCGCGATCAATTTGTACGCCGTATGTTTCAACCAATTTTCGGGCTGCATCATAATCGCCTTCAGATTTAATACGCTGAACTTCTCTCAGTAATATGCCCACATATTCGCGGAAAAGCTCATAATCTTCGATTACAAAGTAAGTTCTACCTTCTTTCACCTTTTTCCCGATAACATTCTGATGCGCTCCTTTTCTGAGAATCCATTGCGCTATCAAATACCGGTTTCGCATATGGGCTTCTTCTATGTTTTTTCCCGGCTCTACCCTCACAAGTTGCGTAAGCAGGG
>CAYXJS010000074.1:0-12927 GCA_964465045.1 uncultured Bacteroidales bacterium | reverse complement strand
GTATGATTTCAATACTGGCGGTGTATAGCTCCACCGGCAGTCTTGCCTTTGAAGAGCGTGGTGGCGACACGGAATTTTTTCTTTTCCGCAGGGTAATCATTCTTTTCATTAGCTGGGCTGCGGCTTTCATTATACATAAAATACCGGTTAAATATATCCGTATCTTTGCCGTTATAGCGCTTTTGGTTTCGCTTCCATTTTTAATTCTAAATCTTTTTGCCGGATCAAGGTGGGCTACCGTGCCTTTAGTTGGTATCTCCATCCAGTTTTCTGAAATTGCAAAAGTGACTTTACTAATCACTACGGCATGGCTGCTTACAATTCTGAAGCACAAGCTAAGCGAATGGCGCACCTTCTTTATACTCATACTTCCGGTTACAATATTTTCAGGCCTGGTATTTTTCGGAGACTTATCAACTGCAGCGCTTATCTTCTTTACAAATACAATTTTGCTTTTCATCGGTCGTGTTCCGCTTAAGCATCTTGCCAGCATGGCTTTAGTCATAGGCTTGCTGCTTTTCGGGTTGTATAAATTAGTTTATGCTTATCCTGAATTCGGGAGATTTGGCACGTGGAAGAACCGGATCGAAAATTATAATAATCCAAATATCAATGATGATGCCGGAAACTACCAGATAAAGCAATCCAAGATAGCAATCGCCACAGGAGGCCTGACCGGGAAACTTCCCGGCAAAAGCACACAAAGGTATATTTTGCCCGAAGCCCATAATGACTTCATTTATTCCATCATTATTGAAGAGTACGGTTCTCTGGTTGGTGCATTATTGCTGATCTTTTATATGATCCTGCTCTATCGGAGCATATCCATTTTCATGAAAAGTGAAAAAACCTTCAACCGGCTGGTGGTTTTAGGTATTGGGTTTATGTTGGTATTTCAGGCTATGATTAATATGGGTGTATCAGTAGGTATCATGCCCGTGACCGGGCAAACCCTTCCGGCCATTAGCCAGGGAGGTTCTTCTGTTTTGATGACTTTTATCGCTATAGGCATTATGCAGGCGATAACTTCCCAGCAAGAAGAAGAAAAAATCAGAGAGGAGGTTGTGGATGAGGAAACCCATTAAACTACTTTTCAGTGCCGGTGGTACCGGAGGACATATCCTCCCCGCAATAGCAGTAGCCGAAGCCATTAAAACAAAGTGGCCGGATACTGAAATCCATTTTGCGGGAGCACTCGGGAAAATGGAAATGGAAAAAGTACCTGCAAAAGGCTTCCCCATTACCGGACTTCCCATTATCGGATTGCAGCGACGCATGACCGCTAAAAACCTGCAATTTCCTGTTAAACTTATAAAAAGCCTGCTTGCAGCAAACCGGCTTATCAAGGATTTTCAACCAAATGCCGTAGCCGGATTTGGAGGGTATGCCAGCGCTCCGGTCTTAAAAACAGCACAATGGAAAGGGCTTCCTACGTTTATCCAGGAACAGAATGCATTTCCGGGCATCACAAACCGCTGGCTTGCCCGTAAAGCGGATATCATATTTACCGCTTATGAGAGTATGGAAAAATATTTTCCTGCCTCCAAAATTCAAGTTAGTGGAAATCCCGTAAGACAGGATTTTTTCAACCTACCCAAAAGCAAAGTGGAATCACGAAAACAATTCGGGTTAAACCCGGATTTGTCTGTTGTTTTTCTGATGGGAGGAAGTCAGGGAGCCAGGGCTATCAATCATGCAGTGGCTCATTACATCGAATATTTCATCAAAAACAAAATACAACTCATCTGGCAGACCGGGAAATTCTATTTTGATGAAGCGAAAGAAATTATCGCAAAACACAATGCCGGTGAAACGATTAAACCCTATATTTTTATTGATGAAATCCACAGGGCTTTCTCAGCCGCAACCATCATGGTAGCCCGTGCAGGCGCCATCACTATTGCTGAAATCAGTGCTGCCGGCAAAGCATGTATCTTTGTGCCGCTGCCCACGGCGGCTGAAAATCATCAGTATAAAAATGCGATGAAGCTGGTTGACCACAACGCGGCTGAAATCATCCACAATCATGAACTGAAAACAAAACTCAGAGATAAAATTGACGCATTGATAAACAATCCCGGACGCATTGAGGAAATAGAGCAAAATGCGCACACTTTTGCCCACCCGGGGGCATCAGAGAAAATAGCTACATCCATTATGAAGCAAATAATGCAAAGCGATGATTAACACAGACAACATAAAAAGCGTTTATTCCCTTGGGATTGGCGGCATAGGCATGAGCGCCCTGGCACGCTATTTTAAGGCAAATGGAGCTCGTGTTGCAGGTTACGATCGCACACCATCTCCCCTGACTCAAAAGCTTGAGCGCGAAGGAATGCAAATTCACTATGATGACCGGCCCGATCTGATTCCCCAAAACACAGACTTGGTTATTGTTACGCCCGCAATACCACAGTCTCTTCAAGAGCTGCAACATGTTAAAGCAGCCCAAACACCTTTACTGAAACGCGCCGAAGTACTTGGCCTGATTTCAAGAAAGAACAAAACCATTGCTGTTGCCGGCACCCACGGAAAGACATCTGTAACCGCCTTAATCACCCACCTGCTGCATCAATCCGGAATCAAAGTCACGGCCTTTGTAGGTGGCATCCTGAAAAACTACCAATCGAATTGCATTATTGCTGAAAAGCCCGAATATATCATCATTGAAGCGGATGAATACGACCGTTCATTTCTTCAGCTTACACCAGATATTGCTGTAATCACTTCAATTGATGCAGACCACCTGGATATCTACGGCGATAAAAACAGCCTGCAGCAAGCTTTTCAAGCGTTTCTGGAGGGTATGAAGTACGGTGGTCAGGCTTTTGCAGAATCCAAAGCTGCAAGCAAATTACAAAGTCCAACAATCTCTTATGGTTTAGAAACAGATGCTCAAATCCAGATTACTAACAGCCACATCTCCGGAGGTTTTCAACAATTTGCCTATCAAAATCAGAATACAAGAATAAACGATCTGCAGATTCATTTACCCGGGGAATACAACCTGAAAAACGCTGCCGCAGCCATCACGATCGCATTGAATTGCGGCGCCGGCGAAACTGATATAAAAAATGCCCTGGCCACGTTTGAAGGCGTGGAGCGGCGTTTTGATATCGTTTACCGCGATAACAGGTATGTGTATATTGATGATTACGCTCATCATCCTGAAGAAATCAAAGCATTCATCAGCGCTGTGAAAACCTTGTTTCCGGAGCAACCAATTACAGGGGCTTTTCAGCCACATCTCTATTCACGGACATCCGATTTTGCGGATGAGTTTGCCAAAAGCCTCGCGCTGTTGGATAATGTTATTCTTTTGCCCATATACCCGGCACGAGAAGAACCTATTCCGGGTGTTTCATCCAGGTTGATTTGGGAAAAAATGAATCATTCCGGGAAGTATCTCGTTGAGAAAAAAGAATTATTAGAAACAATAAAAACCCTGCAACCAGAAATATTTGTAACAATGGGAGCAGGAGATATAGACCGATTTGTTGAACCTGTAAAAGCTTATTTTGAAGCAAAAAATGCGTAACATAGGGAAGGTCATTTTATGGCTCATAGTAACTGCATCCGTTGGCTATGCTGTTTACTACGTGAATAAACAACACGGGCAAACACGCTGCAAAGGAACAGATATCTCGGTATATTCGCAAGACGGAGTAGCCCTTACAGATAGCGCAGCCATTATGAAGATCATTCAAAGCGCAGTGGACAGCCTTACCGATAAGTCATTACAGGATATTCCGCTAAAACACATCGAAAGCCGGCTCAGACAGAATCCGTTTATAAAACATGCAGACCTGATGTTTACCCTTGGCGGATATTTAAAAATCCGCGTTAAACCTTACAATCCGGTTGTCAGGGTTATTTCTGAGCATCAACATTCTTTTTTTATCGATGAAAAAGGGATACTTTTGCCAGCCAGGGCTGGAGCTACAGCCCATGTGCCGCCTGTATCGGGCAATATCAAAATCCGTATTCACGACAGCCTTGTAAATCAAAATGTTCAAATTAAAACGCTATCCGGTTTTCCTGTGTTAAAAGAGATATTTAATTTAGCAACCCAAATCAGGTCGAACGAGTTTTTAGATGCGCAAATCGATCAGATATATGTTGACCCGGCCGGAGAATACGAATTAATCCCCAAGATAGGCAACCATGTCATATTGTTGGGAGACTTAAAGAACTTGGACAACAAGCTTTTAAAGCTTGAAGCGTTTTACAGGCAAGCAATGCCGGCCAACGATTGGGATAAATACAAAAGCATCAATTTAAAATATAGAAATCAAGTAGTCTGCTCTAAAATATAATGCTATGGAAACGAATGACAAAGAAATCATTGTAGGCCTCGACATTGGCACAACAAAAGTGGCTGTCATTGTAGGCAGGGAAGATGATAAGGGAAAAATAGAGGTTTTAGGTCATGGTAAAGCGCCTTCTTTAGGCGTTAAGCGTGGGGTTGTGCACAATATCGGCTCTACTGTAGAGGCTATAAAAGAGGCCGTAGCTGAAGCAGAGAAAAAGTCTGGCGTGCAAATAAAAACCGTAAAAGTGGGTATTGCCGGTCAGCACATCAAAAGCCATCAGCACCGCGGGAGTATCATCCGCGAAAACAGCGATGAAGAAATCACCCACGAAGATGTTGAACAGTTGGTTAACAGTATGTACAATATCGGCATGAAACCCGGTGAGGAAATCATTTCAGTTATCCCACAGGAGTTTACGATAGACGGTGAATCAGGCGTGAAAGAACCTGTTGGCATGATGGGCAGCAGCCTTGAGGCCAACTTCCATATCATAACAGGCATGACCCATGCGGCCAAAAATATTTATAAATGTGTAACGAAAGCCGGTCTTGAAGTGGATGAACTGGTACTAGAGCCCCTGGCTTCGTCTGATGCCGTGCTGTTTGAAGAAGAGTTGGAAGCCGGCGTAGCGCTTGTGGATATCGGCGGTGGCACCACAGATATTGCTATCTTCCATGATCATATTCTGCGTCATACTGCTGTCATTCCTTTTGGAGGCGATATTGTTACTGAAGATGTAAAAGAGGGATGCTCCATTATCCGCAAACATGCCGAAGATCTGAAAGTAAAATTCGGATCAACTTTGGCTAATCAAAACAGCGAGCTGGAAGTCGTTTCCATTCCCGGACTCAAGGGAAGGAAGCCCAAGGAAATCTCGCTCAAAAATTTAGCACATATTATACAGGCGCGAATGGAAGAAATCCTTGACTACATTAAGTATGAAATCCAGGCATCCGGCTACGAAGACAAGCTTGTTGGAGGCATAGTACTCACTGGTGGTGGAGCACAGTTGAAACACATTCAACAAATTACGGCATACATCACTGGCAAGGAAACCCGGATAGGATATCCGAATGAATACTTGTCATCAGAAACCTCAGACAACGTCAGGTTACCGCTATACGCTACAGGTGTAGGGCTGGTGATTGACGGCGTGAGGGATGCACGCAAAGCACGACTGCTAAACAAAAAGCAGCCTAATGAAGCTCTCACCAAAGAAGAAGCCGAAGCAAAGAAAAAAACAGGCACAAAAAAGCCATCGGTTTCCAATCTCTTCCTGCAAAAGATTATTAAATTTTTTGAAGAAGAAGAAAGAAGGCAGGAGTAATTAACTTTCGATTGTGGAAAAGTTTTCTGGAATGCTTTACACATTACTAAAAATCTGATTATTTTTATCAAAATCACTTGAACCTATGGCAGTTTTAAAATTTAACGATACAAGCAACAACAAAAACAGCATAAAAGTCATCGGCGTTGGCGGTGGTGGCAGCAATGCTGTTGACAATATGTTTCGCGAGGGCATAAAGGATGTCGATTTCATCGTGGCAAACACCGATGCGCAAGCCATGGAGCAAAGCTCCGTGCCGGTGAAAATACAACTTGGCGAGCGCGGCAAAGGTGCAGGCAACAGGCCTGAAGTTGGCCGCGACGCCGCTACGGAATCAGCGGCAGAAATTGAAGAGATGCTCAATGATGGCACGGAAATGATTTTTATCACCGCAGGTATGGGAGGCGGAACCGGAACGGGAGGCGCCCCGGTAATAGCTTCTATAGCCCGTCAGTTAGGTATCCTCAATGTAGGAATCGTTACCATGCCTTTCTCTTTTGAAGGGCCAAGACGAAAAAGGCAGGCCGAACAAGGTATTCAGGAATTTCGTAAATACGTAGATACGGTTCTTATCATCATGAATGATAAAATCCGGGAATTGCATCAGGATATGAAAATGTCTGAGGCTTTTAAACAAGCTGATAATATTCTTACCACTGCTGCCAAAGGAATTGCTGAACTGGTAACCAAACCGGGCTATATCAATGTAGACTTTGAAGATGTTAAAAGCGTTATGAAAGACGGGGGCAAAGCCTTAATGAGTTCTGCCACCGCCGATGGTGAAAACAGAGCCCTGGATTGCGCGGAAGCTGTACTAAATTCACCGCTGTTGGCTGATAACACCATTAAAGGCGCTGAAAACATACTGCTGTACCTGGCTTCTTCCAGAGAAAATGAAATGTCTATCAATGAAATGAACGACATTACCGATTACATTAAAGCTGAATCAGGTATCGAATCAGATTTGATTTTCGGAACCAGTATTGATGATTCCTTAGAAAATTCAATCAGGATAACACTGGTAGCCACTGGTTTTGATCAAAAAAACGATGTGCCTGAAAAAACGGTAATTAGAATCCCGCTGAATAAAGACCAGGACAATGAAGAATCGCCAACCAGTGTAGTGGAACCAGACAATGCGATTGAGAAAACAGAGCCTGATTATGAATCTCAGCCCCTGTCATACGAATATCCGGATGATGAAGAGGACAACAGCAATGAACAAAATAAAAATCGTGTTGTGCATAATCTGTTTTCAAAAGACAATGATGAAAACAAGGATGAACCCGAATTAAAGAATTCAGACGAGGAAGAAAACGAAGAAAAACACGATAAGCATTCCGATCATCAGGGTCAGGAAGATAACGACATGTTCCCCGGGGAGGTGGGAACAGACGGTGGGTTTCGGTTTACCACCCGAAAAAAAGAAACCCGGCAAAATCAGGAAAATGATCCGCATGATAAAAAAGCGCGGGAAAGGATAGAAAGAATACAAAAAGGACGCAAAATCAAACGTCCTTTAACCGAAGCTGAGCGGGATGAAATGGAAAAAGTTCCGGCTTTTAAAAGAAAAAACATCGGTATGGACAATACACCGGATTCTGATGAGGAAAACGACCCGGAGTATGTGTTGGGTAAGAACCAAAATAACGAAACAATATTGAAAAAGAACAACGGCTATATTCATAAAAATATTGATTAATCATGGAACTGGAAAAGCGAATCAATGAAGATATAAAGCAGGCCATGCTCTCTAAAAACAAGGAAAGGCTTTCCGCTCTGAGAGCCATTAAATCTGCGCTGTTACTTGAAAAAACAGGCAAGGACCGCAACACAGCAGAAATTCCTGAATCTGTAGAAATGCAACTTTTGCAAAAACAGGTGAAGCAGCGTCTGGAAAGTGCCGAAACCTATGAGCAACAAGGACGTGAAGAACTGGCAAAAGAAGAAAGGTGCCAGGCCGGAATTATTCAGGAGTATTTGCCCAAACCTATGAGTGAGGAGGATTTAAAGCAGGAGATTAAAAATATCATAGCAGAAACGGGCGCAAGCTCTATGAAGGACATGGGCAAGGTAATGTCAGAAGCCACAAAAAAGCTGGCGGGCAAAGCCGATAACAAAAAAATATCTTTGTTTGTAAAAGAATTGCTGCAATAAGGCAATTGTTGGTATAAAAAAAACCGGAGCCCCAAGGTTCCGGTTTTTTTATGGGTGCTATAGCAATTTTTATTCGCCAAGCATATAACGCTTAAAGCTGATCACTTTAGCGTCTTTATCAATTTTCTGAATATAATCCTGTACAGAAGTTTTGGCTTCCTTGATAAATTCCTGATTCAGCAAGGTATTCTCCTTCATAAATTTGTTCAGCTTTCCTTCTGCAATTTTCTCGATGATGTTTTCCGGTTTACCTTCCTGGCGTGCCTGGTCGCGACCAATTTCCAATTCGCGGTCTATGACCTTCTTGGGAACGTCGCTGCGATCAACACCAGCCGGATTCATAGCAGCTACCTGCATAGCAATATCATGACCGAGCTTTTCTATTGCTTCTCCGGTCTTATTCATGGAAACAATTGAGCCCAGCTTATTGCCATGGTGATTATAGGCAAAAACCCTTTGGCCTTCAAGGCTGTCATATTGGTAAAGCACCAGTTTTTCACCGGTTTTTCCCACCATCTCAGTCACGTTCTCATCAACAGTGCGCCCGTTATCCATCTTCACAGCTTTAAGACTGTCAAGGTCTTTGGATTTATTTGCAATGGCCGTGTCAATGATACTATTGGCAAAATCGATAAACTCCTGGTTTTTCGCCACAAAGTCGGTTTCGCAATTCAGCATCATAATGCCGGCAAACTTTTTATCATCAGTGGTTTTGGCAATAACGATACCTTCGTTAGCTGATTTATCAGCACGCTTGTTTGCAAGTTTTTGCCCCTTTTTACGCAGATATTCAACGGCTTTATCAAAATCTCCATCTGATTCCTGGAGCGCTTTTTTGCAGTCCATCATACCTGCGCCCGTCATTTGACGAAGCTTATTTACATCTTGAGCACTAATTTTACCCATTTGAAATTCTTTATTATACGTGATTAACTAATTATTTTTTTTCTGTTGCATCTTCTTTTCCGGATTCATCTTCCTTTTTTGGTGCTTTGGCAGACGAATCTTCAGTAGAAGAAGCTACAGGTCCGGCCTTTTTAGCCTGAGCCTGCTTTTCTTCCTGAGCTTCTTTCTCAGCTTTAGCATTAGCTTCTTTGGCTTCCTGTTCTTTCTTTTTGGCTTCTTTTTCCTTCTTGATCGTTTCTTCCTTATCAGACTTCCGCTCCATGATACCTTCTTCAATGGATTTTGTCATAATTTCTATAATTAATGAGATAGACTTAGAGGCATCATCGTTAGCCGGAATCGGGAAGTCAACCAAATTCGGGTCCGTATTGGTATCCACCATCGCAAAAGTGGGGATATTCAACTTACGGGCTTCCTTAACGGCAATATGTTCTTTATTGATATCTACGATAAAGAGTGCTGCGGGCAACCGATTCAAGTCAGAAATACTTCCAAACTGAATCTCCAGCTTACTGCGCTCACGTTGAATTTGCAAACGCTCACGCTTGGAAATGTTGTTATACAATTCGGGGTTGCTCATCAGCTTATCTATAGAAGACATCTTCTTTACAGCTTTACGGATAGTAGCAAAATTGGTCAGCATTCCACCCGGCCACCTGTAAACCATATAAGGCATTCCTGTGGGTTTTACTTTCTGCTCTACGATATCCTGTGCTTGCTTTTTTGTAGCTACAAAGAGGATTTTCTTACCGGATTTGGCAATTTGCTTTAATGCATTGGTTGCCTCATCTATTTTGGCAATGGTTTTGTAAAGGTCAATTACGTGGATTCCGTTGCGCTCCATAAAAATATACGGCGCCATATTTGGATTCCATTTTCTTTTCAGGTGTCCGAAATGCACACCTGCATCCAATAATTCTTCAAATGTTACTTTGGCCATTTTTCTTTTTTTTAAATGTTTACATTCCGTGAAAACAACCGGCAGGTAGTCCGCTGTGGAATCCTGCCCGTTTAGATACTAAACATCATTCTGCTGCAAGAGCACGAACAAATTTTAGCGTTTACTAAACTGGAATTGCTTACGGGCTTTCTTTCTACCTGGTTTCTTACGTTCAACCATACGGGCGTCACGACGCAGTAAGCCTTTTTCTTTCAACGGAGCACGAAACTCTTCGTCAATTTGATTAAGCGCACGGGCAATACCCAGGCGCAATGCATCGGCCTGTCCGTATTTTCCACCGCCTGTAAGGCGAACCTTAATGTCATATTTTCCCGCAGTTCCTGTCAAATCAAAAGGCTCAGCAATAAATTTCCGTGTGCTTTCTACCGGAAAATAATCTTCGATCTTCTGATTGTTGATGGTGAACGCACCTGAACCGGGTTGCAAGTAAACCCTGGCAATGGCAGTTTTTCTTCGTCCAACTGAATTAACTACTTCCATCCTACTTTATTATTTCGTTTAGGTTTATTTTTCTTGGCTTTTGTGCTTCCTGATTATGCTCTTCACCGGTATATACATACATGTTATTAAACAACTTGCGGCTAAGCCGGTTTTTTGGCAACATACCACGCACTGCCTTTTCTATGATCCTTTCGGGATATTTATCATGCATTTCCTGGGCAGTTTGAACACGCTTTCCTCCCGGATAGCCGGTATTTCGAACGTATTCTTTATCCGACCATTTATTGCCGGTAAACCGCACCTTTTCAGCATTGATAATTACGATATTATCGCCACAATCCACATGCGGCGTAAAATCTGTTTTATGCTTTCCCCTAAGGAGAAAAGCCACTTTTGACGCCAGACGACCAACAGGCTCATTGGTAGCATCTACCAACAACCATTCTTTGTTTACCGTCTTATCATTTGCGCTAACGGTCTTGTAACTAAATGTATCCATTATTTTAATCTTTCTTTTCCTTTACATCTTGAAAATGGGCTGCAAAGGTAAGTGGTAATTTTCTAATTAACAAATTTGCTGACAACTAAATATCAGTTCAAATTTTACCCCTAAATTCGCAGAGAAATTCCAAAAGCAATATTTATGTCTATAGAAGTTTCAGATTTAACAAAAGTATACGGAAACCAGAAAGCTCTGGACAACATTTCACTGCGCGTAAAATCCGGGGAAGTAATGGGATTGTTAGGTCCAAATGGTGCAGGAAAAAGCACTCTGATGAAAATCATCACTTGTTTTATTCCCCCCACTTCAGGAACGGTAACCGTCAACGGTTTCAACATCCGGGAACATCCGCTGGAAATCAAAAAACAGGTGGGTTATTTACCCGAAAACAACCCTCTTTATACAGATATGTACATAAGAGAATATTTGAAATTTGTAGCCGGTATTAATCATATGACTACATCCAATGAGAAGATAGATCAAATCATCGAAACCACTGGACTAACGCCCGAACAAAACAAGAAAATCGGACAGCTCAGCAAAGGCTACCGCCAGCGCGTTGGCCTGGCTCAGGCACTGCTGCCTTCGCCGGATGTGCTGATTCTAGACGAACCCACCTCAGGCCTTGACCCCAACCAATTGGTAGACATTCGCAACCTCATCAAATCCATTGGCAAAGAAAAAACCGTATTGTTTTCAACCCATATTATGCAAGAAGTAGAGGCTGTATGCGACCGCGTGATTATTATGGATAAAGGACGTATTGTGGCAGATGATAAAACCGGAAATATCACACGCCAATCCAGTGAGCGCAATATTATTACGGTGGAATTTGACAACAAAGTAAACCCTGCCTCCCTCGAAAAAATAAAGGGTGTAACCCATGCAACGCTTGTTTCAGGAAACCAATGGGTATTGATTTCTGAAGGTAAAGGAGACATACGCTCTGCCCTATTTCGGTATGCCGTACATAACGAACTTACCATCCTGTCTTTGAATAAAGAAAAAGAAAGCATTGAACAAGTCTTTCAACGCCTAACTTCAGGTCTGGAACCACCCAAAAACCAATAAACCTGATTTGTATATCACCTTATGTCATTTTTTTATCGCTGTAAAAACGGGAGAAAATCAATTCATCGAACAAAATGCGGTCTATTTTCTTAATTTTGCACATTGTTTTTTTGATTTGCCTCCCTTTCATGAAATATAACAGGCAAGTTCAATTGCGATGCAAATAAAATTGTAATCAGTAGAAAAAAGAACGTTATGGGATATTTATTCACCTCCGAGTCTGTTTCAGAAGGACACCCGGACAAAATAGCCGACCAGATTTCAGATGCCTTACTGGATGAGTTTTTAAGACGAGACCCCGAATCGAAAGTAGCAATAGAAACAATGGTTACCACTGGATTAGTAGTGCTCAGCGGCGAAGTACGCACCGAAGCTTATGTGGATGTGCAGGAAGTAGCCCGCCGGGTCATCAGGCGCATTGGTTACTCCAACCCTGAATATATGTTTGATGCCAACTCATGCGGAATCATTTCCAGCATTCATGAACAATCGCCCGATATTTATCAGGGTGTGGAGCGTGGCGAAGGCGAACAGGGAGCCGGAGACCAGGGAATGATGTTTGGCTATGCTACAGCCGAAACAGGTGAAAACGATGACTACATGCCGCTGCCGTTGCTGATTTCGCATATGCTGATGCAGGAAATTACAGCCATCCGGAAAGAGAATCAACAAATGCAGTATTTGCGTCCGGACGCCAAATCACAGGTTACGGTGGAGTATGACCATAAAACTGATAAACCGCTACGGATACATACCATCGTGGTTTCAACACAACATGATGAGTTTGAAGGCAAAACCGATGAGGAAGGCCTTGAGATGATCAAAAATGATGTGGAAAATATTCTGATTCCCAGGGTTCAAAATCGACTACCCGAATATCTGCGTAGCTTATTTGATAAAAACTGTATCCTGCACGTCAACCCCACAGGTAAGTTTGTTATTGGTGGACCTCATGGTGACACCGGCCTAACCGGCCGTAAAATTATTGTTGATACATATGGTGGCAAAGGAGCACATGGCGGGGGCGCTTTTTCAGGAAAAGATTCATCTAAGGTTGACCGCTCTGCGGCTTACGCAGCAAGACACATTGCCAAGAATATGGTAGCTGCCGGCGTTGCCGATGAAATGCTGGTACAGGTAGCTTATGCTATTGGTATCGCTGAACCGGTAGGAATTTATGTTCACACTTACGGGAAATCAAAAGTAAAAGAATCTGATATTGAAATTGCTGATAAAATCCATCAGATTT
>CAYXJS010000073.1:0-13037 GCA_964465045.1 uncultured Bacteroidales bacterium | reverse complement strand
ATCCAAACACAAAACTCTCACCGGAGATGTATGAGCTTCTTCTGAAAGAGTATTCGCGGGAAAAAACCGTAAAGGAAGAAGCAAAAAGACATAGTCTTAAGTACAACAAAAGACGTTCTATTTCCCTTGAAGATGAGCAAAAAGAAAAAGCGGAAGAAGAAACCGATGCTCCCATACTCCCTGAAGAAGACGAGGAAGAGGAGGAAGATACCGTTTTCATAAAAAACGCATCGGGATGGACGTTTGCAGAAAAAGAGGCGCCGGAAAAAGAAGAGAAGAAACCGGAAGAACCCAGGGAAGAGCCTGCGAAGGAAGAAAAGAGCGCTAAAGAAGAACAACCGAAAGAAGAGCCTTCTGAGAAAAAAGAGGATGCCCCGGTAGCAGACAAGAAACCAGCCAGTGATGAAAAAATTGCTGAACAAGATAAAACTGCTGAGCAAGGCCCCAAAATTTTGGGCAAGATCGACATAGATACTTCTGATAAGAAAAAAGCGAAACCTGCTGCCAGTAAAAAGGAAACGAAAGCCGCCGATGACAAGGACGAAAAACAGGAAACGAAAAAAGAGCAGGTAAAAACGCCCGCTGCTAAAGAGGAGGAGCCTGCTGAAAAACCTACTAGCGAAAAGACGGCCAAAGAGAAAGCCGCTCCTGCAAAAGCAGCGCAAAAGGCAGAAGACAAACAGCAAGAGGTGAAAAAACAACCTGAAACTTCCAAAGAGGAACCAACGGTTGAAAAACCTAAGGAGGAGGAAAGCACAAAGGAAAAAGCGCCTGCGGCTCAAAAAGAACAAGAACAAAAAGCAGAGAAAGCGCCCTCTAAACGACAAAAAGCCAGGGAAGAATCGCCCAAGGAACAAAAACCTGAAACAAAAGAAAAGGCGCCTGCAAAAGAAGAAAACGAAGAAACAGCAGAAGATGCTGATTTTATCAAAACAAGAGTTGAAAAGCTTAAAGGCCCCAATATAGTTGGTTCCATTAAACTTCCTGAGAAGCAGAAAAGACACGAGAAGAAAAAGCCGGATCAAAAGCGGCGCGACCGGAATAAAAAAGCAGCTGAAAGCAAAGGCAAACCTCAGGAATCAGATAGCCAGAAGAAAAAACCGGTGGCTTCATCTACAGATAACAATGTTCGACCTAAGAAGAAAAAACGCCGCAGAATTGCTACCGGGACAGAAACTACCCAAAGCAAGCAAGATGCATCTCAAAGGCCGCAAAAAGGAGCTAAGCCTACCAAAAAGACAATTAGTAAAAAACCAACTGCCAGACGCAGGCATGAACCTAGCGAAGAGGAAGTTCAAAAGCAGGTTAAAGAGACACTCGCACGTCTTAGCGGCGGAGGGAAAAGCAAAAGCGCCAAGCATAGAAGAACTAAGCGGGACACTGCAAAAACCCAGCAGGAAGGCGAGGGAAATAATCAGGAGAAAAAAGTATTGCAGGCTACTGAGTTTGTTACGGTGAACGAACTAGCTACTATGATGGAGGTAAATGTGAACGAGGTTATCTCTACGTGTATGTCGCTTGGTTTGTTCGTGTCAATTAACCAGCGCCTGGATGCAGAGACCATTAACATGGTAGCCGATGAGTTTGGCTACGATGTGGAATTTGTTAGTGTGGAAGTTCAGGAAGCGCTCGAGTCTCATGAAAAAGATGAAGAACAGGGTGAACTGGTAGAACGTGCACCGATCGTTACGGTGATGGGTCACGTCGACCACGGAAAGACATCACTGCTCGACTTTATCAGAAAGACAAACGTTATAGGCGGAGAAGCCGGAGGGATTACACAACACATAGGCGCCTATGAGGTAAAAACCCAAAGTGGAAAACACATTACATTCCTTGATACGCCGGGTCATGAAGCTTTTACAGCTATGAGGGCCCGCGGAGCGCAAGTTACAGACGTGGCTATCATTATCATTGCGGCGGATGACAGAATTATGCCGCAAACCATAGAAGCCATTAATCACGCACAGGCAGCCGGCGTACCAACTGTTTTTGCCATTAATAAAGTGGACAAGCCCGGCGCCAGCCCCGAAAAGATTAAAGAAGAGCTTTCTCAACGTAATATTCTCGTTGAAGAGTGGGGTGGTAAATACCAAAGCCAGGATATTTCTGCCCTGAAAGGGGAAGGTGTAGATGAATTGCTCGAAAAAGTATTGCTCGAATCTGAACTCCTTGAACTGAAAGGTACTCCTGAGAAAACAGCTCGGGGCGCCGTGATTGAATCTGCACTAGACCGCGGTAGAGGTTATATCGCCAAGCTATTGGTGCAAGACGGTACACTGTATAAAGGTGACTATGTGCTGGCAGGAGCACATTCAGGAAAAGTGAAAGCCATGTATAACGAGCGGAATCAAATTGTTGATGAAGCCGGACCATCTTCGCCAGTATTGATGCTTGGCCTTGACGGAGCCCCTCAAGCCGGAGATCAGTTTAATGTGTTGAAGGACGAAAGAGAAGCTAAGGAAATCGCCCTCAAGCGCAGGCAGTTGCAGCGTGAGCAGGGTATCCGTACACAGAAACATGTTACGCTGGATGAAATCGGACGACGCATTGCCATAGGTGATTTTAAAGAGTTGAATGTGATCGTGAAAGGCGATGTGGACGGCTCAGTGGAAGCGCTTGCGGATTCCTTGCTGAAGCAAAGTACGGAAGAAGTACAGCTTAATGTTATCCACAAATCAGTTGGTCAGATTTCAGAATCGGATGTAATGCTGGCCTCAGCTTCCGATGCGATTATTGTCGGATTCCAGGTAAGGCCTTCTTTAGCTGCACGCAGACTGGCAGAGCGGGAGCAAATCGATATCAGGGTTTATTCAGTGATCTACAAAGCTATTGAAGAAATTAAAGCGGCCATGGAGGGTATGCTCTCACCAGAAATTGAGGAAAAAATTGTTTGTAACCTCGAAGTGAGAGAAACCTTTAAAATCACGAAAGTGGGAACCATTGCAGGCTGTAAGGTGCTCGATGGCGTGATCACCAGAAATACCAAAGTAAGGGTTATCCGCGATGGTATTGTGATTTATACCGGCAATCTCGGATCGCTGAAGCGCTTTAAAGACGACGTGAAAGAAGTCAAAGCCGGTTATGAGTGTGGACTGAACATCGAAAATTTCAATGACATTAAAGTGGGAGACATTATAGAAGGCTATGAGCAGGTAGAAGTTGCAAGAAAGCTTTAGTTAGCCACAATAGCTATAGATTAATAAAGCCGGAAAGTGATTTCCGGCTTTATTATGAATAAACGTTTATTATGCTTTTATGAACTTTTTGACAGAAAGTATAGAGTGTAATTGTTTATCCGTGCTAATGGTATTTTAAAATAATGGTCTTGTCACGGTCTGCGCCTACTGAAAGAATGGATACGGGTATACCGGTTTCCTCTTCGATGTAATTGATGTAATGATTCAGCTCCTCGGGAAATTGCGCTTTAGCACTGACATGTTCTAAACTCACATTCCAGCCTTTAAAAGGTTTAAAGGCAGGAATGATTTCAGCATTATCGATATCAAATTCCGTGATGAGTTCTCCATTTTTAGCTTTGTATCCGTCACAAACCTTAAACACGTCAAAAGCGCTTAGCACATCAGCTTTGGTCATAACAAGGTTGGTGACGCCATTTAGCATTATGGCATATTTCAGCGCATTGATATCCAGCCAGCCGCATCTCCTGGGGCGGCCTGTAGTGGCGCCATATTCATTTCCGGCATCACGTAATTTACGGCCATTCTCGTCAAAAAGCTCTGTAGGAAAGGGCCCGCTGCCAACGCGCGTGCAATATGCTTTTACTATTCCAAATACATTTCCAATTTTTGATGGCGCTATGCCCAGCCCTGAGCAAACACCTGCTGTGATGGTGTTAGAGGAAGTTACAAACGGGTAGCTGCCGAAATCAATATCCAGAAGCGTACCTTGAGCTCCTTCAGCTAAAACGCTTTTTCCTGAATTTAACTGTTTATTGATGTAGTTTTCAGTGTTGATGACCTTCAGGGTTTTGATTTTTTGAGCAGCAGCCAGCCACTTTTCCTCATATTTGGCAAACGGCATCCCTTCCAATTGATGATTCTCATAATCAAACCCATAGCTGTTTATGATGTTGAGATGTTGCTTTTTTAGGTTTTCATATTGCGCAGCAAAGTTTTCATTCAGGATGTCTTTAACCTGAAGTCCTGTGCGAGCTGTTTTGTCAGTGTACGTCGGGCCGATACCTTTTAATGTAGAGCCAATTTTAGAGTTTCCTTTAAAAGACTCATAGGCTGCATCCAAAAGGCGATGGCTGGGCAGGATGAGATGTGACTTTTTAGAAATGAGCAGGTTGTTTTCCGGTGAAACGCCTTTATCTTTCAGCTTTTCCAGTTCATGCTGAAACAAGAGCGGGTCAAGGATAACCCCATTACCTATAATGTTTGTTTTCTCAGCATGGAATATTCCGGAGGGGATGGTATGCAATACGTGCTTATCTCCTGTTATCTCCAGCGTATGGCCGGCATTCGGGCCTCCCTGAAACCTGGCAATGATATCATAATCAGGAGTCAAAACGTCTACTATTTTTCCTTTTCCCTCATCGCCCCATTGCAGGCCTAATAATACATCTACTTTCATGAACAGCCTAATTTGGTGTGTTTTTTCCAACGGACAAAGGTAGCAAAAAATGCAACCGGAACCATGAAAAAAAGCCCTGCAAAATGAATTACAGGGCTTTTAAGAATTTGTTTATCAACGGATTATTTCTTCTTGTCGTGCCCGTTGTTGCTGCATGTGCCGTAAAAAGTAAGGGAGTGATGAGTGATTTTTACGCCCAACTGTTCTTCTACTGCATCCTGGATTTGCTGAACCCTGGGATCACAAAACTCCATTACTCTTCCGTCATCAAGGCATATGAAATGATCGTGTTGTTTAAACTTGAATGATTTCTCAAACTCTGCACAATTGTTTCCAAACTGGTGCTTGGTCACAAGGTTGCAGTTTAAGAGCAATTCAATTGTATTGTACAAGGTAGCACGGCTAACACGGTATTTGTTATTTTTCATTCTGATATAGAGCGATTCAATATCAAAATGGCCGTCCGTAGAGTAAATCTCCTTTAAAATGGTATACCGTTCCGGTGTTTTCCTGTGTCCGTTCTTTTCGAGATATTCTGTGAATATCTGTTTGACGGTTTCAAAATTAATATCTTCGCTTTTTTCAACCTTAGTACTCATATCTTGAAATTTTGGATAAAAATAATAAATTTTTTTTATTCTTATTTAGTATAAATTAGAAAAACAGTTGTTTTGTTTCGGGAAGGCCTTGCAGATGGGGTTTCAGTATTTGTTAATATTGCTTCTGGGAGATGTGGACTAAAGAAAAAGGTTATTCGTTAATACGACTGATTCGGAAAATTTTATGCAGGTTTTTAATTTTTTTCAAATGCTTGATTAGTTCCAGTAGATCCTGGTTGCCATTAACATAAAGCATGATTTCACCCGACATAATGCCGTCGCTGGCTTGCAGATTAATGGAGCGGATATTGATGTTGTGCTGCTGACTGATGACATGGCTGATTTCTTCTATCAAGCCTTTTTTATCAATGCCCTGAAGCTTTATACCTGCCAAAACGGAAACCATGCCCTGTTCTTGCCACTTGGCTTTAACGATACGGGTTCCGAACTTAGACATAAGCTGAATAGCTGTAGGACAATTAATGCGGTGGACTTCTATTACTTCATCGGATTTTATGTAGCCAATTACATCATCACCCGGGATAGGATTGCAGCAAGTTGCGGTTTTCCATTGAACATTATCAACATCACCTAAAACCAATTCTTCAGGGTTTTCTTTTAGTTTGTTGTTGATTTGCGTTTTAAGTGAGACATTGATTTCTGCATGTTTTTTCCGGAAAGGCCTGGGCAGGTAGCGCAGAATATTCTTTTTTATCTGGCCTTCGGTATCATGGTTACAGCAGTCTTTTAATTCACGGCTTGTTACTTTATTTATGGCCACAAAGTAGTACAGGTCTGTATTGCTTCTTAAATCGAGGCTTTGTCTGAATTTAGAAATGTTTTCAGGGTTATAATCTACATTCTGTTCCTGAAACATCTTTTTCAGCTTGCTTTCTCCTTGCTGATAATATTGTTTGCGATGTTGTTTGATGGTTTTTCGAATGTGATTTTTGGCCCGGGGCGTAATCACATAATTTAGCCATTCCTCTTTGGGTAATACATTTTTGGATGTGATGACTTCAACCTGGTCGCCGCTGGAGAGTTCCTGATTTAGCGATACTACCTTATGATTTACCTTAGCTCCCAGAGCCCGGTTACCAACTTCAGAATGGATGCTGTAGGCAAAGTCCAGAGCAGTTGCGTTTTTGGGTAATGTCCGCAACTCTCCCTGGGGCGTAAACACAAATATTTCATCAGAAAACAGATTCAGTTTAAACTCATCAAAAAACTCAAGGGCATTGTCTTCGTTTTCGCTTTCCTTGAGCAATTGGTTGATACGGTTTATCCACTTATCCAGGCTGGACTCACCATTTTCGTGGTCTTTATATTTCCAGTGCGCTGCATAACCCCGTTCAGCAATTTCATGCATTCGCTCGGTGCGTATCTGAACCTCAACCCATTGTCCCTGGCTGCTCATAACGGTTGTGTGTAATGATTCATATCCATTTGCTTTGGGCGTAGAAATCCAGTCACGTAGACGGTCGTGTTTCGGGATGTAATGTTGAGTAACGATGGAATATACTTTCCAACACTCAATTTTTTCCTTTTCCTGTGGCACGTCCAGAATAATCCTTACAGCAAAGAGGTCATATACCTCCTCAAAACGGATGCCTTTGGTTTTCATCTTATTCCAGATGGAATTGATGGATTTCAGCCGGGTTGTGATGCGGTATTTTAAACCGTGCTGGGATAAAGACTTTTTGATGGGGTGAATGAACGACCCGATGAAGGCTTCACGGTCTGCCCGGGTTTCCTCAATTTTGGCTGATAACGCTTTGTATACATCCGGTTCGGTGTATTTCAGGGAGAGATCTTCAAGGTCGTTTTTGATGGCATACAATCCTAACCTGTGTGCAAAAGGAGCGTAGAAATACAATGTTTCGGATGCGATTTTAAGCTGTTTCTCGTGTTCCATAGACTCAAGCGTGCGCATATTATGCAGCCGGTCAGCCAGCTTAATCAATATAACCCTCACATCCTTTGACATTGACAAGACAATTTTCTTAAAATTCTCGGCTTGCTTAGATCGCGCTTCCGATTTATCCAAAAACACATTGATTTTGGTTAATCCGTCAATGATTTCTGCTACTTTATTTCCAAAAATGCCTCGGATGTCATCAAGGGTATAATCGGTATCCTCAACTACATCATGCATCAGGGCGCATATGATAGAGGTTTCGCCCAGCCCCATTTCTTTAACACAGATGGTAGCTACAGCCAGTGGGTGGTAGATGTAAGGCTCTCCCGTTTTGCGGCGCATGTCCTTATGAGCCTCCAGCGCCAGGTTGAAAGCTCTTCGGACTTTCTTTTGTTTTTTCTCGGTAAGGTGATGAGGCTGCCATGCCGCAAGCAGATCCCGGTATCGTTTGAGTATTTCTTTTTTTTCTTCAGTGATATCAATCTTATACATAAAGCCCCTTTCCAATTATACACAACAAAGATATGCAAAAGCCAGAAAGGCTATAAATAAAACAAAAAAATATGGCCGGGGTTTACATAAAAAAAGGCCATCCCGCAGGGGACAGCCTTAACATCCTAATGAAATAATATATGAGAAAACTACAATTTTTCAGCCAGGTCAACAACGCGGTAAGAGTAACCCCATTCGTTATCGTACCATGCAAGAACTTTTACCATCTTACCATCAGCCATTGTACTCTGCGCATCAAAGATGGATGAGTGTGGGTTGTGAATCACGTCTACCGATACGATTGGGTCTTCGCAATACTCGAGAATGCCTTTCATTGGGCCTTCGGCAGCTTCTTTCATAGCGGCATTGATTTCCTCTTTGGTCACTTCCGTTTTCAGGTTAGCTACAAAGTCTACCAAAGAACCGGTAGGTGTAGGCACGCGTACGGCCATACCATCGAGCTTGCCGTTAAGTTCAGGGATAACTTTTCCTACAGCCTTAGCTGCGCCTGTAGTTGTTGGAATTTGCGATACCGCTCCGGAGCGTGCTCTTCTCAGGTCAGAGTGAGGTGCATCCAAAATACGCTGGTCGTTGGTGTAAGAGTGAATGGTGGTCATAAGCCCTTTCTCAATGCCAAAACGGTCGTTTAACACCTTGGCTACCGGCGCCAGGCAGTTTGTGGTGCAGGAGGCATTAGAAACAGTTTGGTCGGTTTCTTTCAGGTCATCATCATTCACACCCAATACAATCATGTTGTCAATTTCATCCTTAGCCGGAACGGTCAGAATTACTTTTTTGGCTCCGTTTTTAAGGTGATCGCCATATCCGCCTTTAGCGCCTTCTTTTACACGGAAAATACCGGTCGATTCTACAACTACATCCGGAGTCTCGCCCCATTGAATATTTATAGGATTGGTTTCTGCGCTCACTTTGACTTCAGTACCGTTTACAATCAAAGCATTGTCAGTATAATCCACCGTACCGTCAAATTTTCCCTGTGTAGAATCATACTTCAGTAGATGAGCCAATGTTTTTGTATCGGTGAGGTCATTGAGGCCTACAATATCAAAAGTTCCTTTTTCAAGAGCAATTCTGAAAACCATGCGGCCAATTCTTCCAAATCCGTTAATTGCAAGCTTAATTCTTGTCATAATGTTATATTTTAAATGTTAAGAAATAGATTTGTATTTCTTTGTTTTACGATGCAAAGATAATACATGAAAAACGTTTCGTAAAGTAATAATACGCTAATTATCAATTTATAATCCGCAAACGATTGCATGTTTGTCTTACTATAACAAGAATTTTCAGCCAAAGTTGATAGCCATAAGGATATTTTTTATTTTTGGAAGAATAGCTAAAAAACGCAGTCATGGACAAAAACTTTAAATCACAGGCATTGCAGGCCAATCTTGCCGAAACAAGGTACAAAGACATTCATATTCCACAACATCATAAAAACTTTATTGAGCTTTCAAAGAAGTATTTTGGGATTCAGAAAAGAGCCCAGGAATGCATTACGGAATTCCATCATCCCTTATCTAACAAAAAGTTTGTTACAGAAGAGCTGCGGAAAATCCTAATTTCTGACTTCTGGTTTTATAAAAGCACTTCAAATGCGGAAGGTGCTTTTGTAGATATTATACAGATGTTACGCAAATTATTATCATCTGATTTAAAACCCCGGGAAGTGAAAACCATTTTGCGAACGCTGCTTGAGTTCAACAAAAAGGCTTTGGATGAGGGGTTTTATGATGTCGTCCATATTGTGTTAGATATATTGTCAGAAAGTATTAAACAACATTCTGTATCCTGTATACAAAGTACCGGGATGTTTAAAAAACATTTGGAGCATTTGCTGAAGCACGATAAGTACAGCAAAGAAAGCATGGAACTGCTGCGAAAAGTATTGCAGGAAAATATCCGGTTTTGGCGCGAGAGCATGAATTTCAGGGATTGGTTGAAAAAATATCCCGGCGTTTTCAGCGCTCATATCGAGAAAGAAATTATTTCTCTTATAGACAATTTACTAAAAGATACTGCTGAAAATATACAGAAGACCAACACTCCGGGAGAGATGATTGCCATTAAGGGCTATGAAGAAATAGCTGAGTCTATGGAACATTTTTCCGCTGAACTTCCTTCTTTTATGCAACAGTTTCATTACATTTTTTTCCTGCTGCAATTGCCGGGCATGAAAGAATGGAACGAACGGTTGATTTGGAAGATAGATAAGTTTTTAAGAAAAGCCATTGATGAAGTACCGGATGAGCAGCTCGCGGGGTTTGCGGAAACGGTGTTCTTACTGTGTCATTCCATGCGGCAAAATCACACGTCATCAGTACTGGATATTTTACTGACCCTGGGAAAAAAAATTATTGATCGCGATCAAACTGAAGACAAATCCATCATTAATGATTTTGAGAAAAAGCTGATTGATTTCGGTTTTGAAACTCCCGGAATGGTTTATGTAAACGAAGAGTGGCAGCTTCATGTTAATGAAAACCATATTAAAAACATCCGTGTATGGCTTGAGCTGATCGAGTATTCACAGTCTATTATGGAAAAGCTGCTGGCGGCATTGATTGTGAATTTGCGGCTGGGCGGTATTTTTATCAGCGATACGGATTTGTTTCAGCGGGAAATCACAAAAATTCTGAATTCAAATATTGCGCCCTATTACAAAAAGGTGAAACAGCTTACGCGGATTTTCCCGGTTTACTTTAATGAGATTGGCGCTGAAGGCGAAATCAGGGACACAACCACCGCTATGGATGAGGTTTTTAGGCGCCAGGATAAACTCGTTCACTTCCTCCGGAAACAGGTACATACCGAAAGCAATAACACGCTGATAACGCTGACAGGAAACGTATTTCAGTTCTGGTATGACGGCAACAAACAAAAACTGAAACCGATCCTTCCGGTTGATGTATATAATGCTATCGATAGGGAAAGTGCGTACTTTAAACCCATACATAAAATCACAAGACATATCTGTGAAAAACATAATCTGTCCATACATGATTTCATGAGCCTGGAAACGGCCAAAGCTGATGAGATACTTGATGATCTGCCACCGGAGATTTCCAGCGAAAAAGACAAGCTGCGGCTCAGCGAGGGAGTAAAGCTCTATGCCTTACTTAAGGAAAAATATTCTTTTGAGACGGTGAATATCATCCCTATGATGAAGGCTTTCCCGGGGTTTAAAAAGGAAGATATTATCGCTTTTGAAAAAGCGCTAAAGGATCAGGATTTTGAAAAGTCGTTGCAGTTGATTTATCATTTTATGGAAGAGCTCAAGTCTATTATTTTCAATCCAGAACCCTCAGAAGGATGGGAAAACATCTATCATAAGCGGCACATTGCTATCGGGATTCCTTCGATGTATGGCGTTTACCGGGAGCCCAAATTTGAAGCCCTGGGATTGACTTTCAGGCTTGAGCGTATCGCTACAAGGCTCATGGAAAAGGTAGTGCAAAACATCAACCTGAACTATATCTCCAACAAAACGTTACAGGATATTTTCAAGATTATGGATTATTTCCGCGAAGGACTTGAGCTCGACGGAATCACCAGCCAGGCGCTCAACTCCAATCTCTCTATGCTCAAATACAGCCTCAATTCCAGAAGCTTCTCACTGCATCAATACATCAATATATTTCAGTTTATGGCCGATGATGTGAAAAAAATCATCAACAAGTATTTCCTGAAATCATACGAATATCCGCTGCAGATGATCGTCCCCCAGCTTTTTAATGGCGATAAAACCAAGGGCAAGAAGGAGATGAACCGGCTTCTCAATGAAAAGTCTGAGGTGTTTTACAGGGATATTATTTCCAGTGCGTTTTTGGTTCAGCCGCTCGATAATTTTGTATCACGTATTTTGGATTCGCTGCAGACAATGGTAGACAGCATAAAACCCGAGTGGATTCATGATATTATGACTTATAATAGTGATATGACGCTGAGTGCACTCCATAAAAAGAATCCTGCCCTTGACAACCAGGTTTTTCTGGGTTCAAAGGCCTATTTTCTGAAAAAGCTTTATCTTAACCGGATGCCCGTACCACCGGGTTTTGTGATTTCTACGGAAGTTTTCCGGCGGATCGATACCATCATGCATCACCCTGTAATTCGTCAGGAGCTCGAACAACTGCTTAGCCGCCAGCTTAAGGGGCTGGAAAAGCTTACTGGAAAGCGCTTTGGTGATCCGGCCAACGCTTTGCTGCTTTCAGTTAGATCAGGAACGGCTATCTCTATGCCCGGCGCAATGGATACATTTTTGAATGTGGGTATGAATGATGAGTTTACCGAAAAGCTCAGCAAACAACCCAACTTTGCCTGGACTTCATGGGATTGCTATCGCAGGCTCATCCAGTCATGGGGAATGTTTCACGGTATAGACAGGGATGTTTTTGATCAAATTATGATTGATTTTAAGGAAAAACACCATGTTGATTTGAAATTACAGTTTAAGCCTGAAATCATGAGAGAGATGGCTTTTACCTATAAGGAGGTGCTGCAAGAAAACAACGTAGTACTGGCAGAAAACCTGTTTGACCAGCTTATTCAAACTATAATGTTTGTATTTCAATCCTGGAACAGTGAACGGGCGCAGGTATACCGCGACCACCTTCAGATTGCCGATGAATGGGGGACGGCTGTGATTGTGCAAGAGATGGTCATCGGTAACCTTAATCTCGACTCAGGCACGGGCGTGGTATTTACACAAAATCCTAACCGGCAGCGGCCCGGCGTACATCTTTATGGCGACTTTACACTGACAAGCCAGGGCGAGGATATTGTGGGCGGATTGGTTAATGTTCATCCTGTAGGGAAAACCCAGCGGAAACAGCAAAATCTTGAAAAAGAGTCTTTGCAGGAAATGTTTCCGGAGATATATAAAAAAATCCATCAGATAGCTACTGAACTTACGGAAAATCAGGGGTATAACCCGCAGGAGATTGAGTTTACCTTTGAATCGAGTCACCCTGATGATTTATACATTCTGCAAACACGCGATCAGGATATTACCATGTCAAACAAAATCAATATTTTTTCAACCCGTCGTGAGGAGATGCTTTTGGCGGGACGCGGAACAGGTATTGGTGGCGGGGCTATGAATGGCATTATTGCATTTGATAAAGCCGATATCAAAAAGTTACAAAATAAAAATACCGACGAGCCGGTGATTCTGGTAAGACCCGATACCGTACCCGACGATATTGAGATGATTTTTGAGTGCGATGGATTGCTTACCGCTAAGGGCGGAGCCACCTCCCATGCGGCTGTAACGGCTGTAAGGCTTGGCAAAACCTGTGTGGTGAATTGCTCAGCCCTGCAGGTGGATGAGGAAAACAAGACCTGCCGGCTGAATGAAACCACGTTTAAAAACGGGGATAAAATTGCCATCGACGGGAAAAACGGAA
>CAYXJS010000072.1:0-13174 GCA_964465045.1 uncultured Bacteroidales bacterium | reverse complement strand
GATAGCGGAGCAAGCTAAATTGAAAGAAATGCAGGAAGATCAGGATTTTATACTTGATGTATTGTATAACAAATAAACCATGAAATTTAGAATTATGAAAAACTTAATCTTACTCACGTTACTTATAATTTTCGCCGGATGCTCAGGTACACCGGGAAGTAGAAATATTGAAAACAAAGTTGAAGCGTCATTGCTTCAGGGTGGTTTTGATAAAGTTTGGACAATCAACAGAGTAGACCATGTAAATGGGCTTCAAAAGGATGAGACCACCTATGTTGCTATTGTGGAATACGATTTAACGTTCAAAATGGATTTGAATGAATTCACAGAAACGGACATTGATCTTGGCACAGAATCCGCTGTTGGGATTTTTGAAGCTGTTGAAGTAATTGGACAAATGGCAGCAAAATTCGGAGACTTTGAAGCCGGAGATAGTTTCACGCTGGAAGATGAATTTACCTTTATAAAAATGGATAAAGGTTGGGAACTTATTGAATAGGAAAGTTCATTTACGCTTCTCTATTTCAAGTTCAAATATAAAGATACCCTGCCAGGGTGTGGCGGGGTATCTTTTACTTGAGTAATAAGTTCAATACCTACATCTTAAAATAAAGTTCCTTAAAACACTTTAGGTTATTTGGAAGCAACTCCAATTGCGAATTACTGGCTAAATGAAGCTAATAATCTTTACGCCATAATGAGATAAAAGCACTATCCTTTCTTTAATAAGTTCAACACCTCAAACATATTCCGGCAGCCTGTTTTGCTTAAAAGTTTTCTGCGGTGAGTATCTACGGTTTGGTGGCTGATGTGTATTTCAGCGCCAATTTCATGAGAATTCTTTCCTAAAGCAAGGAGTTTCAATATTTCAATTTCGCGTTCTGTTATATTTAGTGAGTGAATCAGTTTTTCATTAAATGGCTGGTTTACTTCCTGATGATATCTTTTTATCACTTCCATAATACCATCTGTTGAAATAGGTTTCAGGAGGTAGTCAAAGGCCTTGGCGCGAATGGCTTTTAGCATATATTCTTCATGACCTGTAACAAAAACAACCTTACCGTTGTAGCCTTTATCCTGCAGTTGATGGGCAAGGTCAAGACCACTTATTTGCGGCATTTCAATATCCAAAAACAGAATTTGAGGTTTTAACTGCGGAACTTCTTCTAAAGCCTTTTCCGGCATACCTGCTTGCCCTAAAATGGTAACGGTTCCCGGCAGGAATTCATCCAGCGTTTGCTGCAGTAAACTCCGGCTGTCATATTCGTCATCCACAATGTAGGCAGAAATGCTTTTTGACGTTTCCATACCCGCAAAAATAGAGAAAATTCTAAAAAAACCATCAAAATCAGGGAGGGAGCCTACTCAATATTGAGGAGGGTCGATTAAAAAAACTCAATATATTTACCCAATTATAAAATTATCAAAGCACTTAATCAACAATGCTTTTCAGACTAACCAAAAAACAACGAACTATGAAAATGAAGACTTTTTATTACGCAACCTTAACAGCCCTATTTTTTGCAGTTTTGATATTTACCGTTAGCTCCTGTAATAAAGAGGACGACAACGACAATGAACCCGATGACGACGAAGTAAGCATCTCAGAAAACACTGAAGTAATCCAGCAATCGGACTGGAACAATGCAATCCAGAGTGTTGACACCACTGATTACACCTTTACCTTTAGCGATGAAATTCAAAACACGAATGAAATAAATGAAGGCGATATCATGGTTTCTTCAGAAGGTGAAGGATATCTGCGACGAGTGACAAGGGTTGTAGAAGAAAATGGCGAAGTGACTGTGGAAACCGAATTCGTGGGCCTTGATGAAGTAGTAGAAAATGGTGGTTTTTCTTTTGAAGAGCAATTAACTCAAAACAAAATTAAAAAGGTCAATTACTACAAGAAAGGGGTTAAGGTAGACACCTCTTTTGCAAAATCTCCTGAAGAAGAAGATATTAATTATCAGATAGATACTTATTTGGGGCCTGGCGATAACATCCATCTTTCAGGATTATTTTCTTTACAGCCTAATGTTTTTATGGAATATAATATAAGTTGGTTTAGCTTAGATTACCTCGAATTTGGTGCAGGAGTTGAAGAACAACTTGAAGTTGCAGCCAATATAGACCTTGTTGATGTTGAAGATGAGCATGAGGTGCCCCTCGCCGGTATTGATTTCAATAGCTTTATCGTCCAGGTAGGTACGGTTCCGGTTGTAATAACACCATCCATTGAATTGAATGCAGGAATAGGTTATGACCTTGAATCATCGGTTTGGTCCGAAGTCAATCAGCAATTGAGTTATGAAAATGGTATTGTTTATGACGGTGAGTGGAGCACTTATTCAGACTTGAATAAGTCATTTACCTATTCACCACCTCAACTAGAGGCAACAGCAAAAGCCCGTGTTTATATTAAACCTGAGTTTCTTTTAAAAATTTATGGCACAATATCACCAAAACTATTTGGAGAACTGTATGACAGAATAGAAGCGGATATAAATGCAACACCTTGGTGGTCAATGTATGCCGGCGCAGAATTCGGGGCGGGAATCAACGTATCAATACTAACAGGTGAATTGTATGACCAGGAATGGACATTTGATGACCTGGCATACGAAGAGCTTGTAGTTGATGCAGGTAGCATTGAAAACCAATCCCCTGAAATACCAACAATTGTTCAGCCAAACAATAGTGCACAAAACCAACCAACTTCATTAACTTTGGAATGGAGCTGCGAAGACCCCGATGGCGACCCGTTGACTTACGATGTTTATTTTGGCCAAAGTGATTCGCCTTCTCTGGTAGCAGAAGATATTGAAAACACGGAATACGAAGTATCCGGTTTGGATTACAATACCACTTATCATTGGCAAATAAAGGCACATGATGATCATGGGAATACCAGCGAAAGCCCGGTTTGGAGTTTCACCACTTTTGATGAAAATGCCAACCAACCTCCGGAAACACCGGAACTGCTATCACCTGATAACAATGCTACGGATGTTTCCCAGACCCCAACACTTGAGTGGGAATGTGAAGACCCGGAAAATGATCCTTTAACGTATGACATTTACCTGGGTCAATCTGAAAATGATTTAACCATTGTGGAAAGCAATTATGACCAAACCAATTTTACTACGTCCGAACTTGATGCCAATACGAATTATTATTGGAAAATTGTAGCGGCAGATGACCATGGTAATACATCCGAAAGTGATGTTTATTCCTTCACCACAGAAAGCGGAGGCGGCACACCACCCACTGGCTACTTCACCGATCCACGTGACGGCCAGGAATATGCTTTTATAGAAATAGGAGATCAAACCTGGATGGCCGAAAACCTCAACTACGAAACCGAAAACTCATGGTGGTATGACAATGACCCGGACAATGGAGACACCTATGGCCGGTTGTATACCTGGGAAGCCGCCTTAGATGCCTGCCCGGATGGCTGGCACCTGCCTAGCGATGAAGAGTGGAAGTCTTTAGAAATGGAGCTTGGTATGAGTCAAAACGAAGCCGATGGCACAAGTTTTCGTGGAACCAATCAAGGTGAGCAGATGAAATCAGCTAGCGGTTGGCATACAAACGATGGTCATGGAACCAATAGCAGCGGATTTAATGGGTTTCCTGGTGGTATTTTAATCAGAAATGGTGGTCAGTTCAAGTTCGATGATCTTTTCCACAACGGTGTTTGGTGGTCAAGTACTTCTTATTCAGAATGGAGAGCATGGCTTAGGAGGCTATACTTTGGTAAAAATCAAATTTCTCGCACTTATACATTCAAAGCAGAAGGCTTCAGCGTTCGGTGTCTCAAGAATTGACCCTGTGAAATAAAATCGAAGTTTTTAATGCAAAGCATTATTTCAAAGGGTTGATTTCGTGCGTAGCACGATTGACCATTTGACCATTTGCCAATTTTCTTCACCTCGCCTGCGGCGAGGTTGATTTTATTTTTTAAATTATAGAAATGGTAATAGAACAAATATTAAAAACTGAAGATAATATAAACATATATCTTCATAAAGAGGGGCTGTTTTGGCGGGCTTATGAATTATGAATTTTCGGCAAATCTTTTTACATAAAAGATTATAGTTAGTTTTATGGGTTGATAACGTATTTGTACATTACCTTTATGATGGCGCTTTTCGCTTGCAACAACTCCCCCCGGATGATGTTTGGAATCCGGGAGAAACACGGGATTTTACATTCGTTATTTTCAAATCTTATGGCTTTGGGTGGACGGAATACAATATTGACAGAAAATATTTCAAAAGAACTCCCGAACAATTCTTTGTAACCTATAAATACAAAGCCATAAGCGTCAACGAAGAATATGAAAACATCATAGCTTATGATTTTTTACCTCAATGGAAGGATTATCAGAAAGAAATCGGGCTTCGGTGATAATATGTTCGTCATGTATACCGAAGCAAAGTGTACCAGCTATACCGGACTATTTATGCCACGTATTCCGGCTATATTGTGCCAGGAAATATTATTGTAATACCGGTGGATATCTTCAGGAAAGCCATAGCCGGGGTTTCCTGGGAATCTTTTTTTATAAACACCGCTTATAGTCAAAAATCACTTCGCATCAATATCCCTGATATTCTTCAATTTTTTCTTACTAATCAGGTTCTCTCTTTTTGCTTGTAATGAAAATCTATGTCCGCTGTACTTTAAAATATGAAGCAACATTTCCTTAGAATCTTTAGCGTTATTATCTATATCGGATGCAAAATGAAATGTTCTAAGAGCATTTGTAGCTCCCGAGCGCTGCAATGGAAAATAGAAAGCTACTATGTTTGAAAACAGGTTGCTTAACGAATAACCTCTTACACTTTCAATCATCTGAAGCTCTCCATAAGGACAATCTCTGCTTTCACAGTAGCACTCGCATAAAGACCACTTTTCACCATTTCTGGTTCTCATGTAGAGGTCTTCCAATAAATAAGCATCAAAAACATACTCTGTGGTTTTGTCTTCTGAAGCTCTGTTATATAGCCCGACACGGAAATATAACTTAGTTCCTGCTTCCGCTACTTGTTCAAGATGAAACCGGCTTGGATCATAGTATTTATCAAGCTTAGCTTTCTTGGCCACAGAATCCAGAGGTTTAATATCATTGATGAGCTCATCCTTTTCTTCAAATAGATGATCGTCGCCTTGAATAGAAAACACACCGCCTCTTTTTAAGATAATTCTATTATTATGTTTTTCATCAATTAGGTGGCCACGTACATATTTTACCGTGTAATTTTTCATTAGAAATTATTTTAATGATAAGTCAAAGGTAAGAAAATTCAATTTGATATTTTCTTCTATTTAAATTACATTTGGAATTGCCACGGTTTATTTATACCGGGCATTATTAAAAGCTGCTACGTGTCCATGACCGGGCAGCTTTTATTTTTGGCTTCATCTTGATGACTGCCCTAATTTTTATACCTTTGATAGTTTAAATACAACAAACTGTTTTGGCGCATTAAATGCGCATAACCAAACCTTTGACAGTAAATGGCTAAAAAATACCAGGCTTCTTTAACTTCTGGTGATTTATTGCAGGAAGAAATTTCTACAATACTCAATAGTGTTTCCAGTGCAGATGAAATCAAATCACTGCGTTTACACAGAGACCAGGTATCCTTGAAGGTAAAGTCTGAGAAGTCATTTACTCGCATGCTTTCAGAAATATCCAGAAGGATTAAGGCCGTGCCTGAACTGTCCGTTTGGAATTATTATATGAAAGTCCCAGATAACCAGCAAAAGCTTATCCTTTTTTATGCAATTTTAATGACTTACGATTTGTTGTTAGACTTCATGCTGGACGTAGTACATGAGAAATGGATCAATCTAAATATGGATATCACCCGGAAAGATTTCCTGGATTACGTGGAGCAAAAATCTCGCACCACCCCTGAGTTGGAAGCAAAATCCAAGCGCTCAATATCCGATATGGGTTATAACATGCTAAAAGTAATGCGTCAGGCAGGAATTGTAAAAAATAAGCAATTATCGCCTTTAATGATAGATGAAGAATTGCAAAGTGTTTTTGATAAAATGGGTGAAGGATGGTTTATTGAAGTTTTACCCAAAAAATAACTGAAATGAAATTTGACAAGTTATTCACATATCTCTCTGACAAAGGATTCCAGGATGCCCGCACAGGTAATCTGATGTTCCCGATATATATTTACACCTATCCTCCTGAAAGAGAATATGAAGCCCGAAAAGAGATTGGTAAGCTTGATGAAAAATTGAGCAGGCCGACAAATAATTTACAGTGTCAGGTCATTAACCTTTATGAGTTTTTCATTGAATACCTGAAATCCATTCAAATTAACAACATGTCTTTTTTTCAGTCTATATTGGATATTGAAAAAGAAGACCCTGAAAACACGTATTATTTTATTGTGGATAAATTACATGAGCCTGATTTTTATAATTACTTCAGAGAAAGGGTTAACTCGCATTTCACTGCCCCGCCGGTAGAGCGTAAATCATACCTTTTGGTTCATGGCTTCGGTAATTTATTTCCTTACTTGAGAGTAAACACCTTTTCTAAAAATATTGAACATATCGTAAAAGATTTTAAGGTTATTATATTTTATCCGGGTTCTTATGAATCAGGAAACTATAAAATGTTTAATGCTGTAGAATCTGAAAATGCATATCGCGCAACATATCTAAATCAGATTATCGATTAAAAACTATCGTTTATGACTACCCAAATAAAACACCTTTTTGCTGAAAACATTGACCGCTACATTAATCCAGCGGTTGTAGTAACAGAACTGGAGCAAGACCAAATCAGGCAGGAAATCGATGAATATATATTTACACCTGAACTCACAAAAGGCCTTTATAAGTTTTTAAATGCCTTGGTCAATAAAAAGGAAGGGAAAACAGGCATCTGGATTAGCGGCTACTACGGTAGTGGTAAATCGCATTTTATTAAGTACATCTATTATTGTATTCAACCGGAATACAGGGAAAAAGCGTTTAGCAAATTTGCCGATAGTGTTGATAAGCTGGAGGACCTTGAAATGGACGTAACGCCGGCTAACGTACAGTCTATCAAACGAAAGTTAGACACATCCAATACAGAAACCATACTTTTTAATATTGATGCCATTTCTAAAACCCATCGGGGTACCAATACAATTACCGAAGTTTTTTTCCACAAATTAAATGAACACAGAGGTTACAACAGCCAGAATGTGGCTTTAGCTTTGTATCTTGAAAAGCCGCTGGATAAAGCAGGTAAGTTTGAAGAGTTTAAATCAAAAATTAAAGAAACCTTTAAAAAGGACTGGAAAGGGAATCAGCAGAACTATTCATTTACAAGCTTGTCCACAGTATTGGATATCGCAGCCGAATTAGAACCTTCTATTGATAAGCAATCTTTGCGCAGTATCATCAACAATCGGAGACAGGATTATACCATTGACGAATTAGTAATTGAACTGAATGATTTTTTAGCCGATAAAGATGAGCAGTATCGTTTACTTTTCCTGGTAGATGAAATTTCCCAATACATTGGGGATAATCAAAACCTGTTGCTTAACCTGGAAACCATTGTTGAGGAAATAGGAGCTAAATGCAAAAACCAGGTTTGGTTAGGGTGTACGGCTCAGCAAGAGCTTCCAAAAGTTATCAGCAATACAGGTAACAGGCAAGGCGCTTTCGGAAAGATTATGGGACGGTTTGAAACACAGGTTCCCTTAGAAAGTATGGATGCATCCAAAATTACCAAGCACCGCCTCTTAGAGAAGAACTCCGAAGGGGAGAAAGTACTTAATGATTTCTTTAGCAATCATCAGGTCGAAATTCAAAATCAATTTGTCACTGAAGGGGATTTATATAAAAACTATGAGGACAAAGAAGATTTTAAATTAACCTATCCATTCATCCCATACCAGTTTCAATTGATTTCAGATGTATTTCAATCATTTTCTGCCTTAGACTATGTAAATGAGGAAGTTAAAAATACTGAGCGTTCTATTATTGGCATTACGCATTTTACAGCTCGCCAATGTAAGGAAGAAGAAGTTGGCTATTTTGTACCTTTTGATGCATACCTCAATGACAGTTTCAGGGAACGATTAAAAAACAATTCCCTGAATATTTTGAAAAGAGCCCTGGATATAACCGAAAAAAACCCTTTTGCGCAACGCGTCGTAAAAATACTTTTTATGGTTTCTAACCTGGTAGATTCATTAGCGGTCGCTTTTCCTGCAACTGCTGAGAATGTAGCGCTTTTGCTCATTCAGGATATCAACGATTCACGCTCCGAACTTCAACAACAAGTAGAAGAAGTGTTGGAGCATTTAGAGAAACAAAATATCATTCAGCAGAAAAACGGTGTTTATAAGTTTTTTAAGGAGGATGAAATAGAAATCGCCAACCGTATAGAAAATGAAATAAAACTTTCGTTCGAAGACCAGTGGAGTTATTTTTATGACCATGTGATTAACCCGGTAGTGAGTCCTGATTCTAAATATAGTTTCGGAAACAATGTTTTCAAAGCTACCATCCGCATCGATGAAAAAGAGATTTTCTCCAAAGGAGATTTTGATATTGAGTTTAAACTCTTATCCGATAATCATGATTTGCCCCAATTAGCGCATGAAATTCCCAAAAAAGAACTGGGAATTGGTCTGTTTGAATGGTTCAAAGCCCATAAAGCTTTCAAAGAAAAGTTGACTCAATTTGTTAAGACACAAAAATATGTATCTGACCATATTCAGGGAACTTCAGGACAAACTCGCATTACACTGAATGAGTTTCAGGAAACCAACAACAATCTGCTGGAAAAAATCAGGAGCATTTTTAAAGAAAAGTTTCTTCAAACACCTGTTATCTCTGCCCAGCAAGTATATCCTCCTGAGGCTTTTAACAGCCATAACCCCAAAGAGCGCATGAAAGAGATGGTTGATAAGCATCTCAGCAATATTTACGACAAAAATAAATTAGTTGAAAAATATGCCGATTCCAACCAGGCGTTACTCAAAAGTGCAGAAAACACCCAACTCTCCATCAATGATGACCTAACGCCTGCTGAATCGCAGGTAGATTCACAGCTTAATGTTTTAGGAGAAGGAGTGCAGCTTAGTGATGTGGTAAACCGGTTTGAAAAGCAGCCTTATGGTTGGAACCCATTATCAACCATTGATGTAATGATACATCTTGCTCATAAAGGCAGGCGGCAGTTTGAATACAACAACGAAGAGTTGGATGCTCAGCGCTTTGCCAATTTAGCCCTCAACCGCCGAGAGCGTAGCTCCATCACCGCTTTCAAACGAAAAGAAATAGACCCGCAAAAAATCAAAGCTTTTATTGAGGCCGTTAATGATGATATTTTCCTCAAGCAGGTAGTTTTACCAGGCCGTGAACCTAAGTCAGTGGTTGACGCCTTCAGGAATGAAGCCAGCAGGCTGGCAACTAATTTAAACAGCCTGAAACAAACGTATCGCGATTATCCTTTTGCAAAACATCTGGACAAGTTTTATGATAAGCTGACCGCATTAATTAACAAGCGAGATACCGAAGGTGTAGTTGATTTGCTGTTGCAGGAAAAGAATGAGTTGAAAGACCTGCGCGATACCAACGGCTTAATCGATGAATTTACAGATAACCAGTTTTCACAATACAAATTAATTCGAAAATTTTGCCGTGAAAATAAACAGAACTTCAGCCATCTGGATGAGGAAAATCAGAAAAAAACGCAAGATATCCAGCACTTTGCTTTTGATGATGACAAACCCTGGGAAAGTTTCCCGCAGTTTATCAAAGCACATAAAGAGTTGCGAAAAGCCATTAATGAACGGGTAAAAAACAAACAGTCTTTAGTGCAGGATATTTGGGCTAATATTTACGATACCCTCGAAGAGCGTCAAGAGGAATTGAGTATCAAAGATAACATTTTGCCTTCAAGGCAATTTCATTTAGATAAAATTAGCAAGACGCATGATTTAACACAACTTGAGTTAATGCGGCACGACGCTGAAGAATTTAAAAATGAATGGCTTCAGAAACTTGAAGATGAAAAAGCACGTGAGGATGAAAAAGAGGGCAAGACCTACACCAAAAGCACCAACATCCATTTGGCCAAGGAAATGGAGCCTCGCACCATTGAAAGCGAACAGCAGTTGAATGAGTATCTGGACGAATTGCGCGAGCATTTGGTCAACAAATTAAACAAGCACAAAAAACTCTACCTGAATTAATATGAATACCAACGTCATAAAAACATTCGCTATAGAAGCCCGCCGTAACCTTATGAAAGGCGTGCACGCCAAATTAAGCCAATGGGGCTTCGACCAGCGGGGAAATATTCTCGAAGAGCCTGAAGCCACATATGGAGGATACATTTTTCGTGGCGAGGTTTACAGTAATGAAGAGGAGCTTAAGAAATGGCAAAAACTTAAAGCGCATATCCGCAATGCGGAAGATGTGGAAAAAGTGGGGGAAGAGGCGGCTTACACCTGGTTTAACCGCCTGGTGGCAATCAAAATTTTAGAGAAAAACGGATACATCGCCCCGGTGTTGGAGTTTGCCGAGGCTACACGCACACCGCTCATCGTGCAGAATGCCAAAAATGGCATGCACGATTTAAAGAACGAACAGGAAAAAAATCAGTTGCGCGAATACTTACTGGAAGAAGAGGAAACCAAAGCATTTAACCTTCTCATTGCGCGTTATTGCAATCAATTCCCCTTGCTTTACAAAGTGTTCGGGCGCATTGATGATTATACCGAGTTGCTGATTCCGGATAACCTGATAATGGAAAACGGTTTCCTGGATAAGCTCAACAACACCCAAGCCATTACCGATGAGGATTACAAGCAGGTAGAGCTCATTGGATGGCTGTACCAGTTTTATATTTCCGAGCGCAAGGATGAGGTATTCAAAGGCTTTAAGCAAAAGAAAAAAGCCCGGCCTGAAGACATTCCTGCCGCCACAGAAATCTTTACCCCAAAATGGATTGTCCGCTACATGGTGGAAAATACCATAGGTAAACTCTACCTGGCTTATGAGCCGGATTCGGATTTAAAAGCCGAAATGGACTGCCTGGTGGAAAATCCCGGCGATGCGGAAGAAGAGCCTATCATTGATGATATTACTCAGCTCAGCTTGCTGGACCCGGCCTGCGGCAGCGGGCACATATTGGTGACCGGCTTCGAACTGCTCATGAAAATCTATCGCGAAGCCGGATACAATGCCCGGCAGGCGGTGCGGAGCATCTTAAAAAACAACCTTTTTGGGCTGGATATTGACCCGCGGGCAGTGCAGCTTTCGCGCTTTGCCTTGCTGCTGAAAGCGGCCCAATACGACAAGGAAATCCTGCGCTTTGAGTTTAAAGGGGGCCCCGAAGGCATTTTGCCGCATGTGTATGCTTTTCCTGAAAAATCCCCCGTCGATAGCAATGCTTTGGAAGAATTTCTGGGTAGAGAAGGATACGATTACATCAAAGAATTGCGCGAAAATATCAACCTGTTGCAGGAAGGCCGAAACATTGGCTCAGCGGTTAAACTAACGCTTTCCGCTGAAGCCCGGGAGCATATCATAAACCGCACCAAAGCCCAAATGGAAGCACCGGATATGTACTGGGAGTACCTGCAACCGTTCATTGAACCGCTTCTGTTGCTCACGCGCCAATACACAGCAGTAGTGGCCAATCCGCCTTATATGGGGCAGAAGAATATGAACGGGGAGCTGAAAAACTATATTAATGAGCACTATCCCGAAGCAAAATCTGATTTATTTGCTGTTTTCATAGTGAAAATGCTAAGCCTGATTAAGAAGGACGCACGGCTTGGTTGCATTACAATGGAGTCATGGATGTTTTTATCATCTTATGAGAAATTACGTAACTGGATTATTGAGAACTATAGAATTGACTCATTAAGTCATTTTGGATGGCATATTTTACGAATTGCCTTTGGCACAGCAGCAATGGTAATAAAAAAACAGAAACCCAGTAAAGAGGATATAGGCATATACTCCCACCTTACGATTGATGATATTGAAAAAGAAAGTTTTTCACCCTATACTTTTCCGAAGAAGGATAATGATAGATACAACGAAATCCCCCAAACCAACTTTGCCAAAATTCCGGGCAAGCCCATTGCATATTGGGTGAGTGAAAGAATAATTAGCTTATTCAATGATAAAAAAATCAACGATATTGCTGTTTCTGAAGGAGCAAATAAAACTGGAAATAATGAAAAATATATGCGTGATTTTTGGGAAGTAGATAAGGTCAAGATTAACTCTTCCGCAAATACAAATAATAAATGGCTATTATGTGCGAAGGGTGGGAGGTTTAGACGTTGGTATGGCAACATTGTTGAAATTATTGATTGGTCTGAAGAAGCAAGAAAGCATTATAGAAAAGATAAAGTTGCTCGTATTTTAGATGAGAAGTATTGGCTTTGCAAAGCGATAACATGGAGTAGAATAGCATCTGGAAATAACCAAGGTTATAGAGTTGTTCCAGCAAACGCTACTTTTGAAACTGCTGGAACTGCAATAATCCCCAAAAATGAGTTTTATTACGAAATCCTTGCATTATTAAATACAAAAATTACTTCTATAGTTGGAAAATTACTTAACCCAACCATGGTATTTCAAGTGGGTGATGTTTTAAATTTACCATATATTGAAAAGAAAGACATAAGGTTAAAAAATTTTGCAGAATATAATATACAAATATCTAAAAATGATTGGGACTCCCACGAATACTCCTGGGACTTTCAGCAAATGCCGCTTATCAAATACAACACAAGCCTAAAATCAGCTTACGAGCAATGGCTTGAAAAAGCAAAACAGGATTTTCTACAACTCCACCAAAACGAGGAAGAACTTAACCGCATTTTTATTGATATTTATGGCTTGCAGGAGGAGTTAACGCCAGAGGTGCCGTTCAGGGAAATCACGATTTTGCAGGATGAAATAGACACCAACAAGCTGGAAGATGCAGAAAAAGAATACCGGGAAACCGGGGAATTACAGGAACTGCCCATTAAACAAGATGTGGTGATGGCGCAACTCATGAGCTATGCAATTGGCTGCATGCTGGGGCGCTACAGCCTGGAGAAACCGGGCTTAATCATGGCCAACCAGGGCGAATTGTTGCATGAAGCTTTGGAAAAACATG
>CAYXJS010000071.1:0-13223 GCA_964465045.1 uncultured Bacteroidales bacterium | reverse complement strand
CGGAATACCTGATTGATAACGATTATACGAAACCGGAAAGGCTCGCTATTCAGGGCGGTTCCAACGGAGGATTACTTGTGGGAGCAGTAACCAACCAGCGTCCCGGGCTGTTTGGTGTGGCGCTTCCTGCAGTAGGTGTTATGGATATGCTGCGTTACCACAAATTCACCATCGGAAGGTATTGGGCTACTGATTATGGAACCAGCGAAGACAGCAAGGAATATTTTGAATATCTTTACGGATACTCGCCGCTGCACAACGTGCAGGATGGTAAGGATTATCCGGCGGTTATGGTTACTACAGCAGACCATGATGACCGGGTTGTGCCCGCTCACTCGTTCAAGTATATCGCTACTTTGCAGGAAAAAGATACAGGAGATAATCCTACTTTGATACGGATTGAAACCAAAGCCGGACATGGTGCCGGAACGCCTACTTCTAAAGCTATTGAGCAGGCTGCAGACCTGTTTTCCTTTGTTTGGTATAATATGGACTTTAAACCCAAACTGGATTAATTGCTTTCTGAAACTTTTTACAAAAGCCGGTATCATTGATGCCGGCTTTTGTGTTCTTTAAAACACAATTTGAAATATATATTGTGTAATGGAAAACACAGAATTCAATCAATAGAAGAATAAAAAATAAAAAGAAACAATTAAGCTTTTCAGTTCCATAATCGCAACTGCTGTTTAATTTCATATGAAATGTTGAAGAACAATATGATCTTGCTTCAGTCGTATTGTTTCTGTCTCGACTATGCCGGAATGCTGTAAGTTCGTATTTTTGCAAAAAAATTCATGATATGAGCACACTGGATCAACTGAAAAAATACACCAAAGTGGTTGCTGACACCGGCGATTTTGAATCTATGAAACAATATCAGCCGGTAGATGCTACTACCAATCCTTCGCTTATCTATAAGTCAGCGCAGGATGAAAAGTATAGCCGCCTGATTGATGATGCGGTTGAATATGCTAAAGCAACTGCAGCCTCAAAATCCGAGGCAGAAAAATTGGATTTGTGTCTTGATAAAGTAGCTGTGAATTTCGGCATGGAAATTCTGAAAATTGTACCGGGCCGCGTTTCTACGGAGGCTGACGCCCGTATTTCATTTGACACTGAAGCTACCGTTCAAAAGGCACGCAACCTTATCAGGCTTTATGAGGAAGCGGGGGCTGACCGCAACCGCATCCTGATAAAGGTAGCCTCTACCTGGGAAGGTGTTCGCGCGGCAGAAATTCTGGAAAAAGAAAACATCCATACCAACCTTACGCTTCTTTTCAGTAAAGTGCAGGCCATTGCATGCGCGGAAGCAGGAGTTACGCTTATCTCTCCTTTTGTGGGCAGAATATACGATTGGTACAAAAAAGCACGTGGGGTGGATCACATTCCCGCAAATGAAGACCCGGGTGTAAACTCTGTGCAGGACATTTATAATTACTATAAAAAGTTTGACTATCCAACAGAGATAATGGGCGCCAGTTTCCGTAACACTGGAGAAATTAAAGCGTTGGCAGGTTGCGATTTGCTGACTATCTCACCGGCCTTGCTCAAAGAGTTGGATGAGAGTAGCGAAAAATTGCAACCGGCACTGACTCCCGAGAAGGCAAAACAATCGGATAAACAGCGTATTAGCCTCGATGAGAAGAAGTCTCGCTGGTTGATGAACGAGGATGCCATGGCTACTGAAAAACTTGCCGAAGGTATACGAAGGTTTAGTTCTGACCTTGAAAAACTTGAGGCATACATAGCGAAGCGGTTTTAATAGCGAAAGCAGAATCTGAAAAAGTAATGCTTTTTTCAAATTAACGACAGTTAGAAGAAAGCTGTTGTAATGATACAGGATTTGAGAATACGTTGGGCGTGCGAAGCGAACAAAATCCCATTAACTTTGCAAAAAAAAGCGGAATGATGAAATTCAGAGAAGGCGATAAAGTAAAGTTCTTAAATGAAAAAGGGGGTGGGGTAATAAGCAAAATTGTAAATCCCAATTTAGTGCATGTGGCTATAGAAGAAGGTTTTGATATTCCTGTGCTTCCATCTGACCTGATTAAGGTAGAAAGTGATGCCAGGCCCGGCAGAAGCTTTTTTAATGAGGATGCGGAAACAATGAAGGCTGAGGCTCCTGAGCCTGTTGCGCCGGAGCTTCCTGTAGAGCAGGAAGATAGTGGAAGACGCGTACCGCTTTATTTTGGTAAAAATGCTGTGCCTAAAGGCGTTTATTTAGCTTTTGCACCAGTAGACCAAAAATTTCTGATTTCTGGAGATATCAATTTTCATCTGTTGAACAATACACCATATGAAATCAGTTTTCAGTTGTTCACAAAAACAGAAGAGGGTTTTCAATTAAAAGAAGCCAATACCATCGGGGCAGAAGAGAATTTGTTGCTCGAAAGTGTTGCCCGCGAGGAGCTTTCGGGTTTTATGAATGGATTCGTGCAGATGATGTTGCGGCAGGATTTTATGAATGAAATCATCGCGCCATTACATGAGTTTTTTAAGGTACAGGGCGGAAAGTTTTTCCAGGAGAATGCATATAAGAAAAGCCAGTTATTAAATCAACGGGCATTGGTTATAACCTTGTCTGAATTGGCAGCTATGGAGAAGGTAACCGGCATGCGTAAGGAATCGCATACTTCTTTTAAAGAAGTTGCTAAGCCAAAAAAGCCGGAGAAAACGCAAGCGCTGATAGACCGGCATAAATCTGCGCAGTCAGAAGCAGAGGTAGATTTGCACATTTCTGCCTTGAAAGAGGATTACAGTGGAATGAGCAACCATGAAATTTTAAATTTTCAGCTTAGTTATTTTGAAACGACGCTGGAATCTGCCATAGTTTATCATTATAACAAGGTTACATACATTCATGGCATTGGCAATGGTACACTGAAAAGCCATTTAAAGCAACGAATCAAAGAGCAATATCCTGATTTTATCATCAGGACAGCGCCTTTTGCCCGCTATGGCAACGGCGCCGTAGAAGTTCTTATAAATCATGACTAAAACAGTGCAGTCTCTCTATCGGGTCGCATAAAATTGCGTTCAGGAAAGTCGGGACACCACAGGGCGCCATACTTCCTAACAGGAAGGTTCCGCTTTAGCGGAAACAGCCAGTGCTGCAGAAAATAACCGCCCCGCCGTTGGCGGGGTAAGGGTGAAAAGGTGCGGTAAGAGCGCACCAGTGCTGCGGGCGACCGCAGTAGCTGAGTAAACCTTATGGGGTGCAAGATTACATATACCGGAGCTTGAGGGCGGCCCGCCCGATTCCGGGGGGTAAATCGCGCAGAATGTGCCGGCAACGGTACATCCAGATAAATGATAGAGGTTCCGTTTTAACGGAATTACAGAATCCCGCTTATGGCTGCACTGTTTTTCTTTTGATTATTAGATTTTTTCATAAACGATTTGTATTTTTGATTCATGAGTTCAGCCTAATAAGTTCGTAAGTTAATAGTATGATAATCAGCCATATAAATAAAACTCAATATTTTATAATATTCAGATAAACAATACATTATATAGTTTATGAAAAAAGAGAGCGATTTTTAGAACAGATTCATTTATACATAATTATAAAAACAAAAAGTCTGAAATTCAGTTTTAAAGCTATTATATGATATTTCAGAATAAATAAAGATATTGCTTATGAAAAATGTATTTTTACTTTTCGTCTTTGCTCTATTTCTCATGGCTCAAGCAACAGCCCAGGACGATGACATACCCAACTCAGGGTTTGAAGACTGGGCTGATGGAGAACCTGTTAATTGGAATACCCTGGATGGTGATATTTTGGGGACTGAGTTTGATATGGTAACCGAAGAAAATGATGACGTGTATAGCGGGAATGCTTCTGCCCGTCTTGAAACCATTTCTGAATATATTGTTTTATATGGTGATATAGAAATGCCCGGACTTATTACGCTGGGTGAGTTGGAAGTAGACCCCATAAATCAGGATGGCGATGTTTTTGGCGGGGTTCCTTATACGGGTAACCCGGAAAGCCTGAGTGGGTACTTCAAATATTTCCCCGCTGAGGATGACACGGCTGCTCTCGGTGCCGTTTTGTATAAATGGACTGGCGATACGCGCGATACACTGGCGGGAGGCGATTTTTTAGTTTGGGAAGAAGTAGCAGAATGGACCGAATTTGAAGCTGTGATGGAATACGAAATATGGGAACAACCCGATACAATGAATATCATCGCTTCATCTACTGCTGTGGAAGGCGAAGAAGTTCCCGTAGGATCAGTATTATTACTGGATGAGTTTACATTCAACTACGGCCCCGCCAGCATTATTAATCCTGGTTATGAAGATGGTTTCCGGGTTTATCCGGAAATGTATCATAATAAATTTAAAATAGAACTGGAACTGGATAAACCTGAAAAAGCAATAGTACAAATGTTTGATATTAGCGGTAACAGGGTTATGCAAAAACAGAAAACACTGTTTCACGATACAACTTATGTGTCATACAGAGAGGTGCCTGCCGGTATTTATATTATTCGTGTAATGCTTGAATCCGGGAAAGTGTACACGCAAAAAGTGCAATTGCATTAAGAATACCGGGATGAATAGAAAACTTCGAAATATCCGTTTAAAAGTAACGTTACTATTGTGTAGTAAATGAATCAAAACCTTATGAATATCGCCAAATATCTGTTTGCCGGTCTGTTGTCGCTTTCTTTCTTAATTGCAGGCGCGCAACAACCAGTAAGTTTTCAGGATGAACGTGCACTTTTTGAGCAAGGTAAAACTTTATATCAAGCCAGGAAATTTGCGGCGGCACGTGAAGTACTAAGCCAATACATCAAACAATCCGGGCAGGATTATATCGAGGATCGCATAGAAGCGGAATACCTGCGGGCCATGTCTGCAATGAGGCTCGATAACAAAGACGCCTCGCGTTTGCTCGATGAGTTTGTAGATAAGTATCCCGAAAAGAGTCGTGCAAAACGCGTCTATTTTGAACTTGCTGTTAACCAGTTCGATAATTATGATTATGGGGATGCCTTGAAAAATTTTGACAAAGCCGATATTTCAATCCTGAAGGTTGAGGAGGTGGAAGAATACTATTTTAAATACGGTTACAGCCTTTTCAGGATGCGCAAACCCGACGAGGCGCAGATGGCATTTCGCGAAATTAAAAACCTGAACGGAGAATACAGCACAAAAGCAAAATACTACTTTTCACACATTGCTTATGAGAAAGGAAATTATCAAACCGCTTTGGAAGGGTTTACAGATTTAAAAGACGATGCAACCTATAGCAATTTAGTTACGTATTACATTGTGCAAATCTATTATCACCAGGACCGGCCAAAAGAGTTACTTGAAGAAGCGTTGCCATTACTCAAAACTATTAATGAAAAACGTAAACCTGAATTATCACAACTCATTGGGGAAGCATACTACAGACTGTCTGACTATGAAAAGGCCATAGAGCATTTAACTTTTTACCAGAAAAATACACGTAAGCGTGTTTCCCGCGAGAATGTCTATCAGCTTGCTTTTACCTTGTTTCAGAATGGGCAGTATGATCCGGCGATCGAAAAATTTCAGCAGGCAATTGACAGCAAATCAGATTCACTGGCGCAAAATGCCTATTATCATATGGGAATGTCATATATCGAAACAGAGCAATACCAGTTTGCAGCCAATGCGTTTAATTCAGCTTACAAAATAGAACTAAACAGGTCTTTGCGTGAAGATGCCTTATACAATTACGTTAAACTGAGTTACGAACATCCTTTCAGCCCTTATAATAAAGCAATTGATGCCGTGAAAAGATATATGGAAGAGTTTCCTGATTCACGACATATGGATGAAATCAATAGTTTTTTGGTCGATATTTTCCTTTCATCACAGGATTATGCCAGCGCCATTGCCGCCTATAAAGAAATTCAGCATAAAACGGATAGATTGAAGAGAGCCTATCAGAAAATTTCTTTCTATCGTGGAGTGGAGTTGTATCAGGAAGAGAAGTACTTTGATGCGATTAAGCATTTTAAAGAAGCGACATCCAATAGTTATGATAATGCCATTAAAGCCAGGGCTTTGTTTTGGATAGGCAGCGCTTATTATGAGTATGAAGATTATGATTTGTCATACGATTATTTTAGTGAGTTTTTGATTACTGACGGAGCCTATGCTTTGGAAATCTTTCCTGCAGCTTATTATAACCAGGGATATATTTTCTTTTCACAAAAAAAATATGATCAGGCTAAAGATGCTTTCAGAAAATATATCGTCGGAAATCGTTTTAGAAAAGATGATATGAAAAGCGATGCCTTTATTCGTTTAGGCGATTGTTACTTTGTGGGAAAAGACTACAATCAGGCTATTGATTACTATGAGAAGGCTATTAACCGAAATGCAGAGGATATGGATTATGCCCTTTATAAAAAGGCGCTGGCTTTGGGCGGACAAGGAAAATATACCAACAAGATTTTGGAGTTGGATAAGTTATTGCAAACCCAAAAAACTTCTGCTTTTCGTGATGATGCTACCTATGAAATGGCGCAGACCTACGTGTTGCAAAACAAGGAATGGGAAGCGCTAAAACGTTTCAGAGATGTTTATACTGATTATCCGCATAGTGAATATGCTAAAAAAGCGTATCTCAAATCCGGGTTGCTTTATTATAACCAGGATGAGAATGAAAAAGCTTTGGATCTTCTGAAAAACGTGGCAGAAAAATATCCAGGAACACCTGACGCACGTGAGGCGCTGGCCAGCATCAAAAATATTTACATTGATATGAACCGGGTGGATGATTATTTTAATTATGCAGAAGACCTGGGATATGCCTCGGTAAGTGCATCCGAACAGGATTCAGCCATGTATGTGTCAGCTGAGAATCTGTATATGGATGGCAATTGCAAAAAAAGCAAACAAGCCTTTACTGATTATCTCGATCGGTTTCCTGACGGAGGCTTTGCCATTCATGCCCATTTTTATCGAGGACAATGCTTTTTCAGGGAAAAAGACTTTGATAAAGCCCTGGAGAATTATGAATTTGTTATAGAAAAAGGGAAGAACGAATTTACTGAAACAGCGCTTGCCAAAGCCTCCGGATTGGTTTTTGATAACGAAAATTACACAAAAGCGCTGGATTACTATACTGAACTTAGCGAGATTGCCGGAAATGATGAAAACAAAGTGACAGCATACAAAGGCATGATGCGGTGTCAATATCAACTTGAAGATTATCAAAGTACAATCAGTTCTGCGGAGGCTTTGCTGCGGCAAGACGATATCAGAGAATCCTTGAGTAACGAGGCACATCTTCTGGTAGCCCGATCAGCGCTTGAAATGAACAACGATAAGCTGGCAGATGAAGAGTTTGAGCAAATTGCCGGTGCGGAAAACAAGCGCATCGCCGCAGAAGCCAACTATTATATTGCTTTGCTGGATTATCGTGCCGGACAATATGAAGAGGCCGAGAACCGGGTTTTTGAAATTTCGGAAAAATATGCCGGTCAGAATGAATGGCTCGCCAGGTCTTTTGTGTTGCTGGCCGATGTATACGTGAAAACCGGAAACCTGTTCCAGGCCAAGCAAACCCTGCAGAGCATTATTGATAACTATGACGGAAAAGACTTAGTTGAAGAAGCCAGGCAAAAGAAAGCCCAGATTATTCGTATGGAAGAAAAGGCTAAGGAAGAAAAAATTAAACAGGAAAAGGAAGCTGAAAAAGATGAACAGGATGTGGAAAACTATTAATATAAAGCGTTTACATTGTCAAATACCATTGCTTTTTGTGATGTTGCTACTGCTGGTAATGCCGGCAAAAGCCCAGGAAGAAGACAAGCCTTATTCTGAGCAGGTAGATATTATAGCGCCATATCAGCCGTCAATAGAAGATGCCCGTAAGATTGATATGGCTCCCGAGCTAAAAGTGCAGCAACCGGAAAAGAAAACTCTGGAATATAACATCGCACCACAAAAAATACCAGTTGAAGTGGAACTTGAGGAAATGCAGCCTGTGAGGTTTAGAACTGGGACAAAAGAAACCCTGAAAAGCAATTATATCCGGGGTGGGGGAGGAAATGTGAAAACAGCCTATGGTGAGCTTTTTACAACTTCGCGTCAATCTCAGGAACATCGCATAGGCTTGCATCTGAAGCATCTTTCGCATGGAGGAGATGTACAGGATTACGCCACAGCTCAAAACAGCCAAAATCTGGCCGAAGTATTTGGTGAGAAATACTATAAAAATTCCAGCCTCTACGCTCAGGCTTTTTATGATCGTAACACCCTTCATCGCTATGGCTTTATGCCAGAGAACTATACAGAAACATTTGCAGATGATGATATCAGGCAGCAGTTTACTTCCTTTGGAGCTAATATTCGCTACGAAGATTTGGATAAAAAACGAGATGAGTTTGATTACCGTCTGAATCTGGGGTATTATTATTGGAAAGACAATTACCAATCACTTGAAAATGCGCTAAATCTGAATGTTTTCGCAGCCCAGCCTTCTCAAATGTTAGGGGCTATAGAATACCAATCGTTTGCCGTTAAAGGTGATTTTAATTTTTTTAACTCGGGTGATAGCCTCAATGCAATCAACACCGTTGATTTGAATTTCACACCCTATTTTGAGATGGAAAACGGTTTTTACCGTCTTAAGGCAGGCGCCACGCTGTCGGCTGTAATGTCTGATGAGCAAGATCCTGAGTTGACAGCTTTCCCTTATGCAGAGGCCCGGATTCATATGGTACCCGGATACCTTTCGCTTGTGGGTGCGATATCCGGTAAAAAAGAGCATCAAAGCTATAGAGAGCTAAGCAGCCAGAATCCTTTTATCAAATCAGATATCACAAGAGAATTTACAACCCAAAAAATAGATGCTTTCGGCGCCTTGTCAGGAAATATTACTCGTGGGGTAGATTTTAATTTAAAGGTAAGTTATCTTGAAGCTGATAACTATCCATTGTTTGTAACCGACTATTCAAAGATATTTGAAAATGAATTTGAAATGGCGTATGACGATGTTTCGCGCCTTACATACGGCGGTTCATTATCAGTAAAAATGGCTGACCGGTTTTTGCTTGATGCTGCAGTAAGGTATAATGATTATACCACAACAGTGGAAAACAGAGCCTGGCATTTACCGGAATTGGAAATAGAATCAACCGTATCTTATTCTTCTGAGATGAAAATGCCGCTTAATTTCCGGCTCAAAGCTACTTCACTTAGTGGAAGAGTGGCCCGCGACAGCAACGGTGATATCAGTGAACTGGATGATGTTTTTGATTTGGGCTTCGAAGTACTGTATGAACACTCCTCATCCTTGGGCGTATTTTTGGAAATCAACAATCTGCTTTCACAAGATCAGACGCTCTGGTATCAATATCCCAGTTATGGCATAACAGCGCTTGCAGGGGTAAGTTACAGCTTTTAATTTGTGATGATTGCTTTCTAAACACGCCATAAAACCTGAAAACCGGGTTGCCAGGTGCAGAATCAGAAGCGTAGATATTCCGTTAGCACTTTGTCTGGATAGTTGATATTCAGTACAGAATAACAAAGGTCTGATAATTTGCTTTGGTGAAATTAGGAGATGCTTTCTTAGCTTTAAGAAAATAAAAGTAAAAAAGTTTATTTGTCAATATATAATATTATTAAATAGTTGCTTGATATAATAGAAAAATATGTATTGTATAATATAAATATATATTTTTAAAATAAAGAATATCAATAATTTATCATCAAATACATTGTTAATAAAATAGGGTTTTTTGTTGATTAAATTCTGTGTAGAACAAATAAAAATGATTATTTTTGTACGAATATTTCAGAAAGAATCGAATTTAAAAAAATGATTGAAGAAAAGAACAGAAATGATTACGGCGCCAATAATATTCAGGTACTTGAAGGACTTGAAGCGGTTAGAAAGCGTCCTTCCATGTATATTGGCGATGTAGGAGACAAAGGTTTACATCACTTGGTGGATGAAGTTGTGGACAATTCTATTGATGAAGCGCTTGCCGGATATTGCGATTTCATCAAAGTAGAAGTTCATGAAGACAATAGCGTAACCGTTACAGACAATGGTCGTGGCATTCCGGTAGATTATCATGATAAAGAAAAAAAATCTGCCCTGGAAGTGGTTATGACCGTTTTGCATGCCGGCGGAAAATTTGATAAAGGCTCTTATAAAGTCTCAGGAGGATTGCATGGTGTTGGAATTTCCGTAGTCAATGCTTTGGCTAAATATGCAAAAGTAATTGTTTACCGCAATAATAAGATTTATCAGCAAGAATATGAATACGGAAAGGCATTGTATCCGGTTAAAGAAATCGGTGATACCGAACTCAATGGAACAGTGGTTCATTTCAAACCGGATGACGAAATTTTTCAGTCTACAGAGTATAGTTTTGATATCCTTACCAACCGGCTTCGCGAGCTTGCTTTTCTAAATAAGGGCATTCGTCTTAACATCATAGATTACCGTACTAGAAATGAAGCAGGAGAACCATTTTTGGAAAGTTTTTATTCAGAGCGTGGCTTACCTGATTTCTTAGATTATCTTGACGAAACACGTGAGGCATTATTTGAGGAACCGATTGCTATTGAGGGCGAAAGAAATGCTGTTCCTGTGGAAGTGGCAATGCGTTACAACACATCTTTTTCTGAGAATCTTCATGCTTACGTAAATAATATTCACACGCATGAAGGCGGAACACACCTTTCGGGATTCAGAAGAGCGCTTACAAGAACGCTGAAAAGCTATGCCGAAAATTCAGGCATGCTCTCTAAGCTTAAATTTGATATCAGTGGAGATGACTTCAGAGAAGGACTTACAGCCATTATTTCTGTTAAAGTTGCTGAGCCTCAGTTTGAAGGACAAACCAAAACCAAACTAGGCAATAAGGAAGTAGCTCCGGCTGTAGACCAAATGGTAAGTGAATATTTGTCGTATTACCTTGAAGAGCATCCAAAAGAAGCCAAAACCATTGTGAATAAGGTGATATTGGCTGCCACTGCAAGGCATGCAGCACGCAAAGCCCGTGAGTTGGTGCAGCGTAAGAATGTCCTTTCAGGTTCAAACTTGCCCGGTAAACTAGCTGACTGCTCTGAAAGAGACCCAGCAAAAACAGAGATATTCCTTGTGGAAGGAGACTCTGCCGGAGGCACCGCAAAAGCAGGCAGGGACCGGAATTTTCAGGCTATTTTGCCCCTGCGGGGTAAAATTTTGAATGTGGAAAAAGCAATGCCCCACAAAATTTTTGAGAATGAGGAAATCAAATCCATGTTTACGGCTCTTGGCGTTTCCATTGGAACGGACGAGGACTCTAAAGCATTGAATCTGGACAAACTAAGGTATCATAAAGTAATTATCATGACCGATGCCGATGTGGATGGAAGCCACATTGCAACGTTGATTTTGACGTTCTTTTATCGTTACATGAAAGAAATGATCGAACTCGGATATATTTACATTGCCACGCCACCTCTTTATTTGATGCGTAAAGGCAGGGAAGCACGCTATGCCTGGAACGATGAGGAAAGAGCCGAGATAGCTAAGGAGTGGAGTCCTGACGGATTAGAGAAAGGGATCTCGATTCAGCGTTATAAAGGGTTAGGTGAAATGAATGCTGAACAACTCTGGGATACGACCATGAACCCCGATAGCCGGATTTTAAGAAAGGTAACCGTGGATAATGCCACAGAGGCTGACAGGACTTTCTCCATGTTGATGGGAGATGAAGTCCCGCCAAGACGCGAGTTTATCGAAAAGAATGCCAAATATGCAAATATAGATGCATAGCCAAATGGCGCGCTGACGCAATTGTCACTAATCAAAAGTCGGCGTGCCATTTTTTCTCTTTTGATATGAAGAACCAACTTTCCAAAATTTATGATAGAAAGCCCATGCTCATCATTGCATCCATACCATTTGCGTGTCAGATAGCTTAAGCATGTATAATAATTTATTGCTTTCAACAAGCCGCTTCGAAATCAGTTTCTTTAGTGCTCTGCACATTTAATCTGTTCTATTGAATCACGATTCTTTTTTGCCTAAAGGATGTATTTCCATTAGAAATTTGCAGCATATAAACCCCTTTCGGCAGATTGTGGCAGTTGACCGATGTAATATTATCACGCAATTCTTGTTTTAGAAGCAGTTGGCCTGCTGTATTATAAAGCCTGAAGACTTTGTTTTGTGGCTGCTCCAGCGAAATATAAAAAACATCTTTGGCAGGATTGGGATACACGCTGATTTCTTTTTTATCCACATGCTGATTGGCTGTGGCTTCATCTACGTAAATCTCTTCCATCAGATAATCGGTGCGAAATCCCAGCCGGTGGTTGCGCACCACCACTGTAGCTGACTGCGCGCCGGATTGGGTAGGAACGCCCGAAATTGATCCTGTGCTTTCATTCAGGGATAATCCTTCGGGAAGCGTTATAGCCTCCCAGCTCGTGGAGTCTTCTGCCGGAACGAATGAATGCTGAAGCTGAAATTCATAATAGGTGTTCTGGTAAGCCGTGTCATATTCTTCGGTAGTAATTGTCGGGTTAAAAGCAGTTACAACACACGAATTAAACGTGCTGTTGTGGTAGATCAGTTCTCCGTTTTTAAAGCAACAGGTCAGTTCGTGACTTCCGCCCGGAAGACCTCCGTAAGCGCTGTAGAGCAACCCGTACAGGCTGCCGATGCCTTCAATCCAGGTGTCATGGTAAAACGAAAATACTTTTCGGGGCTCCCCGGCAATCCAGGTCGTGTCAATATCATGGCAAACCATCGAGATATCCTCAAAATCAACAAAATAATTTTGCACTAACACCGTATCCCCTTCGCTGATGCTGAAGTCGTACAAAAGGCCTTCTTCATCTTCATAATGGTCATAAAAATACACTCTGTGGCTTGCGGTATCTTCCCGGAGATATCCGGGAGTGGAGGTTTTACCGGCTGTAATGTAATTACGATAAACCGGAAAATACGTTTGGTTGTTGATTTCTTCAGCATTGCCTATGGTTGTGCGGGTTGTGTTCCCGGGAGCACATACGGCAAATACATACACGCCAATGCTTAAGGTGTTCCACTCTTTGGTTGTGTCAATAAGTGCGTATCCATCCTGTCCGGCTGCCGGCAAAGCCATAATAAGGGCAAAGAAAATAGTAAGTGGTCTCATGGTTTTTGTTTTTAGGTTTCCAACCCTAAAATTAATGCTTTAAATAGTTATGTGCAAGCGTTTTTTTTTTTTTGAAAT
>CAYXJS010000070.1:0-13245 GCA_964465045.1 uncultured Bacteroidales bacterium | reverse complement strand
TCCCTGATGGACTAATCGCACGCATTGCAATACCACGAAACTTGCTCAACAAGTAAGTACACCCACTAAGAGCAGGCGTGGCATTATAAGAATATGCAGTCACTCCAAAAGAACCAAACGCATTATTCAAATCTGTACCGGCACTAAGTAATGTGGCTACATGAGCGTGGTCTGAATTGTTAACATTATTAAGATACAAGAATTGCCGGCTAAACCCGTCAAGATAGCCCGCATTTCCTTGCAAAGTCAATAAATGTTGAGGGGAATCTAAGCCGATTCCTACATTTCCGTCTTCATAATAAAGTAACGTTCCGTTTTGATTCCATTGGCCAAATACCAAAGTAGTTGTGAAAATCAGAATAGATAAGAGATAGAGTTTTTTTCATAATAAGAGGTTTTGTTTTCGACAATAAAAGTAAGTAATTTATTAAACCCAAACAACCCAAAAATTAGACTGTGAAGAACCCTTTTCCTATAAACAAACCCAGTGTACGGTTTCGACTCAAATCATTTAATACGGTTAGCGCGAAATCGCCATAAACAGAATAGACAAAAACTTCGAAATCACAAGGGCATAAAAAATAGAGAACGCTCATTAATCCTTATGAAATCAAGCGTTACTCGGTTCAGAATCTCAAAAGCAACCCAAAGTGAAAGGATAAAAAAATAATTGGCAAAAGAGGTGCTCCCAAAAAAGAGCATAGGAAAATCACCGGCAAAAAGAAAAGAGAGAAAAACAAATACAACAGCCATCAACCCGACGGAAGAGTAAGTAGTCATTACGATATTTCTCTGATTTTGAGAATCATGCTCCACAGCATACCAGCGCATCATGGCCCTGGCCAGCTTCATTTTTCGCACTATAAATGTATCTTAACCACATCTTTTTCCTTGATAGCCTTTATTCCGTTAGATTGCTTCTAAATAGTTCAAGCATGTCATGTATAGCCGGGAAGGCTTCATTGAACTGTATTGTCCTTTCTCTTATACATTCCATATGATTAAATTTCTATCATTTGCTTTCCTTCAGAATGAGTATTTATGCTTAGCTCTCAATTTTTCTTTTTAATCTCAGTATTTTTATATCGTCGCGTATATTTGAATCCCGACAGCATATCTTCCTGAAAAGGAATTTCCAGGAACTCACATATGCCCCTCATCGACTTTTCCGGATCGGCTGTTAATTCGCTTAACTGTACAAAAAAAACATTGGATTGCTTTTTTAATTTCGCTTTTACTGTTTCAGCAAGTTTAACGTCTCTTTCAGCATATTTTCTTTTAACGCCGGTTCTATTAATAATTGACTCTATATTGGCTTCCCGGTCTCTTGAAATAAAAATGATTTTGTCAAAATCATTCATGCTGTAATTGCACATACCTATTACATGTCCTTTTCTCAGTGGAGATATATATTTTTCAAATTTCCGGTACAGCGATATGCTTATTTTACTTCTTTTCTTAAACATTAATATTGTAGGAATGACAGCTTTTGTCCCGATATATTTTTTTGAGAAAATCCGTGTATACGAATCATAATAATCTTCATTGACTAAAGCTATATCCTTATGTGCGCCAACCATAGAAGCCAATAATGAAGTTCCGCTCCTGTGACATCCTGTTATCAGTAACTTTGTTTGCATAAAATCGGTTTTGTTTAGTTAACCCGAAAAGCTTTTACACTTTTAAAACAGTGTAACATGCCGATAATTAACACATTATCAAAATAAAAGTCTATTTAACAATTGATTTTCAATTTATAATCTAAAAACGCAAAAACGCTATACTTTTAACCTGAACTCATAATAACAATACCCCATTTTAGTTTCAGCCATTTGGAATTGATGCGTGTAACCTTAGCATAGGGCGTTTGTTTAGCTCCAAACCCTCTGAAGAAATGCTCTATCGGTTCCACCATACTACCTTCAAAATCGAATCTTCCTACATTTCCGGATACTTCTTTTATGGCCTGCCACATCAAACCACTCATGGCTCCGCTTTTTCTGTATTTTGGATTGCCGCCACCCATTAAATAATAAGCTGTGTCATTATCCCAAACCACACATATGGCCGCGTGCAAATTGTCCTGATTATCAACTGCTGAATAAACCCTGCCGGAATCCCTCCGGATACTTTCTTCTACAACATTTTTTATTAAGCGCTCGTCTACAGGTACTTGTTTTCGCTGTCGCTGATAAGTCATAGTCGTTGCCCACAAAAGATGCTGAACATTATTTACTACAATACGCACCTCTTTGGCTGCGGTTTTAATATTTCTTTTTACATTGGAACGAAAACCTTCATAAACTTTTCCTGTATCAGACAAATCATCTAAAACATAGGTATAACGAAAGTAACTTTCAAAACCAGACCAGTAAAACGGAAGAACATTCAACATGTCAGGATGAAAATTAACATCAAACCTTGAGTAATCAGGTAGTTTTGCGATAATTTCATTCAAAATGTCTTTTTCTGACGCCAATTTTTTATGATATTTTTGTTGACTGTTTGTCAGAAGCCAGGGGCCCTGATAAGGTGTCAGCGGAGGCATCAGCAAAAAGCGAAAAGAGAATTTATGCGTCAGCGCATAAGGCATAACGGCCAGGATTTGATTGTTATTACCAAAAACCTGGATAATATTCCATTGGTCTACACCGTAAACCAAATCAAGCCACCATGGGTGGTAAAAAAGCGGGAGACGATTTTCTTCGCAAAATTGCTGATAACCGTGTTTATTGTTCATGATGATTTTCTTTTGTTATGTCCCAGTCATAGTCTGCTGCTATTCGCGTAATTTTCTTAAACACAGTATCTGGCAATTTTTGAGTATTGGATATATTTACTTTAGGGTTCTCGGGATTTTTTCGTTGCTCGTAATAATTCAAAAAAGCCATGATATTTTTTAATGTTGTTTGCCAGTTCGTTAAGCCGGAATACTGAAACGTCCTAAATTGCCCTGGAAAATGGCGCACTAAGTCGGCCCCAATTGTTTTTTCTGTCTCATAGGCCTGGGCTACCGCCTGCCTTTCGGGCTCATAATTTAATATTTGCTGATAATCAGGAGGACGCACCGACCACCAATTATTTTGAAGGGCCCGTTTCTGTCGTGCCATGTAAATGGATTGCGCTAAAAAAACAGGGTCTCTTCGGATAAAAAGAAAAAGAGCTTCAGGAAACACATCTGCCAGCACCTGCAATCGCATACCCATTTTCAGGTTTTTTATAATCAAAGGTTTCTGATGGTAATTCACGATAGCAGTAAAAAGCTTTCGCATTTCCTGTTTTTTTTGGGCTGAAACCTGATAGTTTTGAACATAATCAGGATAAGTAGGAAACCATTTATACCAAAAGTATCCATTCTCACTCGGAGCATTTAGCCCCTGTGTATCTCCATAGTGCGAAGTGAAACTATTATGCGGTTTATCATCAAAGAGTTTTTGATTGCGATGAAAACCTAAAAACAGGTTTTCTCTGTTCATGGTGGTAAAGTTATTAAAGTATAAGCAATTTAGATAGTTAGTTATGAGTTGATAGAAAATAGTAGAGCCGGACCGGGGGGCTCCCGTAATAAAAATCAGAGGATAGTTTAGCTTACCAGCAAATTTCGCTATCATTTTCTTTTCCTTTCGGGCGAATAATGGCGCGGAATATTTAAACATTCTTCTCAATAAAAAATCTTGTAAAGGCATAGGCTATGCTATCTTCCAGATGAAATCCGATAATTCATAATCGGGATTTTTAAATACTTTGTACAACTCTGCTATGATTGGGTAATCTCTTTCTACCCTCTCGAGGCTATAGCGGTCTTCACAAAAGACTTTTACAGCAATTTGGCCTTCGAGTAAAACTCTGTTCGAAATAGCTTCCGTAAAAAAACCCTTTCCGATGAGCAGACCCAAAGTTCGGTTTCGGCTTAAGTCGTTTAGCGCTGTAAGCGCGAAATCTCCATAACCACAGTACCGGAAAATTGTTTCTTCATCCAGTTTGTTATCTTTCAGAATACTCCTCATTTCGTTAAATGCTTTGTTCAGAATAAAAAACCGAATATTGGGTGAATTAAAATGGGCATCCACAATACCTATTACGATGGCGTATATGTTTTTCAGAATGCTTAGCAATTCCACAGCTACCATATCAGATGAATAATCAATAAAAAAGCCGGTGTTGCGAAAAATCAATAGGATATCATCATAAGTTCTTTTATCAGCAGCCCCCAGGGTCATGGCAGTTGGGATGTTATTAATCACTTCCCGGGCGAAAGTTGGGCCCTTTAGGGTGCAAACCCTGTTAGAAACATGATTCTCCAGTGCCTCGGCTATACTTTTTTTCCGGTCTTTGCTAAATCCTTTGGCCAGGTTAATAAGCAATGCATCTTTATTAATCAGGGAGATATTTTCAATAACATAATCTACCACAACAAAGGAAGGAATAGCCAGAAAAATATAATCACTTTGCTTAAGTACATTCCTGTCGAGGGTAGCTTTTAACCTTTCAGATAATTTTACATTTGGGAAATAATGTGAATTTTCATGATATTCATTTATTGACTGTACAATTTTTTCTTCTATCGATAACAAAACAACATGATTCGCTGTATTTTGCACTAATCTGTTGCCTAATGCCGTAGCAAAATTCCCAGTTCCTATAATACAAATTCTTTGTTTATCCATTTATTCGTCCTTATTTTTAAAAAAGCCTTTCACATTTTCCACAAGCGCAGCAGGGTTTTTCCATTTTTTCCAGGCTCCTTTTAATAAACTAATCTCCTCCTTATAAAAAAAGCCATACAAATATAAGAGAATTGGGTATGAAACCAATATGACAGTTTTTGCTACCGTTCTCCACCAGGCATATTCACCTGTAATATCCGTCATGCTAATCATTCCCAGCCAAAAGATTCCGCTTATAAATATAATGGTCAACCGTTTTTTTTCATATGCGATGGGATAGGCCTTCTGACTTCGGTTATAAAACAAAACACCCATCACCAGATTAGCCACTACCGTAGCCAGGGCAGCCCCGTATATACCCAGCAGCGGAATGAGCGCAAAATTGAACAAAATATTTAACACAGCGGCAATAAATGTAATGTATGCATTGTATCTAGTTTGTTTCGTGTAATTTAATCCCAGCGAAAACATATATTTTATGCCTTTAAAAACAAACGATAAAGAAATAATAGGAACAATCGTGTAGGCAATCCAGTAAGCCTCGTTACGGGATGATAACAAGATAATAACTTCCCGCGAAAATGCTGAAAGCCCAATAGCTGCAATAAAAAGCACAAAAACCAGGTAAGTGGTTATTCTGGCAAAGAAGGGTTTGGCTGCTTTTTCATGAAATATCTTATAGGCTATTGGAAGAAAACCCAGTTGAAAAGATTGTATTATAAAAACATTAATTACGCCTGCAATTTTATAACCTAAACTATATATACCTACCTGACTATAACTACCCAACAGCTTTAACAGGTACCGGTCGCTAATGGTCAGTATCATCGTTGACAAAGTTGAAAAAATTAAAGGAAAACTGTATTGTACCATATCATAAAACACGGCCAGTTTAGGTATTCCTCCTTTAACAGATTTTACAACAAAAGGCAGGGTAGTTAGCAACACGATTAAATTACCCGCCGCCTGGCTTGCAATAATGCCCTCCACTCCCATTCCCTGGATGGCTACAAAGTAAATATTTAGCAGAAGAACGGATGCAAACTTTATAATGATTATAGTAATAAAGAAAAACGAATGTTCATGAATTCTTATCACATCAAGGGTTACTTTGTTTATAATTTCAAAGCCAACCCACAGTGATAAGTAAAAAAAATAAATGTCAAATGTTGTATCGCCAAAAAATAGCATCGAAAACGAAGCTTTGAAAGGCAGTGTAAGGCTCAGGAATATCAACAGCATAACAAAGACGGAAATATATGTGCTCAGGATAATTCCTTTTTGCTTACCCGTGTCGTCTTCAACTGCAACCCACCGCAACATAGCCCGGGAAAGATTCAAACCCAGTATAGCCACCAGTAACTGGCTGGTAATTTCCAACACAGAAAGGACTCCATAATCTGAAGTGGTAAGATGGGAAGTATAGAGCGGTAGCAGAATCAAACCTATCAGCTTCGTGCTTAAATTGCCGATTGAGTATATCGCCGTGTGTTTTGCTACATTCTTAAATTTACTTCCCATTTGCAGCTTGTTCTGAAATCGAAATGATGTGTTTACCTGTTAATGCCTGGTAATTTCTTCGGTGTATCTCCTTCAAAACCATCTCATAGAAACGCCCTGAACCAGGCCATCTGTTTTCATCAGCAAACCCATTATGCCATAATAAGGTAAACACACCCGAAAATTTGGAAACTTCTGTGAGGATTTTTTTCACTGCCTCAAAAGCTTCCTTAACTGTATAATTCCTATAAGCAAACAACGTCGTATCCATCACATTTAAGGGAATCTCCCAAACATGTGTCATTTTGTTTCTTTGATGATCAAACAGGCGGAACGGTAAACAGTATGAATTTCTAAAACCTTCATGCTCAGCAAAGCATAAGGTTGAATCATATTGAAAATCATGCTCTTCATGAATCTTTAAGGTTTGCGGGTTTTTATAAATGAGCCGGTGTTGACGTATTCCAGCAACCTGAGCTGGGCTCACTGCTCTAATCTTTTTAAGCAACTTTCGCATCGCTTCAGGCTGCCCGGCAGAACGTGTTGTTCCATGCAATGCTATTTCGCAATCGTCTTCATAAAGGGTAGTAATCAACTTATTCACCCTTTTCTCATTCAAATCATAGTAAGCATCCTGATACTTTAAATCTTTATCTAAAAAAAAGTAAACCGAGTTAAACCCGAACCTTTTTTCCAGCTTCCTGATATCATCAAAATCCCATACAGGATTCCTTCGGTTCCAAAATTTCATGAGCTGTATTTTCTCTTCCAAAAGTAAAAGTATCTCTTTTGTAAGAGGGTGATAACGTTTTGTTAACCCAATAACCTGTTTTGCTTTATAAAGCAAAGAATTTATGGTGTACCGATCCAGTCGGTCAACGTCATGTGTAAGCATTGCAACAGGTTTCTCAAAAACTTTTTTTTCTTTATAACCATGAATCTTATTGATATTGAAAAATTTTTCCAATGCTTCGCTTATCATTTTAAAATAATAGTTCACCAGCGGCAAAGAAACTATACCAAGTCTTTTTTGAAGAGAATACGCATAAGGATATCGGCCAAAATGATCGGCTTTATCAGTTTTATATTCCTGATAGCCTGAAAGCAAATAAAAAGCAGATTTCAATAAATCATGATGAAAAATCAGTTTATTCCCATCTAAAGAATAAAACTCAGGCTTATCAGCCACCGGAAAAAGCACCGGCAGATTTTGTAATGTTATCACTCTTTCAAAATCAAACTCATCTTCAGAAATAACAAAATAGACTGCTGGTTTACTTTCCGCAACATGCGGGTCACCCCCAAACCTGAAATATTCATAAAATCCATCTGGCAAGTGAACAGTTAATTGAAGATGATATAAAATATAATCTATTTTCTCTTTATCGGGCCAATTCATCCTCCCCCTTCTTTTGATACATTTTAGCCAGATGGCGGCCCATTTTTACAATGTTGTATTCACTTAAAACCGCTTGCCTGCCTTTAGCTCCCATTTCTTCCGCTTTCGCGGGATTTTTTAGTAAAATCATCGTTTTTTCTGCCATATCATCCGCATTTTCACTCTCAAATACTACTCCGCATTCATGCGATTCTACAAGATCTCGCTGCGGCTTGCTGTCTGACACCACCACCGGCCTTTCGAACAGCATGTACTGAAACACTTTATTGGCTATCCCGGAATCATGCTGCGGATTTTTTACGATGGGCGAAACACAAATGTCACTTGCCTGAATGTAGGATGGCAAATCCGACATCTCCTTCCATTCATGATAAATGATTGTCCCGGCTTTTGCGCCCTTTTCAATGGCCTGCAAAAACCGGGATTTTTCGGCTTTATCTGCCGGACCAATCAGCAAAAGCTTTACATCGTACCCTTTTTCTATGAGTTTTTTATGCGCATCAATCAGAGTATAAACCCCTCTTCTTCTTGCAATTCCACCAAAGTAAAACAACACTATTGAATTTCCTTTTTCAGGAAGGATATCCGGGTTCACCGGATAACTTTCAAGCGCCTCCACATCCGGAACATTTGGATAAACCACAAACTTCTCTTCGGTTATATTCGGATATCTCTGCGTAAGCTGCCGTTTAAAATGCTCGCTTAAAACCACAATCCTGCTTGCACGCGGAAGATACTTTCTTTCAAATGCTTTCCACCTTCCGGGTCGTGTAATCAACCGGTTCGGAAATTTCATGGCCCAACGGTAACCTTTTACGGCCTCCGGAAAATTTTCATGCAAATCGATTATCCACGGAATATTATTTCTATTTGCGGCCTCGCCAGCGCTTTTTGCCATATAAAGGTCGTGGGCATGCACTATATCTATTTGATTTTCTACTATAAATCTGGAAATTGCTTTTCGCCACGAGCAATGAAAATACGGTAATGTCTGAGCAAAAAAGAAAGCTTTGTTGCGCCAGTTACGCGTTTTATTCAAACGGACAACTGCAAAGCCATCACGTTCCTCTTTTAGAGGTTTTCCGGGTTTGGCAAGGCAGAGCACAAATACCGCGAAACCAGCCTCAGCAAGACTGCGTGCTTCGTTTAAGACACGCACATCCCCATCCAGCTCATTATCCACTACCATTCCAATATTCATAAGCGCTGATAAGTTCTTCACAAAAGTAACAAAATCCTGCCTGTTGAAACCGATGACCCCTTAATGCTCTTCGTTTACATCAGCATCTTCAGCCCGCTCCCTGATGATACGCGAGATACTGGCATTCAGCTCAAAGCCTAAAAGTAATATCATTGAGTTAAAATATATCCACAGCATAAAAATAATTAAAGTACCGATAGAGCCATACAAGGCATTATACTGTGAAAAATTGTTCACATAAAAGTCAAATCCCAGCGTGGTTAAAACAAATAAGAAGGTAGCCAAAATAGGACCTGGCGAGAAAAAGCTGAAATGCTGTTTTCTGGAAGGAGCATAATAATAAATAATTGAAATTGTGAAATAGACCATCCCCACAATTATCACGTATTTGGCGATATTAATTACACCGATGGTGATGGTATCTTCTATCCACCCGCGATCAAGTAAAAACTGTAATACGTCTGAGCTGATGATAATCACCACCATCGAAACAATCAGAATGATGGATATTAAAAAAACAAAGTATAAAGCCATCAAGCGCACTTTTATTAATGATCGCGTTTCAATAGCATGATAAGTTGCATTAAATGACTCTATCATGGCTGAGGTTCCGTTAGTGGAAAAGACTAAGGCAAGAATAAAACTCAGCGAAAGCAAGCCACTGTTTTTTCGAATTACGATTTCCTCGATAGTATCACGGGCTTTATCAAAAGTGGTTGGCGGCAAAAAGCCCTCAATAGTCTCCATTAATGTAGTTTGAAAGCCTTCTATGGGGATGTAAGGAATCAGGCTAAAAAAAAACAGAATAGAAGGGAAAAGGGCAATAAAAAAACTGAAAGACAACGCTCTTGCCCGCTCATCCAACAGCCCTTTCGAAATACCTTCGATGAAAAAAGTAATCACATCATACAGGGCAAGTCCTTGAAAACCTGGCAGAATAAGATTCTTAGAAACCCTGATGCTCTTCCGCACCCATTTGTGCTTGTGCATTCGATCTTTAATTTTGGATGCCTGCACCATTATTTTACAGCTTTAAGACTCATGTCCAAACTGCTGATGTGATGCGTCAGGGCTCCCATAGAAATATATTCTATGCCCGTTTCAGCATATTCGCGAACATTGTCTATAGTTATACCGCCGGAAGCTTCGGTTTGATAATCAGGCCCGATAAGTTTTAAGGCCTTCCGGATATCAGCAGGTGAAAAATTATCCAGCATAATTCGCTGCACACCCCCTCGCTGCAACACTTCATCCAATTCTTTAAAATCCCTGACTTCTACTTCTATTTCCAGCGTTTTATTGTTTTTATGCAGATAGTCTATACAAGCATCTATAGCCATGGAAACGCCGCCGGCAAAGTCGATATGGTTATCCTTAATCATAATCATGTCATACAGTCCATACCGGTGATTCTCTCCGCCACCGGCTGATACAGCATATTTTTCAAGCAATCTGAGGGTTGGGGTGGTCTTGCGTGTATCGAGGATTCTGGCCTTCGTTCCGGATACTTTTTGAACCACATTGCGCGTCATAGTGGCAATGCCGCTCATCCTTTGCATAAAATTCAATGCCAGCCTTTCGGCAGATAATATGGAAATTCGCTTTCCACTGACAGTAAAAATCACATCTCCGGGATTTACGGTTTGTCCGTCTTCTTTTGCCGGAACAAATTGCAAATCGCTATCCACTTTTTTAAACACTGTTTCTGCAACGGAAATACCTGCCACGATACCGGTCTCTTTCGCGATCAGTTCAGCTTCGCCGATTGCATCAAAAGGTATAGTAGATAATGAAGTATGGTCGCCGTCGCCCAGGTCTTCGCGTAAAGCAGATTCAACTATTGCTGAAACCACATTAGGATCAGGTTTTTTCATGAATATGTTAATCTTCTTCAACAAAAAATTGCATCACCTCGGGAGATTTGGCATCAGAACGCATAAGAAAATAAATCTTATAAGACCCACCATCATTGCACTCATATGTGCCGATCGCAAACCGGCCATCGCTGCTGTTGCCTCTGTGATTAATCTTGAAAGACTTTGGCGGGTTTTCCCTGAAAAACGTTTTCAGCGCCATGCGGGAATGGTCAGCAGAAAAAACACCTTCTTTATTTCCAATTTTCAAATCAACCGGATCACTAAACAGATCAACAAGCGCCTCAGCAGCGCCCTGGTTTATCACCTTTTCCACCTTATCCGCCAGGTCTTGCGCCTGAAGCGGACGAAAAAAAGCTGCCCCAAAACAAAACAGCAATGTTATAAAAAGTGTCTTTTTGCTTGTAATCATAACTTATTTGATATGCAATTATTAAGCCAAAATCACATAAAGTGTCTTTGCAAACTTACAATTTTTATCGTTTGGTTTCTTTAATTTTGGCACATGAAAGTTACCTTGCTAACCGTTGGAAAAACTGAAATGCCTTTTGTAAAACAAGGTCTTGAAACCTTTACGCAGCGCATAATGCACTATACCAGGTTTTCCATGCATGAAATTGTTCCACCAAAACATAAAGGTAAGATTCTGCCACAGCAGCAACAAGAAAAAGAAGCTGCATATATTTTAAAACAGATACCAAGCGGTGCGCAGGTTGTTTTACTCGATGAAAACGGCAAGTCAATGGCTTCAAAAGCCTTTGCCATTTATTTACAGAAACAAATGAATCAAAGTATAAAAGACCTGGTTTTTGTTGTAGGTGGACCTTATGGTTTTCATCCGGACATAAAAAAACAAGCGCATGATATGATTTCGCTTTCGCGGATGACATTTTCGCATCAATTGATTCGACTCATATTTGCTGAACAGCTTTACCGTGCTTTTACGATTTTAAATAACGAACCTTATCACAATGAATAAAAACAAGATTGTATTTGTAACCCACAATCCTAACAAGATCAAGGAAATTAAGTCTGCCATCAATAACCAAATCGAAATTATCGGGTTAAAAGATCTTGCCTTTGATGACCCAATTGAAGAACCGTATGAGACGCTCGAAGAAAATGCCAGGGCGAAATCTTCGGTAATTTGGAAAAGGTTCGGTTATAATTGTTTTGCGGATGATACCGGACTGGAAGTCGACGCCCTGAACGGAAGACCCGGTGTGCGCTCTGCCCGCTATGCCGGAGAAGACGGGAATGCAGAAAACAACATTCAAAAACTACTGAAAGAGCTGGAAGGCGTTAATAATCGTACCGCCCGTTTCCGGACGGTAATTTCTTTATTTCTCAATGACAGGGAATATCTTTTTGAAGGCAAGGTTGAAGGAACCATCCTTAAAGAAAAACAGGGCTCCGGTGGTTTTGGCTATGACCCGGTATTTTTGCCCGACGGCTACGATCTTTCCTTTGCCGAAATGCCGCTGGCAGAAAAAAACAAAATTTCGCACCGCGGAAAAGCTGTGAAAAAGCTAATCGACTTTTTATCAAAAAACCTGTAAAATAAGCAGAAAGTTCTATTTTTCAGAACCGGTTTTATGCTCCCTGAGTGCTTCCTCAATCAGCTCACTGTAAACGTCAGATTCCTTTTTGCCCATATACCGGATTTGCTGCGGCACAATGGATGCTTTGCTTAACCCCGGAATAGTGTTTACTTCAAGAAAAAAGAAAATGTCATTTTTCAGAATGTAATCAAACCGAACCAATCCTCTGCAATTTAACTGCCTGTAGAGGCATGCCGACAACTTTTGACATTCCTGGGTTTTCTCTTCTGAAATACGGGCGGGAGTTATTTCATCAGAGGCTCCCAGATATTTAGCCTGGTAATCAAAAAATTCGGTTTTACTTACTATTTCGGTTAACGGCAAGGGAATAACCACGTCCTTTGACTTATAAACGCCACAGCCTATCTCGTCTCCCTGCAAGAATTCCTCTACAAGCACTTCATCATCTTCCTGAAAAGCTCTGGTAATAGCCTCATCAAATTCCTCTGCCATTTTTACCTTGGTTATCCCTACACTGGAGCCTCCTTTATTCGGCTTTACAAAGCAGGGAAGCCCCGCATCACGCAACAGCTCCGCAGAATTATATTTTTCACCGCGGCGAAGAAAAAACGTTTTTGAAACAGCCACATTCAAAGAGCTCGCCACATGTTTAGTAAAGTTCTTTTTAAACGTGAGCGCTGAAGTAAACAAATCACTGGTTGTATATGGAATTTTCAACAAATCAAAATAGCCCTGCAGTTTCCCATCCTCTCCGGGCGTACCATGTATCAAAATAAAAGCCACATCAAAAGTAATCTTCCTGTTTTCAAGGATAATACTGAAATCATTTTTATCCACCGGAATTTTCACCCCGTTACCACTTTTATAGTGCCAATCCGTGCCCAGCATATGGATAAAAAAAACGTCATACCTTTCTTCCGGCAACTGTTCCATCACTGCTGCGGCGCTGTTTAATGAAACTTCATATTCTCTTGAATCACCACCGGCAATAAGCGCTACTTTTGTTTTCATCTGTTTATATTTTCATTGTTCATTACTTTTT
>CAYXJS010000069.1:0-13277 GCA_964465045.1 uncultured Bacteroidales bacterium | reverse complement strand
AAATGATTAAAAAAGTTCAGTTTTATTTAGAGAAGCTTAATGGGCTTAACGATCTTGCCCTCTTATTTTTAAGACTCATACTGGCCTATGGCTTTTATATGCCTGCCGTAAACAAATGGAAAGACATGGAGGGTATAGCACAATGGTTTGAAAGCATGAATTATCCGCTGCCCTTACTTAATGCATACCTTGCAGGAACCGCAGAGGCTGCGGGTGTTATTTTGCTGTTTTTGGGTTTGGGAACACGCGTCATTTCCATCCCGCTGATATTTACCATGATAGTAGCTATTTTCACAGTACACATTGGAAATGGATTTGCGGCCGGCGATAATGGGTTTGAAATTCCCCTATATTATTTGCTCATGCTGTTTGTATTGCTAACATACGGGGCAGGAAAATACAGCCTGGATTACCTGATCAAGAAATCGAATCAGTAACTGGATGTATAAGCTGGTTTTTATGGCCCTCAGGAATAATCTTCCTGCGGGCTTTTTTATAGCTTGTCGGGTTCATGCAGCAGGATGCGCTTACGATCGTATGTAAGTAAGTTTTCTTTTTCCATTTTATTCATGACGGTAGTAACGGTTTGTCGTGTAGTAGCGGATAAATTCGCCAAGTCTTGATGTGTAAGCTTAAGTTCAATCGCGATTTCATCTCCAACCTGCCGCCCGTGTTCTTCGGCCAGGTCTTTCAGTACTTGCTTAACGCGATCAGGAGCTTTTTTGAACCACAACGCTTCAAGTCTTGAACGCACTTTTTTAAGCCGGAAACCAATTAATTTTGTTACGTTTAGATTTAATTGCGGGTTCTGCTCCAAAAAATGCTGGAACTCCTGTACGCTTATGCTGCAAATTACAGCATTTTCTGTAGACTCGGCCCTTTGTTCCTGAACTGTATCTCCGGTAATGGCTTGTTCGCCAAACAACTCTCCCGGCCCTAAAATGGCATGGGTTAGTTCTTTCCCGTCCTCGGAATAAGAGGAGATTTTCACTTTGCCCTCTTTTAAAAAGTAAATTGAATGGGAGGTGTCGCCCGGCAGGTAAATGCTTTCTGAAGCCTTCGTATGCTTCATGGTAGATTTGTTGTTGATCTCATGCATTTCCTTATCAGACATCGCCTTCAGGATATTGAAGTTTTCAAAATACCAAAGTTTAGATTTTGAGGATTCAGCCATAATTACAATTTTGGTGAAATTTACAATTTTTACGGGAATTAGGCTATTTTTCACCCTATTAAATCAATCCATTGATTCAGGCTCCTAAGCAATTTGCCGGTATAGCTTTTTCAGCATTTTCTGACCCGCATTTTTAAATCCGGGTGTTCCTTTCGGGAGTTGGTCTTCGATAACAGCAGCAAGTTCTGGCTTGAGATCGGGTTCTGACTCGGAAATTTCATATAAAACCTGCATGGAAAACATCTTTACAGCTACCGGCTTTTCAGCTTCTGCAAGCCATTCAAAACAAATATGAGCTAAAACGCCATGGTCATCCTCATCAAAACCACCGAGCCAAATTATTTTTAAAAAGTGTCGCCGTAATGAATTGGTGGGTAATTCAGGCAACCTGGTGATCATGGAAGGAATATAGGGCTTTACTTTTTCAGGATGTTCCAGAAAACAGTACTCTATTGCCCATGCTGCCACGCGCGACACGTAAGGTCTTTCATGATAGGTTAACTGCCATAGCTCTTCCAGGTACGAAGGATTTTTCCAGGCTAGCTCTGCCAGCTTTCGGGCGTTTTCCACACCCGGATGCATTTCGATTAAATCAATTATTTGCATTGTGTTATTTTCGATTTAACGAAAGTAAAAGTAAGGATATTTCGGAGAAGCTTTAGTGGACAAGCTACAACAAAACAATAATATACAAGTCTCAAAATCTGTATATGATATAGAAGAACGGACTTTTGAGTTTGAAAACGAATACATAAAGCTTTAGGAAGAGACTGTTCAACAATAGAAGATTTTCTTATACGTTAGTTAGAAATATAGACTAGATTGTTTCTTATTTGAAACGTTGAATTTCAGATTAAAGCGTATGAGTTTTACGGCTTTGACCGATATTTGCCCGTATTGTATTCTCTACGTTCATTCTTCTTTTTTTCACGCAAAGACCGCAAAGAAAAGATCGCGGAGTTCGCAGAGAATGGGATTAATCTGGCTCTGCGTGGATTTTTTTGGTAGCAATAGTCCTAAAAGGCCACTAAGAAACAAGGGATCAAACATTTACTAAGAAAACGCTTGTTGTTAAAACATTAAAGTTCAAGATTCTACAAGAAACGGGAAACTTTGGTAATTGATAATAGCCTAACCATCCAAAATATTATCTATTATCTCTTTGCGTTTGATTTTACCACTGGTAGTTTCAGGAAATGTTTCTGCAAAATGAATTTCTTTAGGAGCCTGGTGCTTCTCTGTCTTCCATCGGATGCGGTTGTGAAGTGACTCAAGACAAGAATCTTCCATGGGTTTGCCTTCAATGATGAGTACTATTTTTTCGCCTAAAACCTCATCGGGCAAACCGCCGACAATAAACCGGCGGTAAATCAGGTTGTTGATTTTTTGCTCTATATCCTCGGGAAAGACTTTTACTCCGCCGGTATTGATTGCAGAATCATACCTTCCATGCCACCGGAAATGCTTTTCGTCCTGCAAGGAAACCACATCACTCGTGTAAACAGGCTCATCAAAAAAAGAACTGTGGATAACAAGTCGCTTTTCAGCATCAGCCTCAAACCATACGCCTTCTATAGCCCTGTAATAAGGAGAGGGGTTTACGCCATTAACTCTTTTCAGAGCTACATGCGTAAGGGTTTCAGTCATGCCAAAACTCTGAAAAACCGTTGGTTTGATATTTTTTACTTGCCGCTCCAGTTTAGAGTCTAAAGGAGCGCCGCCTGCCAGTATGATGTCTATATTATTCAGCTTGTCAGGATAGCGGAGTAGTTCACGCAGTTGCAGCGGAACAAGGGGTACAAACCGGATGGTTTCAGTCATGTCCTGCCAGGGATCGGAAGAAGGTTCGGCAAGAATGAGGTTGAGTTGACCGGTGAAAGCTCTTGCTATCATCATTTTGCCTGCAATATATTTTGCTGGCAGGCAAAGCAAAACGTTATCCTCCGGCTGAAGGTCAAAAAATGAAATCGTCCGCTTCGCAGATTCTATGAGCGCCTTTTTAGGAAAAGTAATGGTTTGCGGCGTTCCTGTAGTTCCGGAAGTAGTTACCTCAATTTCATCACGCTCCAGCCAGTCGAGCACAAACTCATAAAAATCGCGCAGCCACTCAGGTTGGCGATAGTCTAAGACTGTGTAACGCCCTTTTTCCAGTAATTCTTTAGGGCTGTATTTTTTTCCATTGATGGTAAGCGAATCATAATTCATAAGCATCAGTTTTTACAGATGAATTTCCCAGGCTTTCTGCGGGTAATGCCATATGTGTCCGTTTTTAATTTCAAGCGGAGATGGAAAGTTATTCGTGTAAAGCTGTCCCGTTCCCAGGCCCTGCGGCATTCGACTGCCTAAAGTGAAGGTCCATTGTGCGATGGCATTCAGGCCTATATTCGACTCCAGTGCGCTGGTAACCCACCATCCTGCCTCAAAACGTTCGGCTATGTCAATCCATTCCCGGCTGCTTTCAAAACCACCGGTTAAGCTGGGTTTGAGGATGATATACTGGGGCTTGATGGCTTCTATCAGGTTGGATTTATCAGCACATTCATGAACGCCAATAAGCTCCTCATCGAGGGCGATGGGTATGGGTGTGTTGCGGCACAAACGAGCCATGTTTTCTTTCTGACCCTGCCTTATGGGCTGTTCAATGCTGTGGATGCCTAAGCCAGCCAGTTCTGAAAGTTTTGTTGGGGCCTGGTTTATATCAAAAGCGCCGTTAGCATCCACACGAACTTCGAGCGTGTCTTTGCTGTAAGCAGCACGAATGTGCCTGAGAAGTGCCAGTTCTGATGCCCAGTCTATGGCGCCGATTTTTAGTTTCAAACAGTCAAAACCCTGTGCCAGCTTTGTGTCAATCTGCTCCCGCATAAAGTCTTTATCACCCATCCATATCAGCCCGTTGATCTTCATGGATTTTTCGCCCCGGGTAAATGGAGAAGGAAAAAGCAGTTGAGCTCCATCAATGTTGAGGTCGCACAGCGCCATTTCAATCCCAAAGCGGATGGAAGGAAACGACTTCAGATCATCAGGCTTTATATCATGAATGTTTTCACAAACGCTAGCCAGCTTAAGTTCATATTCAGGAACGTCATCATAACTTAAGCCTCTTAGCGGGCTGCATTCGCCGATGGCTTTTTTTCCGGGCTGTTCTGTGTCTTCCAGAAAAACAAACCAGGACACCTTTTCAAGCATCGTGCCGCGGGAAGTTCCGGCCGGGCGTTTAAATTTCAGCGTGTGTTTTTTGTAATGGGCTTTAAGCATAACCTATTGCGGTTTAGTTCAGGCACTTTAATTCGCTAAATTTTCATAACTGACTTACAAAAACTTAGGAACGTAGTAAACTGAACTCAAAAATACAAAATTGCAAAGGAAAAAACCGTAAAAATTATATCAGGTTTCCTAAACCGAAGGTAAACGCAAAGGCTAGTGTAATCAGCGATAATCTTTTTAATTCAGGATAAAGCTCTATGGGGATGGTGTTTTCCAGTACTGCCTGGCTATGCTTTACGAGCATTGGAAGCGTAATGAGGTAAAGAAACTGGTATGGTGTATGGAAGTGCAAAATGGAAAAAATAAAACCTGTAATAACAGCGCCCGAAAGCAGCGCTATATGGTAAATTTTTGCTCTTTTTGGCCCCATCAATACGACCATCGTTCGTTTTCCTGAATTTTCATCGCTGATTTGATCGCGCAGGTTGTTGAGGTTTAGTACGCCAACGCTGAGGAATCCCACGGAAGTGGCCGGCAAAAAGATATCCGCAGGAAGGGTGTTGGTATGCAGGTAAAATGTGCCCCCTACGGCAACCCATCCGAAAAAGACAAAGACAAACAAATCGCCCCAGCCACGATACCCGTAAGGGTTTTTTCCTACAGTATATTTTATGGCAGAAGCTACCGCAATCAACCCTAAAAGCAGAAATGACAGGGTATATACAAAGTTTACTTCCTTCGTACCAAAATACACCAAAGTGCTTCCTGAAATTAGCGACAGCACCGAAACAGCAATCACCATCCGCTTCATCTGTTTTGCGGTAATGGCACCGCTTTGCACCGATCTTCTCGGTCCGATACGGCTGTCATCGTCTACTCCGTTTTCAGAGTCACCATAATCATTAGCCAGGTTCGACAGGATTTGCAACAACAATGTGGTGAACATGGCAAGAGCGAAAACAATCCAACTGAAATCACCACTGTAATATGCCAGAAAACTACCAAGCACTATACTTGAGAGCGATAGCGGCAAAGTGTGCAATCTGAAAGCCTGAATCCAGTTTTTGATGTTCCTCTTCATGTGGCTAAAATATTAATTAAAGGCAAACCATTCATGTTTTGCCTTAAATGAGGTTATAAAACGATGTTGAATACCTTTTTGTTTGATTCTGCGGATGTTCTTCCATCTATGGAAACTTAGGATATTTATGGAAATCCGGATCACGTTTTTCTAAAAACGCATTTTTTCCTTCCTGAGCTTCTTCCGTAAGGTAATACAACAAGGTAGAATTCCCAGCCAGTTCTTGAATTCCGGCCTGGCCGTCCAGTTCAGCGTTCAGTCCCATTTTAATCATTCGCAGGGCCATAGGTGAGCGTTGCATCATGGTTTTGGCCCAGTCTACCACTTCATCTTCCAGTTGCTCAAACGGAACCACTTTGTTGACCATGCCCATCTCTTCAGCCTCTTTGGCGGAGTACTGGCGGCATAGGAACCAGATTTCGCGGGCTTTTTTCTGACCTACATGACGCGCAAGATATGAAGAACCAAATCCGGCATCAAAACTACCTACTTTAGGTCCGGTTTGCCCGAAAATGGCATTTTCAGAAGCAATCGTCAAATCACACATTACATGCAGGACATGTCCCCCGCCAATTGCATAGCCATTCACCATAGCGATGACGGGTTTGGGAAGCGAACGAATCATGCGTTGCAAGTCCAGCACATTGAGGCGTGGCACCTTGTCATCACCAATATAACCGCCTTTTCCTTTAACATTTTGATCGCCACCAGAACAGAAGGCTTTGTCACCTTCTCCGGTAAATACCACGATGTTGATATCGTTATTTTCACGGCTGATGTGCATGGCATCAATCATGTCATTTACCGTTTGAGGGCGGAAAGCATTTCGCACCTTGGGGCGGTTTATGGTGATCTTAGCGATACCTTCAAAAAATTCAAAACGAATATCCTCATATTCTTTAATGGTCTGCCAGTTTCTTTTTGTTGCCATCATTCTGTTTTTAAACGGTTAAAATATGCTTTTAAGACTTTATCATTTTTTTCTCCCGGAGTTTTGATTTCCAGAATCACCGCTTGCTCATGCGGTTTATAAATTTCCTTCAAAACGCCTTCTAATTCGGTTTGTTCATCACAATAATAGTATTTTAAGTCAAAAACAGCCGCCATCTTTTCGATGTTAAAGGTTTGCCTTGTTTCGAAAAATTTTTCCATTTGTCCCGTGCCAGAAGGTCCGGGAATAATTCTGAAAATGCTGCCACCTTGGTTATGTATAACGATGATGCGCAAATTAGAAGGCAGGTTTGTATTCCACATTGCGTTGCTGTCATAAAAAAAGCTTACATCTCCCGTAATTACTGTATTGATTTCGTTGCTGCCTGTAGCGAAACCGGCAGCGGTGGAAACAATACCATCAATGCCGCTGGTACCGCGATTGGATAAATACCGGATGTTTTTTTGAGGAGGAAAAAGCAAGGAATAACGAACCGGTGTACTGTTGCCCAGATGAAGAACAGAAGGGGCTGGGATTTCCGCCATTAATATTTTGAAAGCTAATAAATCTGACCATTCTGCATCGGCCATGAAGTCATTATGCACTTTTTCCGCACAGTCCTCTAAATCGCCCCATTTTTTAGAAAAAGAAGTTTCCTTTTCGGGATATAAGTGCGGAAGAATGTTTTCCATAAATATATCCGGGCTTGTTGGGATTACATCCGTTAGACTTTTATAGGTGTCGGTGTGCTGCTTTCCTTCATCAATGTGCCAGTGATTTTCGGGACGGTGTTTTCTCAGGAAAGCCTTAATTTGCTTCGAAACCACATCTGTGCCGATGGTGATCAGCAAGTCGGGAGCATACTCTTCTGAATGATTTGGCGGAATGGTATTCAGTAAGCGATCAATGTGGTGATGAAACGCTTCATCATAAAGGTTGGAAGTGCGTTCTGTGAGTACTATCGTATTAGGAAGTTGAGCTGCTTTTTTAATTAAATTTTGCAGATGATGATTCCCTGAAAGCACGCCGGTTAGTATCATTACTTTTTCAGTGGAATTCCACAATGATGCAAGTTTTAAAACCACGTTTTCCGGAAGCGTTGTGGCAACCTGGTGCATACGGATGTTCTTTCCTGCCGGCAAAAGCTTTTCCTGCTTACCGTACAACGGTTCCCTTAACGGGATATTAAGATGTACCGGCCCGCGGGCCGGAGTTATGGCCTGATTGATCGCCTCTGCAATGAGTCTTTCTCCGTACCACAGGCGGTCTTCATCATAAGGCTGCTGAGGGATGGAGGCTTCAAATTTGATGTAGTTGTGATAAATGTTGTTTTGCCTGATAGCCTGCCCTTCTCTTTGGTCAATCAGCTCTTCGGGCCGGTCTGCTGTCAGCGCAATCAAAGGCACACGTTGATAGTAAGCCTCGGCTATCGCAGGAGCATAGTTTAGTGTGGCTGTTCCTGAGGTGCAGGTCAAGGCAACGGGTTCGCCAAGTGATAAGCTCAACCCCAGGGCAAAATATCCGGCAGAACGCTCATCGGCAATGCTGTGGCAGACCATTTTTGGGTGTGATGTGAACGAGTTTATCAAAGGGGCATTTCGTGAGCCTGGCGACACGACAACATGATTTACTCCCTTTTCTGAGAGCAATGCGATCATTCTGCCAATCATTTCATTATCAGAAAACATATTATAATCTCTTTGCAATGTTGAGTAACGTTTTGCTTTTTTCTTCGGTTTCCTGCCATTCTTCTTCCAAATCAGAATCGGCTGTTATTCCTCCGCCCGCATAAAGCAGGGCGCCATCATTATAAATTTGCATGCACCTGAGGTTTACGTACAAATGAATGTCGTGTTGTGGTGAATTGACTTCGCCCAGAAAACCAGTATAATAAGCTCTGTCGTGTGTTTCGGTGTCTAAAATCAAACCCAGGGCCTCCTCTCTCGGAAAACCACATACGGCCGGCGTAGGGTGCAAATCTTCTACAATTTTTATTTCCTTTCCTGATATATATTCACCTGGGATGAAGAACGATGTCTTCAGATGAATAAGATTACTTGCGGTGATACTTTCAGGGCCACTTTTTTGATAATTAGATATGTTATTATCCTGCAGGATATTTTGGATGAATTCAGTCACCAAAGCCTGTTCGTGCATTTCTTTTTCTCTCCATCTGGCTTCTGGGGTTGCAGGTTTAGTGCCGGCCAGCGCTGCAGTTTGATATCCGCCGGCAGTTTTTGCCAGCAGAGTTTCTGGAGTGGCTCCTGCCCAGCAACCTATCCCCGGCAGATTTATCAAATAGACCATGGCATGTGGATAGGCATTTTCTAAAGCGAAAAAAAAGGTGGCAGCGTTTTTGCGGGTTATGATTTCGGAAAAAAGAGTTCTGGATAATACCGCTTTTTCTATTTTATTATCGTTTATGGCTTGCTTTAGCGTTTGAAAGGAAACTTCATAATCCTGTTTGCTTGTAGTATCGGGGATTGTGGTTTCTGCAAGAGGATGTGAGCGAACCTGCTGCAGCAAATGGTTTTGTGTTGGAAGTGAAATTTCGGCAGGAATGAATAAACGAGGATGGTTTTTGTTTTCACGAAAAGGAGCAATAAAAAAACCCGCTTCAGCCGGCATGCTGCCTGTTAGAACCTTTTGATAAGAATTTGCCGCAACGCCTTTGACTGGGCTATCGGGTTTTCGCCAGAGCACAAAAACTTTATTTTCATCCAGGCCTTGTTGAATCAGCCTTTCTAAATCCTCATTCATGATTGTTATCTTTTTTTTTGAATGAAGTTCGTCAACCTCGAAATGGAAACCAAATACCCCTGGCCGTCATGGATTGCAATTTGTACAATATGGCTGTTTTTGCCGCGGTGCAGAAAGGTAGCTGTGGCGATGACCTTATCGCCTTCAGGAACGCTTCTGACATGGTTGGCGTTGATTTCCATGCCTTTTACTGAATACTCAGCGGGGTTCATAACCATGGCCGATAAAGCGCCGCCTAAAGTTTCAGCCAGAGCCAGGTTTGCACCGCCATGTAACATCTTAAAGGGCTGAATCGTTTTGTCATTGACAGGCATTTCGGCCTTTAAAAAATCGTCACCCTGCTCAGTAAAAAGTATATCCAGATTTTCGATGAGTGTAGATTTGCTCATCGTATTAAAATCATCAAGCGAGAAGAAGCACTTCGTTTCCATGTCACAAAAGTAGCAAAATGTAAGGTTGTGACATGAATTTTGTTTAAATGCTCAATATGGCTTCAATTTAAAATGAATGAATCAACATAGCCCATATTTTTATAAATGATGGAGCTTAGTAAATTTAATAAAAGTTATATATTTAAATGTCAAAATATGTATATTCGTATACAAACAATATAAACGGGTCAAAACAAAAACATGTTTTGAAGCGTTATGAATTTGTATAACCAAAAACAATTGAAAATCTAAAAATTACAAGCCTTGTTTCCAATCATTTCAAATATCGACACCCAATCTCAAACGTTTGCGGAAAATTCGGCAAAATACAAGCAGATTGTTGAAGAGTACAAATCTGCGTTGCGCCTTGTGCGGCAGGGCGGAGGTGAAAAGGCAGTCTCACGCCACAAAGAGCGTAATAAACTTTTGGCGCGTGAGCGAGTGGAACTACTTACTGATCGCAACACTCCGTTTCTTGAGCTTTCAGCGCTGGCAGCTAACGGACAATATGAGGATAAGTTTCCCTCGGCAGGAATTGTTACGGGTATTGGCTTAGTAAAAGGCCGTGAGACAGTGATTATCGCTAATGATGCTACGGTAAAAGGAGGCACTTACATAGCTGAGACCATCAAAAAGCATGTAAGGGCCCAGGAGATTGCACTCGAAAATCATTTGCCTGTAGTTTACATGGTAGACTCGGGAGGTGTGTTTTTACCCGAGCAGGCAAAAGTTTTTGCTGACAAACATGATTTCGGCCGGTTTTTCTTTAACCAATCTCAAATGTCGGCAAAAGGAATACCGCAAATCGCTATCGTAATGGGTTCATGTACTGCCGGCGGAGCCTATGTTCCGGCTATGAGTGATGAAACGATTATCGTAAAAAACCAGGGTACGATTTTTATTGGCGGGCCGCCACTGGTAAAAGCTGCCACAGGCGAGGATGTTTCTGCCGAAGAACTTGGCGGTGCGGATGTGCATACTTCCATATCGGGTGTAGCGGACCATTTTGCTGAAAATGACCAGCATGCCATCCAGATTTGCAGGAATATTTTTGAGGCGCTGGACAAACCCCGGAAGCAGGAGCTGGACGTGCAGGAGCCGGAAGAACCGAAATACGATCCCAGAGAGCTTTATGGAATTGCCCCGGTTGATTTTAAAAAACCCGTAGATGCCCGTGAAATTATTGCCCGCATCGTTGACGGCAGCCGCTTTCATGAGTTTAAAGCGCGTTATGCGCCTACTTTGATTACGGGTTTTGCTCACATCATGGGTTATCCTGTGGGTATTCTGGCCAACAACGGAATTCTCTTTGCTGAGTCATCCCGCAAAGGAGCTCATTTTATAGAACTTTGCAAGCACCGTAAAATCCCGATTGTATTTCTGCAAAATATCACCGGCTTTATGGTGGGTAAAGAATATGAGCAAGGCGGCATAGCCCGTGACGGAGCCAAGCTTGTGCATGCGGTGGCTACAGCTAATGTTCCCAAATTTACTGTGGTTACCGGAGGCTCTTTTGGTGCCGGAAATTATGCTATGGCAGGTCGTGCTTATGAGCCGCGCCTTTTATTTATGTGGCCGAACGCAAAAATATCTGTCATGGGAGGTGATCAGGCAGCTAATGTACTTATTACCGTGAAGGAAGACCAGCTTATAGCGAAAGACAAAACCTTATCAGACGAAGAGAAAGAAAAAATCAGAAAGGAAATCCTCAAAAAATATGAATACGAGGGTTCTGCTTTTTACAGCACTTCGCGGCTATGGGACGATGGTATTATCGATCCGGCTGACACGCGTGTGGTCCTGGCTATGGGCCTGGCCGCTTCTTTGAATAAACCTTTCCCTGAACCCGAAAACGGGGTTTACAGGATGTAAATAAATCATGTTTAACTAAAACGAGAACGATGACGAATAAAATAACAACACTCGGTGGGTTTATCTATGAATACCAGAAAAGCCTGAGCAATCCGGAGGCATTCTGGAGCTCTATCGCACAAACATTTTACTGGCAAAAGAAATTTGACAGAGTACTGGAATGGGATTTTGAAGAACCCGATGTGAAATGGTTCCTTAACGGCAAACTAAACATTACGGAGAATATTTTTGAACGTCATATGTTTGAGCGCAAAAATCAGCCTGCCCTTATCTGGGAGCCAAACAACCCGAAAGAAAAAGAAAAGGTCTACACCTACAAAGAGCTTTATGATGAAGTGCGGGTTTTTGCGAATATGCTGCTGAGCAAAGGCATCCGCAAAGGAGATCGCGTGGTAATCTATCTCCCTATGATTCCGGAGTTGACTATTGCTATGCTTGCCTGCGCACGTATCGGGGCAATCCATTCGGTGATTTTTGCCGGGTTTTCTGTAAATGCGGTAGCTGACAGAGTAAAAGATGCCGGGGCAAAAATGATCATCACTTCTGATGGCAGCTTTAGAGGAAAAAAAACCATACCGCTGAAAAGCATTGTTGATGAAGCGCTGGATAATTGCGATTGCAATTCGGTGAAAAATGTTCTACTGATAAAACGCACCGGTGAAAAGGTTTCATTTATGGAAGATCGTGATGTTTGGCTTCAGGATGCACTGAAAGGCATTTCATCAGAGAATGATGCTGAAGTGATGGACTCTGAAGACCCGCTTTTTATTTTATACACTTCAGGTTCTACGGGCCAGCCCAAAGGCTTGGTGCATACTACCGGTGGCTACATGGTTTTTACTTCTTACAGTTTTAAAAATATTTTCCAATACAGCGATGGTGATGTTTTCTTTTGCTCAGCCGATATTGGATGGATTACAGGGCATAGCTATATTGTTTACGGCCCACTTTTGGCAGGCGCCACTACGGTAATGTATGAAGGTACTCCAACTCATCCCGACGCCGGACGGTTCTGGGATATCGTTCAAAAATATAAGGTCAATCAGTTTTATACCGCCCCCACAGCTATTCGTGCCTTGATGGGATATGGCCGGAAACCTTTTGAAGGAAAAGATCTGAGCTCACTTAAAGTTCTGGGAACGGTCGGAGAACCCATCAACGAGGAAGCCTGGCACTGGTATCATGATTTTGTAGGTCAAAGCCGATGCCCAATTGTGGATACGTGGTGGCAAACCGAAACGGGAGGTATCATGATTAGCCCACTTGCCGGAATTATTCCAACCAAACCTTCTTATGCAACGCTGCCTTTTGTAGGCATTCAACCGGCCATTGTAAATGACGATGGAAAAGAGCAAACCGGCAACAGTGTGGAAGGCAACTTGTGCATCAAGTTTCCCTGGCCAGGAATGGCACGAACGGTTTGGGGCGACCATAAGCGTTATAAACAAACCTATTTTTCGAAATACAAAGGATATTATTTTACCGGCGATGGAGTGAAACGTGATGAAGACGGTTACTACCGGATTCTGGGGCGCGTGGATGACGTGATTAATGTGTCAGGACACCGCATTGGAACCGCAGAGGTGGAAAACGCCATCAATGAGCACCCCTTGGTTGTGGAGTCTGCAGTGGTAGGATATCCGCACAAAGTAAAGGGACAAGGCATTTATGCCTTTGTGGTCTGTCAGGAACTCAGTACCGGTGGTGTTGAAGGAATTAAAACCAGTGTAAAGAAAGGAGTAGAAAAAATTATCGGGCCCATCGCTAAACCAGATGAAATCAGGCTGGTGGAAGGGCTTCCCAAAACGCGTTCAGGAAAGATTA
>CAYXJS010000068.1:0-13377 GCA_964465045.1 uncultured Bacteroidales bacterium | reverse complement strand
ATCTACTTTAAATCCTGTCTCTAAAGGTTTGTTTGCCGGATTCAATAAGTAATCAAGTTTATACCTCTAAAAAAGTAATTGCGCAATGGAGGGAGCAGGCCCGCCCGAATCCCGATGTCTCAGTATTCAGTCTGGCAGGAATCTAATCACCTCTAAAACATTGATATATAATGATCATTCTATAATTAGAATAGAGCCTTAATGAATTGTTACTGAGGATTGGTTCTCTAATAAAACATTAAACTTCAGTATGTTCTTTTCTTTGTCCCATTTCCACTTGTCTCCTGGCAGCTTTTCGTTGTTAAGCATGATTTTTTCCGGTGCGGATGTCATGTTATGCACGAACATTCTGATATTTTTACCAGATTTACCAGTCCAGGCTTTCCCTTTTTCATGGGTTAACTCAAATGTCAGGGTATTTTTATTACCGGCTTTAAACCTGATGATCTCATACAATCCATTTTCATAAGCTTCCGGTGTTTTGCCATCATCGTTGTAGAGCGCATATTCAGATTCTCTCACTTGTGGATCGGCATAATAATGCATATCAAAATGATTTAAATCATATTCGCTTTCGCTGATGGCTTTGGCTTTCATCGGGATAAAACTGCCTCCCCTGGCAAATACAGGAATATGTTCCGGAACGACATTTACTGTATACCTGCTGCCTCCGTCATAGCTTTGGTTCGTATAAAAATCAAACCAGGATTGCCCTTTCGGGAAATAGATTTCCTGTTCCTTGACTCCCGGCTGCTTAACAGGAGATACCAACAGCGATTTACCCCACAGGTAGGCGCTGTCATAGGTCAGCAGGTTCTTGTTTTGAGGCTCTTCATAAAACAACGGTATCATAAGCGGAGTACCCTTTTGGTTGTTCTCAAACGCCATGTTGTAAATGTAGGGCAGGAGTTTGTATCGCAGCTTAATGGCTGTTCTGGCTTTGCTTTTGGTTTCTTCGGGCCAGAATACCGGTTCGGAGGGGATTTCCTCCTGTGCGTGGGGCCGGTAAATGGGTTGAAAAACGCCATACTGCATCCATCGTGAATATAATTCTCCGTCTAAGGTGTCGCCGCCGGCAAAGCCACCCAGGTCGGAGTGGGTATACGCTAGGCCTTGCATTCCCATTTGCAGCGAGATTTCAGGTTGTGGCACCAGTCCGCCCCAGCTGCGGCTTACATCGCCGGTCCAGGGAAGCATGCCATAACGCTGCGAGCCTGCAAAGCCTGCACGCATCAGGATAAACGGCCTTTTGCCGGGGAAATCCTTTTTGTAGCCTTCATAAATGATACCGGCCCATTCATGACCGTAAGCGTTGTGAATCTCTTCAGCGCTGCCGTTGACGTGTTGCAGGTCTGCCGGGTGTACTTCAGGTTCGCCCAAATCGCCCCACCATCCGTCAACACCCTGCTTGTCCAGTCCTTTGTAGATATCCCAGAACCAGCGGCGTGCTGAAAGCTTAAACACATCAATAATGCCTGTATTTCCGAAGTAAAAATCATAGGTGTAGGGGAATCCCAGGCTGTCCTTTCCCAGGATATCTTCTCTTACAGCTTCATCCCAGCGTTTGCTGGTGGTGAGGACAAAAGGTTCGGTGACCAGTATGGTTTTTATGCCCATCCTTTTGAGACTGTCCATCATCTTTTCAGGCTCCGGGAAAGCCTTTTTGTCCCAGGCCAGATTGCCCATATGGCCTTTAATGTCGGGTCCGAACCAGTACAAATCCAGAATTATCGCATCCAGCGGAATGGAATCCCTGAAAAAGCGATTGGCCGTCTCCAGTGTTTCCTGCTGAGTGTGATAGCCAAAGCGGCTGCTGAAGTTGCCAAAAGCCCAGCGTGGGGGCAGCGGCTGCCTGCCGGTGAGCTCAGTGTAGTTTCGGGTAAGGTCGTACCAGCTTTCTCCGGCAAAAACATAAAAATCCATTACGCCACCCAGCGCTTCGTAAGTCACAGTATTATTTTCCTTACTGTCCAGATCAAGAAAAGCATGTGAGGCATTGTCAAATAAGACGCCGTATTTTTTTTCGGATAAAAACAGGGGGATAGCGTAATTCATTAACTCAGAATGCGTAGTGTAACCATAATGCGCTCTGTTGTATATTTCCAGGCGGTATCCCCTGCGGTTCATGCCCAGGACGCGCTCTCCGCCACCATAAAGAATTTCTTCAGCATCAATGGCTAAAGACATTTTTTTGGAGGTGTCTGTGGCAGCATAGCCTTTATCCGTACTCAAAAGTGTTTGGTCATCATATTTATACTGAATCCGGAAAGGTTCTTTACGGATGTTGACCTGCATGGATTCTGTAGAGATAGTTATCCCTGAAATGCTTTCGATAAGGGTAACCTCTGTGGGTTCAGGCTTCATATCAGCAGCAAAAGCTGTACTGCTTACCGGGATGCTGTCGGGATAAAAGGCGGTGCGGACAATATTTTCATTAAAGATTGTCAGAACATATAAACCGTCGTTTACCTTAATTTCATACCGGTTTTCTGCCTCCCTGAATTCCCGGAATTCTTGCTGGCCTTGTATGGTATAAGCTGTCAACAGAAACAGCAGAACCGCCATAAATTGAGCTGATATTCTCTTCATTGTTTTGTTACTAATTGCTGGTTGCGGGTCAAAAATAGGTTTTTTTGGTGTACTTTTGCAGGCTGAATTTAAAAACCTATGCAAGAGATTAGAAATGTAGCGATTATAGCCCATGTTGACCATGGCAAAACCACTCTGGTAGATAAAATGATCTATCAGAGTAATCTGATAAAAGACCACGAAAAAAAACAGGAACTGATTCTTGACAGTAATGATCAGGAGCGGGAGCGGGGAATTACCATCCTTGCAAAAAATGTATCCGTAGAATTTAAAGGTGTAAAAATTAACATAATAGACACACCCGGACACGCTGACTTTGGCGGCGAGGTAGAGCGTGTGCTCAACATGGCTGATGGGGTATTGTTGCTTGTCGATGCCTTTGAAGGTACAATGCCGCAAACCCGTTTTGTGTTGTCTAAAGCATTGGCGTTGGATCTTAACCCGATTGTGGTTATCAATAAAATGGATAAACCAAACTGCCGCCCCGACGAAGTGTATGAACAGGTTTTTGATACCATGTATAGCCTGGATGCCAATGAGCAACAGCTCGATTTTCCGGTAATTTACGGTTCTGCCAAGAATGGCTGGATGTCGCACTATTATCAAAAACCCACTACAGATATTCTTCCGCTGCTCGATAGCATCATCAAAAATGTGCCGCCGCCATCCAAAGCCAAAGGCACGCCTCAGTTGCTGATTACTTCACTGGATTATTCTTCCTATGTTGGCAGAATTGCTATTGGTAAACTTCGCCGCGGAAAACTGAAAGAAGGGATGATGGTAACGCTGGCTAAGCGGGATGGCAAAACATTCCTGAAAGTAAAAATTAAGGAATTGCATCTGTTCAAAGGTTTAGGCCGCGAAAAAGTGAAGGAAGTGGAGAGCGGCGATATCTGTGCTTTGGTGGGGGTGGAAGGTTTTGATATCGGGGATACGATTTGCGATTTGGAAAATCCGGAGCCGCTTACGCCGATCGCCATAGATGAGCCTACCATGAGCATGCTGTTTACGATCAATAATTCTCCCTTTTACGGAAAAGAGGGAAAGTTTGTAACCTCCCGCCATATCAAGGAAAGACTGGAGCGCGAATTGGAAAAAAACCTGGCTATGCGCCTGGAAGAAACCGATGATGCCGAAAAATTCATTGTTTATGGCAGAGGCGTTATGCACCTTTCCGTATTTATTGAAACTATGCGGCGCGAGGGTTATGAACTGCAGGTAGGTCAGCCACAGGTAATTTTTAAGCAAATCGACGGAAAAAAACATGAGCCGGTAGAAGAAATGCAGGTGGAAGTGCCTGAAGAGTACTCTGGCAAAGTGGTTGAAATGCTTAACAAGCGAAAAGGAGAAATGATAAAGATGGAAAGCAAGGTAGACCGCGTTTTATTGTTGTTTCATGTTCCTGCCCGCGGCATTATCGGCTTGCGCACAAATATGCTTACGGCTACAGCAGGCGAGGCGGTTATGAACCATCGCTACCTGAAATACGAACCCTACAAAGGCCCCATTGAAACACGGCAAAATGGTTCTCTTATCGCGATGGAGAGTGGCAATGCGTTTGCGTATGCGCTGAATAAACTCCAGGACAGGGGATTCTTTTTTATTCCTCCCGGAGCTCCCGTTTATGCCGGTCAGGTAATTGGCGAAAATAACCGGGCTGACGATCTTATGGTTAATGTGACTAAATCCAAGAAATTATCCAATGTCCGGGCAGCCGGCTCCGATGATAAAGTACGGATTGCCCCGCCAAAACTATTTTCGCTCGAGGAAGCCATAGAATACATCAAAAACGATGAATACGTGGAAGTAACGCCAAAATCCATCAGGATGCGTAAAATCTACCTGAATGAGCATGAGCGTAAAAAACATGAAAAATCCTTCTCAAATTAGTTCTGGGTTGGGCGTTGTAAATTTCTGAAAGTTTATATCTTTGAAAGGTATTCATTCCCGAAAGGAAGGGATGGAATTTTATGATTGGTGCGTGGCATTAAGTTGTCATTGATAGTCATTTGTTATAATTCATTGTGACTATTTACCAATTAACTAATCAACGAATTAACAAATCAACGATTCACTTTTACCGGGAATTTAAAACTTGGATGGTATGAAACGAAGAGAACTAATCAAAACAGCCGGTTTAGCAGGCGTTCTTTCCACGCTTGGCATTCCGGCTTTTTCGTGGCAGGCTGCATCGGGTAACCAAAAGAGGCTGCGGTTTATTCACATGACAGATGTGCATTTGTATTCTGAGAAAAATGCGCCAAATCAATTACGCAGCGCTTTTGAGAATATGCATGAGCATTTTGCGGATGCGGAATTTATTATCAATGGCGGCGATGTTATTATGGATGCCCTGAAAAAAGATAAAGTGCAAACCAAGAAACAATGGAGCCTCTGGCATCATATCCTGAAAGAAGAAAACAAGTTTGAGATGTTTAACTGCATAGGCAATCATGATATTTGGGGCGGCGGTTCGGTTAAAGATGAAATGTACGGCAAAAAATGGGCTGTAGAGGCGCTGGAGATGCCTGACCGTTTCTATAGTTTTGATAAGGGAAACTGGCGGTTTGTGGTACTTGACAGCACACAAATCAACAGTTATGGAGAATGGTATACAGCCAAACTGGATCAGAAGCAATTTCTGTGGTTATCCAATTTGCTTGATGAAACACCTGCCGGTAAACAAATACTTATCGTCACACATATCCCCGTTATTACAGCCACAAGCTATTTTGTTGGTGAAAGCGATAAGGACAAAGCCGGCTACTGGCACTTCCCGCATAGCTGGATGCATGGAGACGCACGGAGGATGGTAGCGCTTTTTGAACAGCATAAAAATGTGAGAGGAGTTATCAGTGGACATATGCATCAGGTTGACCGGGTATCGTATAAAAACGTCAGTTATTTCTGTAGCGGAGCCATTTCAGGAGCCTGGTGGAATGGTCCGAACGAAGGCTTTGCCGAAGGCTATGCTGTGATGGATTTATTTGACGATGGTGCCATTGAAACGCAATATGTAGCTTATTGATTTTTTTCAGATCATCCTTCTTTTTATAATGGATTCTAATTGATATGGCAAGGAATTGTGTTTGTCATATTGAAGATATTTATTTCCGTTCAATATATGTCAATCGCGATCATATAAATCTGGTGTATTATGTGTTTATTTCCAAAATATGCTATTTTTGCCTGTTTGATTTTTGAATATGGCTATTGTTCAATACGTTAAAGAATTGAGATAAAAACAGTAACAATAAAATAAGAATTCTTATGAAAAAAAGAACATTGACATCGCTTTGGGTATTGGTTGTATTTTTCATTGCATCCTATACACATGCGCAAAATGGTTTACAATTAACCGATTTTCAAAAAATTAAGAATGCAGCCCAGGTTATGGTTTCGCCTGATGGAGATAAAGCAGCTTATCTTTTGTTGACGCCAAAGCCAATAGAAGAAGGTGAGGGCTCCTCCTACACACCTTTATATGTGTATGATAAAGAATCAGGTGATCATCAGGCGCTTACCGATAAAGATGCCAACGTATATGATCTGGACTGGACGCCTGACGGGAAATATATCACCTACCGGAAATCCACATCCGAAAAAAATGGCGCTCAGGTGTTTGCTGTTTCTCCTGAAGGTGGCGAACCGAAGCAGATCACAGACCTGGATCGTTCGGTAAGGGCATATGAATATCTTGATAGGCAGAATTTGGTTTATACTGCCACAGCTCCGAACTCCGACCAGGCTGAAGAACTTAAAGAACAAGGTTTTAAAGTAAATGTAGTGGAGGAAGAACTCCGGGCTATTGAGCTCTGGCGCATGAATCTTGAATCAGGTGAGAAAACAAAACTTACGGAAGAAGGCGCTGTATTTGATTTTGTTGTTAGTCCTGACGGCAAAAAGATAGCCGCAGCCATAGCTCCTGAAAACACTACGGATGCTTCCTACATGTTTAAAAGAATTCACATTCTGGATGCAGAAACCGGCGAAATACTTGAGAAAATTGAAAATCCGGGTAAGCTTTCTGCTATGGCCTGGAGCCCCGACAGCAAACATCTTGCCTTTCAGGCGGCAGCTATAGAAGCTGATGCCGTGGCAGGAAGCCTGTTTGTGTTTGAAACCGGACAAGATGTGGCGTATGAAGAGATTGAAAATATCGTGAAGGATATGCCATTATCAGTAATTGATATCGCCTGGAAAGATAAAAATACCCTGTTGTTTGCCTCAGAAGAAAGCGTAGACATTACCCTGCGAAGCTATAACGTAAAAAAGGGAAAGATTAAAAAGTTGCTTGAAGGCGGAAAAGTGGTATTCAGAGGCTTTTCAAATGAGGGCAATAGTGTCTTTTTAGCAGGAAATACTACGGAGCATCCCAGTGAATTAATGCATTTTGATCTAAAAAGCAACAAGTTGACTAAGCTTAGCGATTATAATGAGTGGCTGGAAGGCAGAGACCTGGCCAAGCAGGAAAAAGTTTCCTATACAGCAGAGGACGGAACCCGCGTTGATGGCGTCTTGATTTATCCTCTCGATTACAATGCAGATGAAACCTATCCCTTGATAACATACATTCACGGAGGTCCTGAAGCTGCCGTACAAAACGGGTGGCTCTCACGCTATTCTACCTGGGGGCAATTTGCCGCCGCACGAAATTTCTTTGTCTTTTACCCGAATTATCGCGCCAGTTCCGGACGCGGCCTTGACTTTACCATGGAAGGCTTTGGCGATCTACTCGGAAAGGAATATTCTGATGTGCTGGATGGAATTGATTATTTGGTTGAGGAGGATAAGGTTGATCCGAATCGCGTAGGCATTGGTGGTGGTTCTTATGGTGGCTATTTTGCAGCATGGTCGTCTACAAAACATACAGACCGCTTTGCCGCTTCAGTAGTTTTTGTAGGCGTAACCAATCAGGTTTCCAAACGAAATATCACCGATATTCCCTGGGAAGATTATCTTGTGCATTGGGGATTTTGGACGCATGAAAACTATGATGCTGTTTGGGAAGCCAGTCCGGTGAAATATGCCCATCAAAGCAAAACTCCAACGCTTATACTACATGGTGAAGAAGACCCCCGGATTCCAATTACACAGGGCGAAGAGTTTTATCGTTCGCTGAAGATGCATGGCGAAGCCCCGGTGCGGTTTGTGACGTATCCGGGAGAAGGCCATGGAAACCGGAAAAATACCAACCAGTATGACTACCTGGTAAGAACGCTGGAATGGTTTGACTTTTACCTGAAGGAAAACCCCGGTTCAGACAAGAAGCCTGCGAAATACCCGGATTATCAACTAACTGAATAAATTTTAAGGAAGAAGATATGGCAAATCAAAACGAGAAGCGAGGACTTTTTACTAAAGTCCTTGATGGTATTGAAGTGGTAGGAAACCGCCTGCCACACCCGGCAACGATTTTTGCAATGCTTGCACTGATAGTGGTTGTGTTGTCATGGATTGCGTATGCCTTGAATGTGCAGGCTGCTCATCCGGTTAACGGAAACGTGATATCAGCCCAAAACCTGATCAGCGCCGATGGCTTACGGTGGATGTATTCCAACTTATTGGATAATTTCCTGAAATTCCCGCCGCTGGGATATGTGCTTGTAGTAATGGTGGGTATCGGTGTTGCAGAAGGCTCAGGCCTGTTTACATTGATGATCCGGGCTTTGGTGCTGAAAAGTCCGCCAAGACTGATTACGGCTGCCGTTGTTACCGCAGGTATTATTTCTCACCTCGCAAGCGAAGCTGGTTATGTAGTGTTAATTCCGCTTGGAGCGCTCATTTTTCATGCTTTAGGCCGGCACCCGATGGCAGGCCTTGCTGCCGCATTCGTAGGAGTGAGTGGTGGCTTCGGGTCTAACTTTTTTATCGGTTCTATTGACCCGATACTGGCCGGGATATCCGAAACAGCGGCACAGATTATTATTCCGGATATTTCTGTAAACCCGGCTGTAAACTACTATTTTATGTTTGTTTCCTCCTTTGTGGTGATTATTGTAGGAACCTGGGTCACAGAAAAAATTGTAGAACCACGATTAGGCGAATATATCGGCCCGGTTGACCGTGTACCCATTGAACGGTTGACTCCGCTGGAAAGCAAAGGACTGCGATATGCCGGAATCAGCGTGCTTATTACGGTAGCATTGCTCGCACTCACCGTTATTCCGGAAAACGGAATTTTCAGAAATCCGGATACAGGAGAGATACTTAATTCAGCGTTTTTTGATGGCATTATCATCGGTATTTTAGTATTGTTCTTTATTCCGGGTTTGGCCTATGGTATTGTGGTAGGAAGCATCAAAAACGACAAGGATGTCGTGAAGCACATTACGAAATCCATGAGCGGGATGGCCGGATATATTGTGTTGGTGTTTTTTGCAGCGCAGTTTGTGTACTTCTTCAACTACAGCAACCTGGGCATTATTTTCGCAATAAAAGGAGCAAAAACGCTCCAGGATATAGGCCTTACCGGGATACCGCTGATTGTGGGGTTTGTGTTTCTGTCAGCGTTTATCAATATGTTTATGGGCTCAGCCTCAGCTAAGTGGGCGATTATGGCCCCGGTATTCATTCCGATGCTTATGCTGATTGATCCGCCCTATCACCCGGGAATTACCCAGGCGGCTTTCCGGATCGGCGACTCGGTTACAAACCTGGTTACACCTATGATGAGCTACTTTGCCCTCATCGTAACGTTTGCTCAGAAATACGATGAAAAATATGGAATTGGTACCATTATTTCTACGATGATTCCGTACTCATTGTTGTTAACACTGGCCTGGACGGCATTACTTGTTTTGTGGATGTTAACAGGATTGCCATTAGGTCCTGATGGCCCGGTATTTATTCAGTAAAATGAAGAATTACTAAGGGCAATATTTTATGATTTTTAAGAAGTCGCGGCAATACAGCTTTTAAAGCGCTGCTAACTTGTCCGCGACTTTTTTATCTTTGTCACCAAATTAAACGAAAAATTATGAAACTACTGGAAGGAAAAACAGCTTTGATTACAGGCGCTTCTCGTGGCATCGGTAAAGCCATAGCGCTGGAATTTGCCGATCACGGCGCCAATGTGGCTTTTACTGACCTGAAATATGACGAAGCAGCCGAAAGTCTGGAAAAAGAACTTGAAAGCAAAGGCGTACAAGCTAAAGGATTTGCTTCAGACGCCTCTTCAGCGGAAGATACCGACCGGGTGGTAAAAGAAATTCTCGGTGCATTCGATCGTGTGGATATCCTGGTTAACAATGCCGGCATTACAAAGGACAACCTGCTGATGCGTATGTCAGAAGGTGACTGGGATGCTGTTATTAATGTCAACCTGAAATCGGTCTTTAACCTGACCAAAGCCATTCAGCGGCATATGCTCAAGAACCGCCAGGGTAGCATCATCAACATGAGTTCCGTTGTTGGCGTAAACGGAAATGCCGGACAGTCGAATTATTCTGCCTCTAAAGCTGGCATGATAGGCTTTACAAAATCAGTGGCACAAGAGCTGGGCTCCAGGAACATTCGCTGCAACGCCATTGCTCCCGGTTTTATTGAAACGGAGATGACTGAAAAACTATCCGAAGAGATTCGCAAGGAATGGGCTGAGCAGATACCCTTGCGCAGGGGCGGCAAACCAGAGGATGTGGCGCGTACAGCCGTTTTCCTGGCTTCAGACTTGTCGGCTTATGTTACCGGGCAGGTTATTAACGTGTGTGGCGGAATGAGTACGTAAATAATAAAAACCTGTATTTAATTGTTTGATATACCACTGAAAACCAGCTTCCCGTTAGAATATAGCCTGTTGGCAATAGCTGCCGGGTTGCTCTATGCGGGCCTGCTATACTGGCGTAACCCGAATCCACGGTTTACGCAATGGCTTAGGTATGGGATGTTTTTTCTGAGGTTTTTGGTAGTGACTGTGCTGGCTTTTCTGTTGCTTATGCCGATGATACGCTCTGCTAAGGTTTTTGAAGAGAAGCCCCGCCTTGTGATGGCTTTGGATAACTCTGAGTCTATGACCCTGAAAGGCATGGATACAACAGCGCTGCAAAATCAGTGGAAGGCGCTTCAGGAACGGCTCAGCGATGATTTCGAGCTAAAAAACTATACATTCAGTGAAGAGGCAGAGTCAGATGGTGAAATCGATTTTCAGGGGCAAGCAACGAATATTTACAATGTGCTGAGCAACCTCAGCGAGCAATATCGCGCTGAAGAAACAGCAGCTTTGGTTTTGATTACCGATGGCATTTACAATCGCGGAACAGATCCGGCTTATGTGCCACTCGATCCTGGTATAAACTTAATCACAATAGGATCAGGAGATCCCCGCCCGGAGACAGACGTCAAAATCAATCGCATACACACCAACGATGTGGTTTTTTCCGGTAATGAATTTCCGGTTGAAGTGCATGTCAGAGCAACAAAAGCTGCCGGAGAAGAAACCGAACTGACTATGCAGAAAGCCGGCACAACAATTGCTGAAGAAAGGATTTCCATTGACAGCGATAATTTTTCCCGGCGGTTTACTTTTTATCCTGAAGCTGAAGGAGAGGGGATGCAGCGATATACCGTTTCGCTTAAACCATTGCCGGAGGAAAAGAATACATCAAATAATACGCGAAATGTGTATATTGATGTGATTGATGAACAGGCTTCTGTTTTGTTTCTGGCTGCCTCGCCCCATCCCGACTTGTTTGCCATGAAGGCTGCCATTGAGAGTCGCCCGCAATATAAGGTTACCACTGCTTTGATTGATAGCTTTGATGAGACCGTTACTGACTATGACTTGGTAGTGATGCATCAATTGCCTTCAAACCAGGGTGAATCTGCTTCAGTGCTAGCCACGGTCTATGATAATGAAATCCCCGTACTATTTGTTTTAGGAGGGCAAACCAATTACCAGCTTTTTAACTCAATAGATGCCGGCCTTGATATCGAAGGATTTGAACAGAAGTATAACAATGCGCTTGCAGAGATTAACGAAGATTTTGCTTTGTTTCAGCTTTCGCCGGAAGTAAAAAACCTTTTAACGGAGAGTCCTCCCCTGAAGGTGCCTTTCGGCGATTATAAAAGCAGTCCGGTGATGGATGTGATGCTGTTTCAAAGGTTAAACGACTACACCTCTTCCATGCCTTTGGTGGCTTTATCGGGCAGAGGATCCCAGAAACAGGGTATAATCGCAGGTACGGGTATCTGGCGCTGGCGTATGCGTGATTTTACCTTAAATAATCATCATCATATTTTTGATAAATGGTTTTATTCTCTGGTGAAGTATTTGGCAATCAGTCAGGACCGCGATTTTTTCAGGGTTTATGCTGATGCTGAATACTCCGGAAGGGAAGAAGTTACCCTGACGGCTGAGTTATATAACGCTTCTTATGAACGAATCAACGATCCGGAAGTAGAGCTGGAGCTGAAAAACGAAGAAGGAGAAACATTTGAATATCTTTTTGATAAAGAAGATGACAGTTATAGCCTTAACCTGGATTACCTGCCTGAAGGTTCATACCAGTATTCGGCAACTACAGAGTTTTCAGGGGAACAGTACAGGAAAAAAGGCGCGTTTGCCGTTACCACTGCCCGGCTGGAGTCGTTGAATACACTGGCAGACTTTAGGTTGCTTCAAAAGCTGGCAACACAGCAAGACGGTTTTTTTATAAGGGATTCTTTGATGAGCAGCGTGGCCGACAGCTTGCTGGCGGATGAAGCTTACAGTCCGGTGCGCCATGAAGAAGTGCGCTTCCGGCCTTTGATTGATGAGGTGTGGGTTTTGATTGGGCTGCTATTGCTGCTTACCGCAGAGTGGTTCTTAAGAAAATATCATGGAGGATACTGATGTTCTTCTACTTGTCTAAAATCCTGGGCTACTTGCTGAATCCCACAGCATGGGTTTTTATGTCGTTGCTTGCGGCTTTGCTGCTAAAGGGAAAATGGCGTAAATACTTACTTACCAATGCGTTGATATTGTTTTTTGCTTTCTCCAATAACTATTTGCTGAAAACCTTTTTAGGGCCGTGGGAGGATCATGGAATCCAAAATGTAGAAAAAACCTATGATGTAGGCATTGTATTGGGAGGCTGGATTGCGGAATATGATGAAGATTTGGACAGAGCCGTTTTTAAGGCCGTTCCGGACCGTTTCCTGCAAGCTTACCGGCTTTACAAAACCGGAAAGATCAAAAAATTTTTAATCTCAGGCGGAAGTGGGCATTATTTATATCCCGATAAAAAAGAAGCTCTGGTGTTACAGGATTATCTGCTAAAAATAGGCGTTCCGAAAGAAGATATCCTGGTAGACGCAAAATCAAGAAACACATACGAAAATGCCCTTTACTCGGCCGAAATCCTAAGAAAACATCCTGAATTACAGACTAAATTGCTTATAACCTCTGCTATCCACATGAAAAGGGCAAAAGCCTGCTTTGAAAGTCAGAATGTTTCCACGGTTTCCTTTGGGACTGATCGCATCGTGCCTGCCGATGGCGCCGTAAATTTTGAGATTCTTCTGGTTCCGGATGTCGTTTCATTCCGATACTGGCACTTGCTGATTCATGAATGGATTGGTTATGCGGTTTATGATATCCGGGGGTATATTGAGTGAGGTTTTTACGTTGGTATGTTTGTAAGTTGATAGGTTTCTATGTTTGTAAGTTTGGATGTTCCTAAGTTTTTTGTTGTAATTGATTGCTTGCCCCGTGAAATTGCGGAGCAATATTTCATTGGGGTAATTGATTGTAATTCATTGTAATTAGTTGCTATTGAATAGCCATTGATGGTCATTTATTGTCATTGATGG
>CAYXJS010000067.1:0-13512 GCA_964465045.1 uncultured Bacteroidales bacterium | reverse complement strand
GAACCCCTGTTACCAGGATGAAAACCTGGCGTCCTAACCCCTAGACGAACGGACCTTGTGCAAATTTGCGGATGCAAAGATATAAATTCCGTTTCATTTTCCAATATCCATCATTGAATTTTATATAAAAAGTGAGTTCAGTTTTCTAAGTTTGTCTATTAATAACTTGAAATTCAATATCATTTATTAAAACAGTTAGCGCTTTTTATACCAATCCCAAAAGTATTAAGAGGCATTATTTCAGTATGATAGGTGATTATTCAAAAGTAAAAGACAACTGAAAAATTTTACTTCTTAAGTCCTCAATGCTTCCGGTATACATGTTTCCTTCTCTTATAAGCGGATCCATCAGGCTGTATGACATTTTGATTTCCGTACCAAATTTGAAAAAGCCCAAATAGTAATCAAATCCAAAACCGATCTCTGCATAAACGTCGTCTTGTGCCAGTTTCATGAGAATATTGTTGGAACTTTCTTCCTCCCTGTCGCTGAGCGAAGCCAAATCGAGGGAATACTTCATGCCGCCAATCACGTAAGATCTAAAATTGTTGTACCGTTTTGATTTGTATTTTAGCATCAACGGGAAATCAATATATGTAGAAGGAATTCTTTTTTCCAAAAAAACCGTATCGTTCTGTCGGTTATTGTTGCTTTGGTAATTGCGGGCAACTTTAAAATTGACAATCCTTTCGCCAAACGCCAGGGATGGAATAAACCTCAAATCGGCATATTGCCCCAATCTGAGATTTCCTACTATGCCTACTGTAAAGCCATAATGAGATGTGTAATCAACGCCAAGTATATTCATGTTGTCTGGCGATGGTATAATATCGTCAGCATCACCAGATTCAAAGTCTTGCAGATGCAACTCATCTATCGGGTCAATGGTTAAATGCATTTCATTCAAAGCCAAAATAAACCCGAAGTGATAAGGCGCATAGTCATAGTCAGGCAGGTTTTTTGCCTGAGACTTAAACAGGTTTTGAGCCTGCAATGAGCTTGCAAGAAACATGGCCAAAATAAGTGTACTTATCCTGATTGTTTTCAATATCCTCTTGTTTTGATGGTAAACGAATATGCACCGCATTTATTTTAATCAGCGCGCTGCACAGCAATAAAAATTCCATGTTATTATGGCTGCAAATATAGACAAATACAACCGAATTAACTTTTTCCTACATTTGCAGATAAAGATAAAGAGACCATTCATGTCAGAGAAAGAGATAACATCCTTGTTTGCTTCGTTTAAGAAAAGTCGTGTGTTGATAATTGGCGACATTATGCTGGATGCCTATTTGTGGGGAGAAGTAAACCGTATTTCACCGGAGGCGCCGGTTCCGGTTGTTTCTGTCAGACGCCGGGAAAACCGGCTGGGTGGTGCTGCCAACGTAGCCCGCAACATTAAAGCCCTGGGCGCTGAACCCGTGATTTGTTCTGTTATTGGAGATGATGCCAAAGGTGACGAGTTTCTTGAAATACTTAAAAATGAAAACATGACCGCCGAAGGCATATTGCGCTCTCCCAGGCGGATTACAACTACTAAATTCAGAGTTTTAGGCAACAACACCCAAATGCTGCGGGTAGATGAAGAAATGACCGAGCCGCTTGAGGATGAAGATGCAAGCATGATGCAAGCCCATACCCAAAGGCTGCTTTTAGCTGAAAAAGTGGATGCGGTTATTTTCCAGGATTATGATAAGGGAACCATTAACAAGGAACTGATTCAAAGGCTAACCTCCCGGGCAAAGGCGCTAAATATCCCAGTAGCTGTCGACCCTAAAAAGAAGCACTTTGCTGATTATAAGCATGTCACTCTTTTTAAGCCTAACCTTAAAGAATTAAAGGAAGGTGTTAATGGAGATTTTGGCAGAAGTGAAGAAGACGCTATCAAAGCAGCCGCTTACCAGCTTCATCAGCAACTGGAATGTGATATGTTAATGGTAACACTTTCGGATAAAGGCATTTTAATGCGTTACAGCCAGGAAAAGGATGATGAATTTTATGAACCGGCTCATCGTCGCGAGATTGCTGATGTAAGCGGTGCGGGTGATACTGTAATCAGTGTTGCGGCACTGTGCTTGTGTCAGAACCTGTCGCCTCGAAAAATCGCAGCGCTTTCTAATTTGGCAGGTGGCCTTGTATGCGAGGAAGCCGGGGTAGTACCTGTTGACCCTGTTAAATTCCAAAAAGAAATGATTCATATTTTCAAAAAAAAGTTGAGATGATTGATTTGCGATCCGATACCGTAACAAAACCCACAGTGGCAATGCACGAAGCTATGATGCAAGCCGAAGTGGGTGATGATGTTTTTGGTGAAGACCCCACGGTAAACCGCCTGGAAGAAAAAGTCGCGAAAATGTTTGGAAAAGAAGCGGCTATGTTTACCGCCAGTGGCGTTATGGCCAATCAAATTGCCATAAAAGTACATACGCAACCCGGCGATGAAGTGATTTGTGACAAACTGGCACATATCTACCATTATGAAGGCGGCGGTATTGCGTTTAACAGCGGAGCCTCTGTGCGTCTTCTTGACGGAAATAATGGAAGATTTACCGCTCAGCAGGTGCAGGAAAACATCAACGACCCAGCCAATGTGCATTTTCCGATATCGCGACTGGTTGCTGTAGAAAATACCTGTAATAAAGGCGGCGGAAGTATATGGAATTTTGCTGAAATGCAAAAAATCCGCAAGGTTTGCGATGAAAATCAGCTTCAGTATCATTTAGACGGCGCTCGGCTGTTCAATGCTTTAGCTGAAACCAAAGAAAGCCCTGCACAATATGGCCGCATTTTTGACTCAGTAAGTATCTGTCTCTCTAAAGGGCTTGGCGCTCCGGTAGGTTCTGTGCTTACGGGAAGCAAATCGTTTATTGATAAGGCCCGGCGTGTAAGAAAAGCTTTGGGCGGTGCAATGCGGCAGGCAGGATTTCTGGCAGGAGCGGGTATTTTTGCCCTGGATAATCATGTGGACTCGTTAAAAGAAGACCACCGCAGAGCTAAAGCGTTAGGTAAGCATTTGGCGGACTTACATTATGTAGAAGAGGTACTGCCGGTCCAGACGAACATTGTCATCTTTAAACTTAAGGATTTATATACCGAAAACACTTTTCTGAATAAGCTTGGTGAGCATCAGATTAAAGCTGTCCCGTTCGGTAAGCAAACCATACGTATAGTTACGCACCTTGATTTTACAGATGATATGCTGGAAAAGACGCTCAATGTGCTTAAAAAATTCTGATAGCCTGGTTTTAATTCTATAACGGGCATTTTTTATTGCGTAAATAATTGTGCGATTCCAATCCACATTCTTGCCAATGATTAATTTCAAAATCAAATTTTGTCCTGTAAAATTCACTCGTGATTCTGCATACAATAATATCATTATCTCGTATAACTAAAGCCGGTCTTTTTTTCTGCTTTGCGCCACCTGTGAAGGGAAATTTAAGTAATATAATATCTCCAAAGGAAAACACAATCATTAAATTAACATTTTTGTAAACCCTTATATATCAGTAATTGTCATAAATTGAATCCTTATCAGAATAACCGTTCAAAAATTCTTCTTCAATCAAAGCTTTGAAAGTATTCTCTTCTTCATATTCTGATTCCTCAAGCAAAACTATTGCTCTAACAGACTTATTATCTGATAACTCCATAATCAAATCATCAGGTATTCTGATTGATTGATTTATTCTTAATTTTCGCTTTGAATTCAACCGCTTTCATAAGATGTCTCTCTTTTATTCAAAAATATAAAATATTATTGAATAGTGATTTTTTAATGATTATAAACTATACAGAAACATAATCACTGAATTGTTGTTCCATAAATGTTAATTTTGAGGCTGCAAATAAACACGGCAGTTTTTCAATCCATATAATGAAACTACACAGGTGAGTAAAAAGACACAGGTCCGAAACATGTTCAATAGTATTGCGGGGAGGTATGATTTTTTAAATCATTTTCTTTCGGCAGGTATTGACAGGCGCTGGCGAAATAAGGTCATTCAGATCCTGAGAAAGGAAAACCCACGCAACATTCTTGATGTTGCCACCGGCACCGCAGATTTAGCCATTTCACAGGCAAAGCTTAATCCGGAGAAGATTTATGGGATTGATATTGCAGACCAAATGCTGGATATCGGCCGGCAAAAAATTCATAAAAAGGGACTTGAACATCTTATTACACTTGAAAATGGTGACTCCGAATCACTGGATTTTCCTGAAAATAGCTTTGATGCCGTAACAGTGGCTTTTGGGGTGCGAAATTTTGAGGATCTGGATAAAGGATTAGCGGAAATGAACCGCGTATTGGTGCCGGGAGGAACTGCCATTATTCTTGAATTTTCAAAGCCAAAACGTTTTCCTGTAAAACAGCTTTATAATTTCTATTTTAAATATATCCTCCCGTTCATAGGCCGCCTTGTTTCCCGTCATGAATCGGCTTATACTTATTTGCCCCAATCGGTTGGCGATTTCCCTGATGGCGCTGATTTTATCTCGCACATGGAAAAAGCAGGACTTAAAGACTCAGTATTTAGAACCCTTACATTTGGTATCGCCTCCATTTATACCGGGAAGAAAGCTGATAAATAGCCTTATAATTATTATTGAGGTGTCTATGAAGTTTCAACAGTTACTAAAACCTAAATAATAGATTCCGCACTGCATCACTCCGCTATCGCTTCGTGATTTGAGCGGAATGGCTTGACTATAGGGGTCAGCAAAGAAAAAGCTTTTTGTTTGTTGTTATTTAGCAAAGCAGGTTATAATTGAAAGGAAGACGGAAAACTATGCTTAATTTGTTTACAGATAATGCTTTATCAAGTAATATAAAAATGAAATGCACGCAATTTGAAAACGATTGCATAAGAAAAATATGTTAAAAGCATTGCCAATAACAATAACATGTATACTTTTGCTGCGTGATTAAACAATATATATGAACAAGAAATCTATTGTAAAACTAAAATCTTGATTTACTGGATTGTAGGAAAGCAGTAGTGGTTCTGCCCCTAATAAAATGTCGGCTAAATATTTTGAATGGCTTTGCTATAATAAGCCAACGTAAAAAATTTATACTGAAATGAATAAAAAAGAATGCGTATGCATGGAAAAAATACACTGATTATTCGTTTAGCAGCAACTGTAGGATTGCTTTTGACCTGGGGTATTCAGGACAGTATGCTATATAGTAATAATAATTCATCCGGGGTGCAAAGCATAATCGATAAATCAGACTCTCTCTTTATTTCGCAAAGCAAATTGATTACTGACGCAGAATGGGCCAAAATAGTCCAGGACTTGTATAAATCTACAGGAAATTCATTAAACGAACTAAGTCAGCAATATCAGCAAAATCATCGTTTTAACGGCGCTGTATTGATAGCTAAAGGCGGAGTTCCTGTTTATGAGGACTTTATTGGCTATGCGGATTTGAATGAACAGTTGCCATTTGATACAACTCATCGGTTTCAATTAGCTTCTGTGAGCAAGCAGTTTACAGCAGTAGCTACATTGATGCTGCAACAAGAAGGAATGCTTCATGTAGACTCATCGTTAACAAAATACATCCCCGAACTACCTTATGAGAAGGTAACCCTCAGGCATTTATTGCAGCACGAATCCGGATTCCCAAGTTACATGTGGCTTATAGCAAGGCACTGGGAGGATGCTACCCCTCCGGATAATAGCGATATCGTAAATATGCTGGCAACGCATCCGGTAAGGCTTCAGTTTACTCCAGGCAGCCGCTTTCGGTATTCCAATACAGGTTATACCTTATTGGCCGCCGTTGTGGAAAGCGTCTCCGGAAAGACTTTTGATCGTTTCCTGGAAGAGCACATCTTTGAACCGTTGAAGATGCATCATTCTTTTGCCTATAGTGTGGCTCGTGATACATTAGACTCCGAAATGGTGAGAGGTTTCAGAAATTATGGGAATCATTACGGCAAAGTCCCGGAGAACTTGATGGATGGAGCCTTAGGAGATAAAAACGTTTATTCTACACCCGGCGACATGCTAAAGTGGATGACAGCCCTGAACAAAGGAGGATTGCTTAATGAAGAACTGCTTAAAAAAGCTTTTACCCCTTCTGATAAAAACCCACACAAGATCAACAGGTATGGTATGGGGTTTCGGATTCAGGATAATGAATACAAAGAAAAAATGGTGTATCATAATGGATCATGGAGTGGTTTCAGAACAACACTGCGGTCGGTTCCTGACCAGGGTTTGACGATTATTCTCTTATCCAACAATAGCTTCAGGCGGACAGGGGATATGGCACGGAAGTTGACAAGCACCATGATGCAAGATTATCATGCAAATTCGGTGTATGAAATTGCATCTGCGTTTGCAAAGGATGACAAAGTGGATGAAAATGTGATGCTGAGTCAAAAGGATGCAGAGAAGTTCAGATTGCTGCAAACCACTATGAACGATATAAACCGGAAGTGGATGGCTCATGAAATCGGTAAATATGCTGATAAACTGGAACAGCATTCATTTGAATGGTATGCAATGAATGAATTAACCAAATAGTGTGGTTATGATAAAAAAAGTAATGTTTATTGGAACGCTTATCATTTTTGTAAGTATTATAGCTTCTTTTGATCCTGACAGCACTATGTATAGTCCGGCTGCAGCTACTAGAAATGAAGAGTCTGGTGCTAGTGCTGCTTATGAACAAGAACAATCAAAAAAGGATATCGGACCAACCCAGATGCCCGATTTTTCGAGGCTTTCGGGTGGCAAACTGCTAAAAACCCGGTTCTTTGAATTCCTGAGACCTATTGTAGAAGCTGAAAATGAAAGGGTTTTAAGTCAAAGACGGTTTGTGAAGCGTAGCTATATAGCTTACAAAAATGGCTGGGAATTGAACGAAGAGCATATTTCACGTCTGAATGAGATAGCTTCGGAATACAGGTTTCAGACGCGGGATTTTTACAGCTCCAAAGATTTCAGAGTGTTGCTGATGCGCGTGGATGAGGTACCTGAAACATTAGCGCTGATTCAGGCTGCTAACGAATCGGCATGGGGGACTTCTTACTTTGCCCGTGAGGCGAATAACCTTTTTGGTCAGTGGTGTTTCACTGAAGGATGCGGAATCGTACCGCGCAAAAGAGCAGAAGATGCTACCCACGAGATAAAAAAATTCAGCTCGGTTAATGAAGCCGTGCGTGGCTATATCCGGAACTTAAATACCCACGGGGCATATGAACACTTTAGAAATCTGAGATATAAAGCCCGCCAGAATGAAGTGCCCCTTGACAGTTATTACCTGGCTATTGGGCTTCAAAAATATTCTGAGAGAGGAATGGAATATGTAGATGATATTCGCTCGATGATTAGCTCTAATAAGGATATATTGGCAGAAATGAATTAGATTGGTTACGGACTGAAAAATAACGGTTTAAGACCCAAAGCAATAAAAATTCTTACAATTTTTTTTTCGCTTTGGGTTTTTTTTTACTTTTATTGAAAAGCTGAAAACACAAAACACTATGGAAAATTGTTTCTCTTCCCGCCTGAAATGGAAAGCGATGACCGGTTCTTTATCAACTGCCAGATACGAAAAAGAGCAGCAAGAACTGCAGCAAATGCATGACAGAATTTCAAAAACTGAATCATCTGAAATGCTCCGTGAATATAATGAACTGCAATCATATCTGGAATCTGAGGATTTCAGAAAGGAAAAGAAAGAAACAGAATCATTGAAGTATTCCGGATCACAAGCCTGGCAAATAGAGAAAGAGTACCGGAAAAAGAAGAAAGACGCACGCATCAAGGATTATTATAAAATGAAAGGCTCTGAAGAGCTGAAGTTTTACGAAAACCGTAAGGATGCAGAAAAACTGAATCGCTTTTTGGAATTGCAGGATTATGTTAACTCTGACAAGTTTAAAGCCGATAAAAAAGAGGTGGCAAATCATCGTCAAAACGAATTGGATAAAATTAAGCAGAAGCAAAGCAGGCACAAGGCTCTGAAAAAACAATACAAATGGTTTTTAAAGCTCGAAGAATCAGACGATTTCAAAGACTTTCTTCATTTTAAGGACAGCGATACGTTTAAGCATTTTCTGGAATTAAAAACAGAAGTCAGCAATTATTCGCTTTCGCACCTGAAAAAGAAGCTTAAAACTGATCGCAAACAATTGCTGAAAGAAAAGAAAACAATGGAGAAGCGCTTTAAGGCACTCAAAGATGAAGCCCGGAAAGCTGACAAAAATAAAGAGACTTTTGAGCATCAAAAAGAACTTGATCGATTAAAAGAAAGTCTCGGCAAGGGAACAATTGACCAGAAGCTGAAAGATACGGATTTAGAGCAATCGCATGAGTACATTAAGATAAGAGAGTTTAGGGAGTTGAATAAAAACAAACGAATTAAGAATGCATCAAAGTTTTATTTTTCTGATAAATACAAGAAATATCTTGATGTAAAAGATAATGATGAGATTGCTGAGCTTAAGGACCTTGAAAAGTATATGGATGTGGAATATAAGTCGCAAAAAGCCAAAGTAAAGGCGATTACCTATAAAAACTCAGATGCCTATAAATGGCATCAGGAATACCGGACTCTGAGAAAAGACACGGATATCAAACGGGTACTTAAAATTGAAAAAACAAAGCGTCTTAAGAATTACGAAACGCTTGAAGGCAGTGCGGAGCTCCATAATTATGAGGAGCTGGAAGCGTATATCAACAGTGATGATTTTAAGAAAAAAAAGGCCTGGCTAAAAGATTCCAAACGGTTTAAAAAGACAGAAGCCTATCAAAAACAACAAAAGTTTAAGGAACTAAAAAAGTCGGAGGATATCAAATATTACCTCAAACATAAAGAGGATAGTGATTTAAAGGAGTTCTCTAAATGGGAGATGACTTTTGAGGATACATTTACTGAGGATAATCTGTCCAATTGGTCTTCTTTCCCTTATGGATTTTCGGATTTTATAAAAGGTACGTTCTCACAGTGGAATGAAGACCAGTGTTATATGGAAGGTAGCAATCACAAAATTGCCGGAAACAAGCTGGTTCTCGAAACCAAAAAAGAGCCTGCCGAGGGGAAAGCCTGGAATCCGCAGATGGGATTCTTGCCGAAAAAGTTTAATTATACTTCGGCTAAGCTTCATAACGGGAATGTCTTTAAACAGAAATACGGGAAGTTTGAAGTGAAAGCACGAATGGACTTTGCAAACCCGGTCAAACATGCCATAGCCTTGTCTTCCGGAAGACCTTCGCCACAAATTCAATTGGCTGCTTTCGGTCAAAAACCAAAATCAACATTTTATCAAACTGTTCTGTTTAACTCACCAAAAGGGCAAAATGAAAACGCGAAAGCTGATATTTGCACACTGAAAGGGGCAAAGCTCAACAAGGATTATCATATTTTCACGCTTGAATGGACCAAAGACCAGCTTGAATGGAAGCTAAACGGGATCACAGTGGCCACAGAAACCAAAAATATACCTGATACCGACTTGTTTTTCAGTTTATACAGTGAAGTGCCATCAGAACATCAAAATAATGTGAATCATGCTGTAATGGAAGTTGACTGGGTTAGGGCATACCATCTAAAAGATAAGGAATAGCGCGGATTTCAGATTGCTTGATTACGTCATACTTAATTGTTTTTTTACTTTTGCAGGATGAATTTATACATATGGATGAGCATACACTAAATGGGAAAAGAATACTTGTTGTTGAGGACGAGCCCAGCAATTATGATTTGATTCGCGTGTTTCTAAAAAAGCTTAATCCTGAACTGTCATGGGTTCAGGATGGAAAAGATGCGGTGGAGCTTATTGATGAGGAGGAATTTGATCTCATACTCATGGATATTCAGTTGCCGGTCATGAATGGATTGGAAGCAACGAAGCTTATTAAGGAGAAAGATACTTCGATTCCGGTTATTGCTCAAACGGCATACGCGATGTCGCAAGACCGGCAAAAAGCTTTGGGTGCAGGCTGCGACGACTATATCCCCAAACCGATGAAAAGACAACATCTGATTGAGCTGATTTTTAAACATATTCGCTAAATCAGTTTGTTAAAACGAAACGAAAATAAAGTATGAGAGAAGTCTAAAAAGTGCTCATTACTTTATTATATGCTAGTTTCTCATGCTATTAACTTACAAACGTATTAAACTGAACTCAATTATGCAAAACTTCAATTATTATAATCCTGTTAAAATCCTTTTCGGGAAAAACGAAATTCAAAAGATAACCCAGGAAATGCCGGCTGAGGCTAAAGTGCTTGTGTTGTACGGTGGAGGTTCCATAAAGAAAAACGGTGTTTTTGATCAGGTTTCCGGCGCCTTGCAGAACCATTCATGGGATGCTTTTGGCGGAATAGAGCCCAATCCGCGTTACGAAACCTGCATGAAAGCAGTAGAGATGATCCGTGAAAAGAAATTTGATTTTTTACTCGCCATTGGCGGTGGCTCTGTAATTGATGCCACAAAGTTCATTGCGGCTGCAGCCCTGTTTTCTCAAGATGATCCGTGGATGATTATTAAGGAAGGAGCCAAATTCAAAGAGGCATTGCCTTTCGGTACGGTACTCACATTGCCGGCCACAGGCTCTGAGATGAATGCCGGAGCCGTGATTACACGCGAAAGCACCCACGAAAAACTGCCTTTTGGTAATCCATTGTTGTATCCCCGCTTTTCGGTACTCGATCCTTCGGTTACGGCAACGCTTCCAAAAGAACAGGCTGCTAATGGCGTAGTGGACGCCTTTGCCCACGTGATGGAGCAGTATATGACTTACAATACGGGTAACGTATTACAGCAATATTTTGCTGAAAGCATTTTAAAAACCCTTATCCTGAAAGGCCCGGCATATTATGATAATTCGGCCGATTATGATGCGGCAGCCAATATTATGTGGGCAGCTACTATGGCATTGAATGGATTAATCGGTGCAGGTGTTCCGCAAGACTGGTCTACCCACATGATAGGCCATGAGCTGACGGCCTTCCATGAAATTGATCATGCCCGCACGCTGGCTATTGTTATGCCCGGAACCTGGCAGGTGATGTTTGAAAGCAAGAAACAAAGGCTAACCGAATACGCGAATAACGTCTGGGGAATAACATATGGTAATGAAGATGAAAAAGCCTGGCAAGCAATAGAAAAGACGGAGCACTTTTTCCAGTCTTTAGGCATCGGCACACGCCTTTCGGATTATGATGTTCCTGAGGCAACCATTCCAAAAATCGTTAAGCGCATGAGAGAGCGAAGCTGGAAACTGGGAGAAAGCAAGGAGGTTACTCCCGCTCGCGTTGAAGAGATTTTGAAAGCCAGGATGTAAGAATAAGGATCAAGGCTTAATAAAGGTTTGATTATACGAATATTCAAACGAAGTGCCGTTTACCGGTATCGAAAAGGTACAGGAAGCGGCACATTCATTTCGCTCGAAGAAAACTTTTCCTTAATGCAATTCTATAGTTTTGCTATTGGAGTTGCGCTGAAACATCCGCTCAAAAAGGGTATAATCAATATCAAAAAAATGCTAAGCCTATACATGATTCCTGTTTTTATTGATAACCATGCATGCGGCGTGCCAAACTGTCTATTCTATAGGCTTACTCTTGAGAAGCATGGGCTCAATTCGTTCAAAAGCCCCGTCGTTTTTCGCGGGTTCTAAATCCAGCAGAAAACAAACCAAATTATATAAATCTACATTTTCAAACGTATCTATTTCTTTATCAGACAAAAAGGAGGGTCCTGCCGCATAAAAAATGGCATGCATTGAATGATTTTGCGGCATATAACCATGCGTACCGGCAGAATATCCCGAGGGTTTTTCTGTAAATACACTCCATCCTTCCTCACCAACAATATTAATGTCCAGCGTCCTGGGATTCGTTCCGTAGTGTAGTTTCTCCGGAATTTCGTCCGCTTTCCATACATGGAGATGTTCAATACCGGACAGCTTTTCGTAAACCAGGTCAAGATATCCATCTTTTGCTTCCAGGTTATATACCGGATTTGATCCTTCAATACGTACTAAAAGACTGTCGTGGATATGATTTTTCAGGATGATTTGCCTCTTCTCAGAAAGCGCCGCCATACCGTGGTCAGAGGTAATGATAATGTTCAGGGAGTCTTTAATATTTAAATTTCCGGATTTCTGAAACAGGACACCCATAAGGCTGTCTAAGCGCTGAACAACTTTGCCGGTTTTTGCATGTACCGGGCCATATTTATGTCCTGATGCATCCGGCTCATCAAAGTAAAGCATCACCAAACCCGGTCTTTCGTTGTAAGGTTTGCTGAGCCAATTCATCACCGAATCAATGCGGCTGCCATAAGTGTGAGAAGCATCGTAGTATTTAGTGATTGAGGGCATAACACCTTGCACGGCAGCTTCAGAACCAACCCAGAAATAGGTGGCGGTTTTTACGCCTTGCTTTTCTGCTGTAACCCACATCGGCTCTCCACCATAAAAAGAGCCGTCTTTTACAGCGTTTCGCTTCAAAATCGCATATTCTCTCTTTGTCTCAGGATCATAAAATGAATTATTTACAATGCCATGATGATCAGGATATAACCCGGTGGCAATGGTGTAATGATTCGGAAAAGTTTTGCTGGGATAGGAGGGTTGGAGCGATTTTGCACTCACTCCTGCTTTAGCCAGTGAATCCAGAAAAGGTGTATCATACATGTCGGGATAATCCCAACGGAAACCGTCTAATGAAACCATTAATACATATTTTCCTTTAGCTTCCTGGGTATAAGTTAGCTGAAATGAAAGGATGACAAAAGCAACTGTAAGCATGTGTTTCATGATTGTCCTAATTGAATACAGGGTCTAAATTAATGCTTTTCTGTTCAAAACGTGCTTTTTCCTGTATGTAGAAATCGTTAAGTTTTTCTGTGGTAACCGTAAACGTAACACCGTACTTAACCCGCTCGTCCCGTTCAACATACATGGCTTCCTCATACGGTTCTGCCGGATCATAAATTTTCTGATGGCTTTGGTATTTTGGTGTAAGCACATTTTTGGTTTCCGATGCGGCGGTTGTGACAATTCCGGCAAGCAGCATTTTTTTCTTTCTTGCTGAATAAGCATAAAAGGGCGCGCCGCTGAATCCCCTGTTGAAGTTGGCGTCCAGCATGATAGTTTCCGGCTTATGGCGGTTGGGCTTACTTACAGTGGCTTTTGTAACCATTTTGTAACCGGACGGAAATCCCGGGATAAAAACAGTTTCTCCGGTTCTGACAGATTCTGCTTCTATCGTTTCAATAGAGAAAGGAATTGAATTTTGATCAGGGTTTTCAAATGCTAAAATAGCAACATCAAGGTTTTCATCGGATGCAATAAAATTCAGATCCTGGCTTCTGCCTGATTGCTTTGTGAAATTCTTTTGAGAAGTTTTAACCGATATGCTTCTCAGAAATGCAGTTCTACTGCCATCACTCCTGTAATAAAATTGCCGCACGGTATCTGGATAATTGAAAATATGGTAGCATGTAAGGAGAATATTTTGGTCTGGACTGGATTT
>CAYXJS010000066.1:0-13642 GCA_964465045.1 uncultured Bacteroidales bacterium | reverse complement strand
AGCTTTAGTAGTATAGTCAGGCTTTTTAGGGATTTTTATGAATGAACTTCCGTTACATCCGTCATTTGCGAATGACCATAGGAAAATGCCCCAAAACCTTCCTGCCATTGAAATTTAAAAGGGGTGAAGCGCTTTTCTTTAATAAAATTGCCTGATGATTTTTTGATTTCACGAATTAAATCTGATAGACAGCAAGTGGGTTTCATTCCCATAAGGAAGTGTATTTGGTTGTGCGTCCCGTTAATAGAGAGCATTTTTTGGCCCTTGTTTTGGACGATGCCGGTGATATATTTGTACATTTCTTCTTCCCATTGTGGCATTATCAGCGCTTTCCGGTTTTGTACGGCGAAGATTACCTGGATGTAGATTTGTGAGTATGTATTAGCCATATTATCATGTTTTTGTTAGAAAAATACGATGGAAATATGAATTATACAAGGCCATAATTGCGATGAATGGGTTCGACTCCTGCCGGAGTCGGAGAGAAGACCTTTATCGGTTTGTTCTATAAACATGTGATGCCGCTGGCATCAATACTTTGAAATTAAGGTTTGTTTATGAGGCTTAATCTCCTTGGGATTTAAATGTTTATAGAAATTTGGAATAGTCTTAAGACCATCGCCTCCAGCGGAGTCCTATGTTTTGATACGTTCAAGCCATTTGTGCGGTGTTATTCGACTCCTGCCGGAGTCGGAGAGAAGACCTTTATCGGTTTGTTCTATAAACATGTGATATCTCCGACATCACAACCGATGTGGAACAAGGTTAGTTTTCAGTTCTTAAATCCCCTGGGATTTACATGTCTATAGAAATGATGTTCCGCACGAATTGTTCGATTCCAGCGGAATCGTATGATTCAAGAGAGGTTCTGTTAGTGTTTTATCATTCGACTCCTGCCGGAGTCGGTAACACATACATTCATTCGAGGTTTTCAATACACATTTGATGCATTGATCATCGATTTTTAATCTTAATTCCTTTTGGATTTAAATGGTTAATGCAACCTCAGCAAAAGGTAAATCAACCTTCTGTTTGCTGCTTTTTCATTGCAAATCATTTCTGTGTACCTTTGCGGTAAATGACAGACTATGATACTGGATGCTGAAGAATTCCTGGAAGCGGAAGAAAATTATCCGGTGGTGGATGTGCGCTCGCCGGCAGAATTTCAGCAGGGACACATTCCGGGAGCGATAAACATGCCTTTATTTAACAATGAAGAAAGAGCGGTGGTGGGCACACTTTATAAGCAATCCGGTCGCTATGCCGCGCTGTTGAAAGGACTGGATATTGTCGGTCCAAAAATGTCAGGCTTTTTGAAGAAGGCCGTAGCTGAGACAAAAAACAAAAAAGTACTGGTACACTGCTGGCGTGGCGGTATGCGCAGCGAAAGCATGGCATGGCTCTTTTCACGGGCAGGCATAGAAACGATAATCCTTCGGGGAGGATATAAAGCTTACAGAAAGCATATCCGCAGCAAGTTTGAACGGAACATGCAGCTTGTGATCGTCGGAGGTATGACAGGTAGCGGGAAAACGGAATTGTTGCATTACTTCGCAAAAACAGGTCATCAGGTGGTGGATTTAGAAGGCCGGGCTCACCATAAAGGCTCTGCTTTTGGCGCTATCGGGCAAACCGAACAACCCACCAGCGAGCAGTTTGAGAACGATTTGGCCGCTTACTGGAAAACGCTTTCCGCTGAAAAACCGGTTTTTATTGAAGATGAAAGTCGCTCTATTGGCAGCGTAAGTCTTCCCGAACCGCTTTTTTTCCAGATGCGCCGGGCGCCGGTAATCAAAATTGAGATTCCCAAAACACATCGCATCCAGCGTTTGGTTCGGGAGTATGCCACATTTGAAAATGCAAAACTCAAAGATGCCCTCGTGCGAATCCACAGGAGACTGGGCGGACAAAACGAGAAGGAAGCAATCCAGGCGCTGGAAATTCAGGATTATGAAAGAGTGGCGGAGATAACTTTAGGGTATTACGACAAAGCGTACATGAAAGGATTATCCAAACGGGAAACACAAACAATATATCCGTTAGCGTTATCTACTGACAATCCGGAAGAAAATGCCAGGCAGGTGCTGTCATTTTATCAAGAAAAAATCGCAATAAATGGAACCCATATATTTAGATTACAACGCCACCACGCCGGTTGACAAGGATGTAGCCGATGCTATGCGGCCCTATCTGGAGAGCATCTTTGGCAATCCCTCATCCAACCACCCGCAAGGATATGAGTCGCGTATGGCTGTGGAAAAAGCCCGTGAGCAGGTTGCGCAACTGATAAACGCTGCTCCCGATGAAATTGTATTCACCAGCGGTGGAAGTGAGTCAAACAATTACGCCATAAAAGGCGCTGCATTGGCTAATATGGCTTCCGGACGACACATTATCACCTCCTCAGTGGAACACCCGGCAGTGAGTGAAGTTTGCCGTTATCTCGAAACACAAGGTTTTGAGGTAACCTATCTTCCGGTGGATGACCAGGGCAGGGTGACTCAGGAGCAGCTTCAGGAAGCTATTCGGAGCGATACCATTCTGATTAGCATCATGCACGCCAACAATGAAGTGGGAACCATTCAGGATATTGTATCGCTTCGTCAAGTTGCCAGTCGATCTGGTATTTTGTTTCACACGGATGCAGCTCAGTCTGCCGGAAAGATCCCGGTTGACGTGAAAAAGATGGGTGTGGATTTGCTTTCGCTGGCCGGACATAAGCTTTATGCACCGAAAGGGATTGGCGCGCTTTACATCCGGCGTGGTGTAAAGCTGGAAAAATTGATTCACGGCGCCGATCACGAGCGAAATCAGCGTGCAGGTACAGAGAATGTACTTGAAATTGTGGGTTTGGGTAAAGCTGCAGAAATTGCTTTTCGCGATTTGGAAAAGAACATGCATCATTACCGTACTTTACGTGATAAACTTGAAAAGCTACTGCTGGATAAAAATCCGCAAATGAAAATCAATGCTCAAAAGGCTGACCGGCTTCCCAATACCTCTTCGGTAAGCTTTCCCGGTATTGAAGCCAATACATTGCTCGATAATCTTGAGGACGTAGCCGCCTCGGCAGGTGCGGCATGCCATACGGATAACATAGATGTGTCGGTAGTACTGGAGGCGATGAAAGTCCCCGTAAAATTCGCTATGGGAACGATCCGCTTTTCTGTGGGCCGGGGCACGGACGAAAAACAAATCCTGGAGGCGGCAGAGAAAGTGACGGCTAAAGTCCGGGAGCTGAATAATGAGTCTTCTGAAGAGCCTTTTATTCAAACAGAGGAAATCAAACTGACTCACTTCACGCATGGCTTAGGTTGCGCCTGTAAGCTGAGGCCGCAGGATTTGGAGGAGGTGCTGAAAAACATGCCTTCTGTGACTGATAAACATGTTTTGGTGGGAACCGATACCTCTGATGACGCTACGGTTTATCAAATCAACGACGAGCAGGCTATAGTCCAGACCCTCGATTTTTTCACACCTATCGTGGATGATCCTCATGATTTTGGGGCCATAGCTGCGGCCAATGCCCTGAGCGATGTCTATGCCATGGGAGCAAAGCCGCTCTTTGCTTTGAATATTGTGGGTTTCCCGGATAAAAGGCTTCCTATGAAAGTGCTTCAGGATATCCTGAGCGGGGCACAAAGTGTGGCCGCTGAAGCGGGCATTTCTGTGTTGGGAGGACATACGGTAGAAGATACAGAGCCGAAGTATGGCATGGTAGTAACAGGAATGGTTCATCCCGAAAAGGTGATACGAAATACGGGAGCACGCAACGATGATGTACTGGTTTTAACCAAACCTCTGGGAACCGGAATTTTATCCACAGCCACCAAAAGAGGCTTGGTTTCGCCTGAAACGCTTGCTGTCTTAACAAAAACCATGAAAACCCTTAACAAAATACCGGCAGAAATTATGATGGAATATGACGTGCATGCCTGCACGGATGTTACCGGATTCGGATTGCTGGGGCATCTGAAGGAGATGATTCATAACAGTGAAACGGGCGCTGTGCTGGATAAAAACAGCATTCCATATCTGCCTGATGCGGTAAAATTTGCCCGGGCCGGAATTGTTCCCGGGGGAACCCAAAACAACCTGGCTTTTGTGGATTCAAAAGTGATTTGGCCTGAGACCATTCCCGAGTATGAAAAACATTTACTGTGCGATGCCCAGACTTCGGGTGGTTTGCTGATGGCCCTCAGCCAAGCGGAAGCAGATCAGATAATCATGCAGCTTCAGAAACAAAACATAGTTGCCGGAGTCATTGGAAAATTCACTAAGGAACATCCCGGCAAAATACAAGTAGTTTAATCGAAAAAGCGGGGAGAGCGGTATTCTTTCTCAGGTTTGTTGATTCTGAAATGCAGCATTACTTCATGCGAGCCGTCGCGATAGCTGCTGAATTCTCCTGCACCCATGTCGTAGGCATAGGAGGCAATCAGGTTATCGAAAACCATAATGCGTGAAGATAATATCCAGGCATCTTCAGCGCGGTACCCTATGGAAAGCCAGAATGTATCATCGTAATTCATATTCCATTCTCCGGTTACGCTATGGATGTTTTCAATTTTCAGTACAGATACTGAGGGCCGGAAAGCCACTCGAGAACTCACATGCCAACGGTATCCCGCATAGGCATAATAGTGGCGCGGAACTTTTAAAACGTCAAAATCATCCGTGTTTTGGGTAATATGGTTGGCAGAAGCCCCCAGGAAAAAGTCTTTGAGATGCCACTCCATTCCTAAATCAAAATCAGGCCTGGCTTTAAAAAGGTCGCCATCCGTAATGTGCTCATCACCCGGTTCATCAAAGAAAAGACCGGCAGAGGAAAACGACTTCATCATGACTCCGGCGCCCAATCCCAGCGAGATGTAATGGTCTTCAGCAAACCAGGCGTGGTATACGTATTTGGCTTTGATATTCTGGATGTTTTCAACCCCCAGCGCATCGTTGATGATCGTTAATCCCATTCCCATGCGCCAGTCTCTGAAATAATTGCTTATACTCACAGACTGGGTAGAGGGCGCATCCTCAAAACCAACCCATTGCTCACGAGCTGAAAGGCGGATATCAACATAATCGGATTGGGCAATGGCTGCCGGATTATAAACCAACTTATTAAAACTTCCCAGGCTGAATTGGGGATCGTTTTGAGCAAAAGCGGCTTTACATAACAGTAAAATAAATATTATGATGATTCGATTTTTCATGGGTTAAGGATTTTCGAGATTAAGCGCTTCTTTCACGGTTATACGTTCATTATCCTGATAAGCGGTGATAAAGCAATCCTGATGTCCAAGATTTACAATTTGTTGTCTGAGCTTTACTGCTTCTTTGTAAGTTTTTCGCGAGCCTAATTCATATTTATAATTGCCCTTGAGTTCGGTTTCATGTAAGACAACACTGCGGATGTTTTTTGTGAGTTTTCTAAAGTTATCTGATGGTAATTTTTGCGAGGAAACCATAAGTTGAACCCGGTAGGCTAATCCTTCAACTTGTTTTATAGCCGAAGCATCACGCTCCCTGTTTTCATTTGCTGTTGCAGATTGAAAATTGGTAAGGTTTTCAGAGCTTTTCTCTCTTACTACAGCAAGCACATTGAAGGAAGTTCTGCGATTGAGCTGGTGTTGTGCCTCAGTCCGGGCTCGTGGAACCATGAGTCTCGATTCTCCGTATCCTTTGGCAAAAAGACGATCAGGTGCGATTCCTTTTTTTGTCAGATAATCTACCACAGTTTGCGCCCGGCGCTGACTTAATCGTTGGTTGTAGCTTTTACTGCCCCGCGCATCGGTATGTGCATTAATCTGGATGATAACCTGTGGGGTTTCTTTAAGCATAGAGGCCAGCTTATCAAGCTCTTGTCTCGACTCAGGACGTAGTGTAGCTTTGTTAAAATCATAAAAAATGTTGTTGATGATGATTTCCTTTTCTTTCTCTATGGGCGTAAGCAGGAAATCTGTATCATAACCGGTTTCAGTGCTGAAAACGCTGGATTCATCGAGGCGTGAAATATCAATCTTTCTGCTTTCTGAGAAATATCCTTCTTTCGCTATTTTAATGGTGTATGTTTTTCCGGGAAGCACATCTGTAAAAACGTATTTTCCGCTACTGTCTGTATGCGTCTCTACCTCGTCATGCTCTCCCGCAAGGCTTACTTTTTCTCCTTCCATAGGTTTTTTTGTTTCGCGTAAACGAACGAAGCCTTCTATTGTGGCTAGAGGCTGTTCTTCAGTGAGCAGGAACTCCTTCGTAAGGGTATCTGTGGCCAATGACTTCTTCATTTCCGGCAAAATCAGACTTGTATTGAGCTCGTTGAAGTTTTCTGCTTTTATTGTGATATCAACTTCGGTATTTGGAGCGGCCTTGAAAACAATTTTACCCTCTGCATCTGTGGTGATTCGCAGCCTTTTTTCGTTAAGGTCAAGTGTTATTTGAGCTTTTTCTATAGCGCTTCGCTTTTCTTTATTCAGAACTGAAGTTTTTATAACATACGTTTGCGGAAATCCATCAAAAGCAAAAATATCATCGCTTTGCGCGATATTATTCCGGTTAGACGTGAGCAATCCTCCGGTTTTCATTAACATCACACCAAAATCATCACGCAGCGTGTTAAAAGGAAAATGTGGATGCACAGGCAGAGAGAAGCTATTACCCTTAATTCGTGAAAAGAAAATATCGAGCCCTCCAAACGACTCCGGACGGTCTGAAGCAAAAAACAGCAATGAGTCTCCGCTAATATGCGGGAACAGTTCGTCGTGTTTTGTATTTATTGTTGGACCCAGGTTTGTAGGCAGGCCCCACATATAATCATCTACGCGGTCAACCTTCCAGATGTCTTTACCGCCATAGCCGCCAGGCATATCCGAGACAAAGTATAGCGTTTGTCCATCAGGCGATATGGAAGGATGTCCTGCTGCACCATCCACATTAAAGGTGACTTTTTTAGTAGATTGCCATTCCCCATCCCGGAATTTTGTGGTCAGGATCCTGCAATCCTTGTTGTTTTCAGAGCATTTCATAAAAAAGGCTTCCTGTGTTACGGGACTGTAGGTAAATACACCTTCAGGCTTCCGGCTATTGAGTTTATTGCTCAAAGGGGTTGCTTCAGTCCAGGTATTTTTGTTTTTGTCAAAACCGGCCGTGTATAAATTGGAGTATCCTTGCGCAGTTCGCTTATTGAGCTGTTTTTGTTTTTCCGGGCGGGTAGAGGAAAACACCAGATTCTCCTCCATCATTGCAGGTGCATAATCGCTGTATTTGCTGTTGATAGTGTTTAAATTCCGGATATTGATGATATGTTGGGTAGAATCATCATAACGGATCAGAGCTTCAATTCTTTTTTTTGCTTTTCTGCTTTGGTCTCTTTCAGATATGGTGCGGTAAACCCTCAAGGCTTCAGTAATATTGTCATTTAGTGTTAATGCTTCCGCGTAAGCGAAGTAGAGATCATCGCTGTAAATCCCTACACCGGCAGCCTCTTTAAACCAGGGTAGCGCTTTCTCAAACTGGTTCATGGCAAGGTAAGCCTTTCCGGTTTTAAAAAGCACATTTCTGACTTCACGTGGCTGGGCTTTCTTTTTCATTGCCGGAATGGCCTTTTTATATTTTTCAACGGCTTCGGTATAGTTTTGTGATTCGTAAGCTTTGTCAGCTCTTTTGATGTGCCGGCTTTGTGCGGCGCTCAGCAGCGCCGAAAAAACCATAAGTATCGTAAGGCCGGTTTTCATGCACCTTCCCATGTTAGTTTTGTTTCCTTATTACAGTTACACTTCCTTTTACAGGTTCTACTTCATTTCCAGCGGCATCTGTTTTTCTGATGTAGTAATATGTGCCGGCCGGTACTTTTTTACCTTCATATGAGCCATCCCAACCTTCATCTCCTTCATAAAGCTTGTTTCCCCAGCGATTGAATACCACGATACCGAACCCTTGCATAAAGATATCGTTAATACCGTCGTCATTGGGCGTAAAGGCATTGGTTTCCGGGGCTGTAGATTCATCAACGGTAACAGTTACAGAGGCTGTTGTTTCGCATTTATGCTCATTTTTACCTGTTACAGTATATGTGGTTGTGCTTTGCGGGCTTACTTCAACAGAAGGTTGGGTTGACTCAGGCGTTGTATTCCATAAGTAATTTTCTGCACCGGAAGCTGTCAGCACTACTGTATGGCCTTTAAATATAGTCGTATCAGCGCTTATGGTTAAATCGGGCAAAGGATGTGTGTTTACCTCCGTTTCTCCCTCCATTTCACGACTGCAACCAGAGGTAGTGTCTGTTGCCATCATGTTGAAAGTTCCTTGCTGAGCAGGAACGTTTACGTCCAGACTGTTTCCGTTGCCTTCAAGTGAGTCAATTACTTCATTTCCATCCATTAAATTATAGGTGGCTCCCGGAACAGAACCAGAAAGTGTAAAAGTTGCAAATTCGTCCTCACAGTAACTGCCGCCACCTTCAAGTACAAATCTGTGCGGCAGTGGATTTTCTTTAACTGTTTTGGCTCCGTTCATGGTTTTCCGGCAGCCGTTTTGTGTGTCTACTGCCATTACCGTGTAAACTCCTTCCTGCCTGAGGTTATCGAAATAAACTTCATCGCCGGTTCCTTCAAAAGATATTCCTGTAAAGACTTGGTTTCTGATGAGTTGGTAGCTCGCTCGATTTTCTGTATTGTTTAATTGCAGTGTGGCTCCCGCTTCTCCCTCACAGTAATTGCCATCGCCTGTCAGGACTTTGATTTCCGGAGAAGGAGTGGTTTCAATAGAAATCGTATCGTAAGCAATGCCTTTTTGATCAGAAACTTCTAAATATATATCCGAACTCTCGCTGAATTCATGTGTAAATACAGGTGAGTTTTCTGAAATGTTTCCGTTTTCTGAAGTCCACTGATAAGAGACTTCTCCCATGGTGTTTTGCGCTAAGGCAGTGAGTGTAATGATTTTCCCTGAACAGATTTGATCTGCTGAAGCAATAGCCGTAGCCAATAAGTTGCTTCCGGTAACCTTAATCAGGGTTGTATCCGGAATAGACTGACAACCTGTATTGTTGTCGGTAGCCTGAAAAATAAAACTTGTATTTTGATACAGCGCTATGGTTTGTGCATCGGCATTGTCACTGCTGTTTTCAATAAACCCTTCCGGTTTCCATTGGTAGGAATAGTCACCGCTGCCTCCTTCAGCGCTTCCACTGAGCAATATTTTTTCGCCAAAAAAGATCTCCCTGTCATCTCCGGCAATCGTTTCAGGAGCACTTTCTACCTCTATTTCGATAGATTTTTCTATCGTATTTTCACCGTCATCTACTATAACATTGTAAATGGTAGTTGTATCGGGTTGGTGATTAGCCGTATATCCCTCGGTATCAATTCCCGGAGGTTCAGATGACCAGCTGTAACTGTAGTTTCCACTTCCGCCTCCGGCAATTGCGATGAGGTTTATATTTTCACCGCTACAAACACTGGAAACATTGCTTTGCAGGGATAAAGTCAGGTTTCCTCCTGATACTGATACCAAAACCGTATCGGCATCACTGGTGCAACCTGTAGACTGATCGTTGATTTGTAGCTGGAATACCGTAGATGAAGTTAAGTTTATTGTGGATGTGCTTGACGCTCCCGCATTCTCAACCAGAGCAGATGGAGACCAGAAATAATTATACATTCCTGACCCCCCTGTACCAAAACCATTGAGTTGTGCCGTGCTATTGCTTTCGACTAAAATATCTTCTCCAGCATAGGCTTGCGGTGTTTCGTAATGGAAAATAACACTTTCGCCCTCTATCATTGATGAGCAAGTTGTAGCTGTATCTGTAGCTTCCGCATAGTAAGTTCCTTCCTCGTATACTGTACCGAACGAAATCGGATTTCCTGTTCCACTGACAGCGTTGACCAGGGTTTCATTTTCATGATATAGTGTATAGTAGACCCCTTCTTCAGAGTCGTTTAATGTTATTTCTGCTCCAGGGCTATTACTGCAAATATCGCCCCCGCCATTTAAAGTCATAATCTCAGGAGATTCTTTAACATCTATAAAAACCGAGTCTTTAATGCTCTCATATCCATCAGAAACGTATACGATAAACCAGGTTGGGTTTTCGGGATATGCTTGTATTGCAGAATCATTAGATGTGAAGCCCGGCGGATTTGACTCCCACAGATAATTATACTGCCCACTGCCTCCATTTGCGGAGGCAAACAGGTTTACAGATTCTCCGGCACAAAGGCTGGATGTTCCGGAGACAGCATTAACAGTGAAACTATCTTCAACGACGTCTACTGCAACAGTATCAGTTGTTGAAGTGCAACCGGTTTCTGTACTGGTGACGGTTAACTGAAACTCTGCGTTTGAATGCAAAGGCAGTGTTTGCGTTGTGGCTGACGCCGGATTTTCCACATAGTTTTCAGGTTGCCACGAATAAGTTACTTCAGCTTCGCTGATGGCTGAACCTGAAAGATGAGTTGACTCACCTGCGTATACAACCTGGTCTTCACCAGCATTAGCTACTGGTGTTTCATAAAGGGCAACTTCAGGGCTGCCATTCATCGTCACTGAACATTGGTTTGCCTGAGCGGAAACAGAGTATGTTCCCGGATGATTTACCAGAAACGCAGCGCTGTCAGCAAGGAAACCATAAGGTTGTCCGTTTCTCATAATTTCGTAAGAAACGTTTTGCTGAAAGCCGGATAATGAAAGCAAGGCGCCCTGACTTCCCTCACAGAAGCCCTCTTCTCCACTCAGGCTAAAAATCTCAGGCGATGGGGTAACATGAATCGTGATTGTGTCTTCCACCAAAGTGCTACCATCATCTACCCTGATGATATATTGCGTAGTGTTTTCCGGTGAAACTAATGGATTGTTGATCTCAGAGCTAAATGTTCCCTCTTCTGTGTACCATTGGTACGAGTAATTTCCGCTGCCACCCTGAACAAGGGCATAAAGCTGGGTCTGGTTTCCTGAGCAGATGCTGTCATTGGCAGTATAAGCCTGCACCGTGAATCCTCCTCCTTCAATAGAAATCCATACGCTGTCGCGCGATGATTTGCAGTTAGAGAGCTGGTCTGTAACTTCCAGTGTGTACAACTGAGGATTTTCAAGAGCCACGGTTTGCGGTTCTGCGATGTTGTTGCTTTGCAGCATTGCCTCCGGTTCCCAAAAAAAGTCATAGCTACCTGTGCCGCCGGAGGCGCTTCCCTGGAGTGTAGCAGAGCTGCCTGGTTCAACTTGTTGGTCTTGACCTGCATCAGCTATTGGGGCATTGGCACTTTCTATTAAGTGTTGGTTTTGCATCAAACCGGCACATCCGGTTTCAGTATCGGTAGCTTTAATTTCGTACATTCCGGGCGTTTCGGTGGTAAAATAGAATGATTGCCCTGTACCAATATGTACAATACCCGTCGGATTATCGTCGCGTATTAGCTCATACTCTATTTGCTGTTGAGACCCGGATAGCTCAATAATACCTATTTTCTCCGGACACAAAAATTCAGTTCCTGAGAGACTAAACTGCTGTGGTGACTCAGAAGATGTAAGTTGGATGTTACCCTTCATCATCGATTCGCATCCGGCTTCCGAGGTAACCGCACGAACCGTGTATTCGCCAGGTGTTGTTATATTGTTAAAAGTTAGCTCATTACCTGTACCTGATAAGTTTTGTTCTTCAAACTGCCCGTCTCGAATCAGAATATATGTAATGTCATTTTCTGAGCTGGAAAGTTGCATTTGTGCTCCTGGGGTTCCTTCGCAGTATACTTCATCCCCCGTAAGGGTAAACACCTGTGGTGAGGGAGTTTCTTCCAGTTCAATAGTGTTGTTCATATTAGATTCACAACCTGAATTGATATCTGTGGCCAGAACGCTGTAAGAGCCGGGAATGCTTATGTTTTCAAAGTTTAAAGGGCCGCCTGTGCCAATAAGTTGATATCCGGTTGCATTTCCGCCAAGGAATAATGAGTATTGAATACCGGTTTCTGAGTTTTCCAGTAAAATTGTAGTGCCGTCAGAGCCCTCACAAATCACACCTTCACTAATTAAATTAAAGCTCTGCGGAGTGGGCAGTACTTCAATTACTGCCTGGCCGTTCATGTTGTTTTGGCAGGCTGTATTTTCATTTACGCCTCTTATTGTGTAACTTCCTTCAGCAGCATAACTGCCGAAATCAATTTCCTGGCCTGTGCCTTCTCTCACTGCTACGGTAGTGTTGCTATCTTTAATTAGTTCGTAGTTGACTCCGGTTTCTGAATTATTCAGAAAAATATTAGCGCCTTGTCCGTTTTCACAAACCTGGCCGCCACCATAAACATAATAAACCTGTGGGAGGGAGTTTACTTCAAGAAAGGCTTCATTACTGAAATCAAAACAGGAGCTGTTATAAACTTTACAGCGGTATAAATAATCATCTATCCCGAAAATAGTGAAAACCTGCAGTATTTCATACGTAGTACCACTGTAAAAAGCATTGTCCTGGATATTATACCACCCATCTCCACGGTTTTCTTGCCATTGATAATTTGTAGCGTTTTCTGTGTTTACGGAAAAAGAGGCAGTTTGATTTTTACAGACTTCTTTGTTCTGAGGATGGTCTGTAATTAACGGAGGTGAATACACATTTAGTGAAGCGCTGTTTGACAGGGCAAAATCACCATTTTCATCTTCAACATAGCAGCGGTATTCATAATTGTTCAGCCCGGTAATGACGTCGTTAAGAACAAGATTTGGTGTGTTTTCGCCATCAGCATAAGTGATGTTTTCATCGATGTCAAACCATCCTGTTCCGTCATATTCTTGCCATTGGAAATATTCTGCATTGGAGGCTGTGATAGAAAACGCTACATTTACTCCGCTGCAAACAGAAGTATCTGAGGGATGCGAAAGTATGGCTGGCTGGCTGTAAACGCTGATTACACCAAGTAGAAAAGGGATTACAATAGTAATGATCTTGTTTTTATGCATAACTACCATGTTGTCACGACTATTCTTTACAAGAATAAATCGTTATTATGACATTTACTTCTGAATGTGATGTTTTTCTGCTCCAAATACAAAAATAGTCAAAAAGGAGTTAAATATTCAGATATTTCAGAATGTTATTAACCGATGATTCTTAATAACTTCCATAGCGCTTTGCATTCTTTGGTTTCCGAGGCCTGACACTATGCCGAATGGGAAGTTGTTTTTTGATAATTCCTCATAGTATCTGTTAAAAAGTATTTTTCTTTGATGGGGATGCTCACGTAATGGGTCTTCCTGCCACGGAAGATCAATGTCCATGAGCAGGTATAAGTCATAGGTATGGGTTTTAATTTTTTCATCAATCCACGGAATGGTTTTGCTGAAAACAAATTCGCTCCATATTTTGGGAACGATTAAAGCGGTATCGCAAATGAGGAAGCGGTTAGCCTTATTTTCCAGTTGCCTTTCCCTTTTCAACTGCCTGCGGGCGATAATTTCGATGTCTTCGATTGTATAAGGGCGGTTGAGGGTGGCAACATATTCCCTGGCATACTCAGGCACCCATACCGTATTGAAATAGCGGGCCAGATTTTGTGCCATTTCTGATTTTCCTGTAGATTCAGGGCCGGTGATGGCTATCTTTTTTATCACAGCGCCTTAGCCTCCCGGTATCTTTGCCTCCATTCAATATAACCCGCAA
>CAYXJS010000065.1:1759-13806 GCA_964465045.1 uncultured Bacteroidales bacterium | reverse complement strand
GGAATCAACGATTAAAACCGGAAAAATTGTGATTGAGTAATCAAAACCGGCGAACAACACCCCTGCCGCATCCTGGAGACGACGGCAGGGGTTACGATGCCTGGAGCAACGACAAGAATCACAGCATAGTCAAACCGAAATAACCAATTAATTCTTCTGCAGTTCTATAGAAAGCCTATTTTTGCAGCTAAAAATCAAAAATACGTGGCACATATCCTTGACCATCTAAACGAAGAACAGCAAACAGCAGTCAAAGCTACTGACGGCCCGGTAATGGTTATTGCCGGAGCGGGGTCGGGAAAAACCCGTGTATTGACCTACCGTGTTGCTTACTTGCTCGAAAACGGAGTCGATCCTTTTAATATCTTGTCGCTGACCTTTACCAACAAGGCCGCGCGTGAGATGAAAGAAAGAGTTGCCAGGCTGGTAGGCCCTGAAGCGCGTAACGTATGGATGGGAACTTTTCACTCAGTTTTTGCCCGTATTCTTAGAGCAGAAGGACACTTGCTTGGATATCCCTCTAATTTCACGATTTATGACACCGCCGACTCCAAAAGCCTGATTCGATCTATTATAAGAGAGCTTCAACTAGATAAAAAAACCTACCCGGCCAATTCTATCCTCGGACGCATCTCTTCCAGTAAAAACAACCTTATCAATGCCCGGAGCTATAATCAAAATGATGAAATTACCATTGCTGATAAAGCTGCCGGCAGGCCATTTACAGGCAAAATCTATGAAATCTATGAAAAGCGTCTTTTCCAGAGCAAAGCCATGGATTTTGATGACTTGCTTTTCAAAACAAATATTTTATTGCGTGATTTTCCTGAGGTATTGCATAAATATCAACATAAATTTCAGTATATCCTTGTGGATGAATATCAGGACACCAACTACTCGCAATATCTGATTGTAAAAAAACTGGCTGCCAACAACGAAAATATTTGTGTGGTAGGCGATGATGCTCAAAGCATTTACGCATTCAGGGGCGCAAACATTGCCAACATTCTCAACTTTCAGAAAGACTACCCTGAAGTAAGGCTTTATAAGCTGGAACGCAATTACCGGTCTACGCAAAACATCGTAAATGCTGCCAATGAGGTCATTGCCAATAATAAAGACCAGATCAAAAAGGTAGTATGGACTCATAACGACTCAGGAGAAAAAATCCCGGTCTTTCGTTCAGCTACTGATTCTGAGGAAGGCCGACGGGTGGCTGAGGATATTTTTGAAACTAAAATGAACCACCAGGCTGCTAACAGCGATTTTGCCCTTCTTTATCGCACTAATGCACAGTCGAGGTCATTGGAAGAGGCTTTAAGAAAACAAAATATTCCTTACAGAATATATGGTGGGCTATCGTTTTATCAACGCAAAGAAATCAAAGACTTACTTGCTTATTTCAGGCTTACGCTTAATCAAAATGATGAAGAAGCCTTATTTCGCATCATTAATTTCCCGGCGCGCGGAATAGGCAATACCAGCCAGCAAAAAATCAGCATCCAGGCTCAGCAATACGACGTAACTGCATGGGAAGTGATTTGCCATCCCGGTCAGTATAAGCTGGATGTGGGAGCTGCCGTAGGAACGCGATTGCATCAGTTTAAAACAATGATAGAAAGCTTTGCTTCTCAGCTTAAAAAGAAGAATGCCTTTGACCTGGCTAAACACATAGCCTCTGCCTCAGGAATGATAAAATCATTAAATGAAGACAAAAGCCCTGAAGGCATCAGCCGGTTCGAAAACCTTGAAGAGCTTTTGAATGCCATTAACGAATTTACCAACAAAGAAGAAGAGGGTGAGGAAGAACAGCCCCGCACCCTTGACGTGTTTATGCAGAATGTGGCTTTATTAACTGATCAGGATAATGAAGATAAAAACAACACTGATAAAGTTTCGCTGATGACCGTACACGCCGCCAAGGGCTTAGAATTTCCGTATGTTTACATTGTTGGATTGGAGGAAAACCTGTTTCCAAGCATGCAATCGCTCAACACACGTGAAGATTTAGAGGAAGAACGCCGTTTGTTTTACGTAGCCCTCACCCGAGCCGAAAAACGTGCCACTTTGTCGTATGCCGAAAACCGCTACAAATGGGGTAACCTGCTAATGAGCGAAGGCAGCCGCTTTATTGATGAAATCAAACCGGATTTTCTGGATAACTTGCAAAGCCGCACCCCTTCCGGCGGAAGCCCGGCCACAACCTTGCGCCGCCAGGCCGGACAGCAGAAACCATCCTACCAAAAATTAAACAGCCGGGAAACGGCTTCTTCAAATAACAACGCCAGTTCACCCTTGCCCGTCAATGCTGATGAAATCCAGCCCGGTGTGCAGGTAAACCATCAGCGCTTTGGTAACGGCAAGGTTTTGCAAGTAGAAGGTGACGGCCCCAACAAAAAAGCGACTATTTTCTTCAAGCAAGCCGGACAAAAGCATTTGTTGCTTAAATTTGCACGGCTCAAAGTCATAAAATAATAATAATTAGTATATTTGCAGATGAAAATAATTTATCGCCTTGCAGCCAGCAGGTACATATCCGAAAAAGAAATAACGAAACATGGAAATTAAAGAACTTGAGTACAATACCGCCCGCGAACAACTGATTATCAGTGAATACGGAAGAAATATCCAAAAGTTAATCAATTTTTCCAAAACCATCGAAGACCGTGACGAGCGGACACGTTTCTGTCACTTCATCGTTCAGGTTATGGGGCAAATGAACCCACAGCGGGAAGGTGGCGATGTAAAGCGCAAATTGTGGGATCACCTGCACCTAATAGCAAATCTTGAGCTTGATATTGACTCACCTTATCCGGTTCCGGAACCAAGCGCCATCTTTGCCAAACCAGAACCCTTAAAGTACGGTGACCGGCCTGTAACCTTTAAGCAATATGGTAAAAACATTGAATATATCATTGAAAAAACCGTTGAACTGGAAGACGAAGAGACGAAAAAACTGATGATTAAAATCATTGGCAACCACCTGAAAAAGCTTTATTTAAACTGGAACCGGGAATCTGTTTCTGACGAGCTGATAAATGAGCATCTCAAAAAGCTATCAGGAGGAAAACTGGAGCTTGCCGATGACATGGAGTTAAACTCCACCAGTGATATCCTGGCAAAAACACGTAAGAAAAAGCCCACACAAAAGGGGGATCATAAAGGCAGGAAAGGCCAGAACAACCCTCGCGGGCAGCGTAGCTACTACAATAAATAGTTTAAAAAATAAATGGAAAGGCCGCCTGAGGCGGCCTTTTGTTGTTATAAAAACCATTTCCGATGAGTTCGTTTGAAATTGAAGGAGGAAAGACCCTCCACGGAGAAATTATTCCCCAGGGAGCCAAAAACGAAGCTTTGCAGGTAATCAGTGCAGTATTGCTGACTAAAGAACCGGTTACTATCCATAAAATTCCAAACATCAGAGATGTGAATTTTCTGATAGAGATTCTTGGAGATTTGGGTGTGGAAATTACTAAAAAGGGGGATGAGGATTATCGTTTCCAGGCAAGTCATATTAACCTGGATTATCTGATGACCGAGGAATTTATACTGAAAAGCAGCCGGCTGCGTGGATCGGTAATGATCTTAGGCCCGTTATTAACCCGTTTTGGCTTTGCATATCTGCCTAAACCGGGAGGCGACAAAATAGGCCGGCGACGCCTTGACACCCACCTGGAAGGGTTTAAAAACCTTGGAGCATCGTTTACTTACCTCCCTGAAAAGGAAGTGTATAAAATCAAAACCACAGATGAAAAACTTCATGGCCGTTACATGTTGCTCGATGAAGCTTCGGTTACCGGTACAGCAAACATCATTATGGCGGCCACATTAGCCGAGGGAACCACTACCATTTTCAATGCCGCCTGCGAGCCATACATCACGCAATTATGTAAAATGCTTTCGCAGATGGGCGCCAGAATTGAAGGGATTGGTTCTAACTTACTTAAAATTCATGGCGTAGAAAAGCTAAATGGCGCCATGCATACGCTTCTTCCGGATATGATAGAAGTGGGAAGCTTTATCGGCATGGCCGCCATGACGCATTCCGAAATCACATTAAAAGGCGTGGATAAATTGCAACTGGGAAACATACCCCAGGTTTTTGAGAAATTAGGAATCCAAACCATACAACAAGATAATGACTTGTTGATCCCCAAACATGACAATTATGTAGTGGAATCTTTTTTTGATGGTTCTATAATGACGATTGCCGATGCTCCCTGGCCCGGTTTTACGCCTGACCTCATCAGTATTGTGCTGGTAACAGCTACCCAGGCACAGGGCGCTGTACTTGTCCATCAAAAAATGTTTGAAAGCCGCCTATTCTTCGTAGATAAGCTGATTGACATGGGCGCTCAGATTATTTTATGCGACCCGCACCGCGCTACCGTCATAGGACAAAACCACAGAACCGCGCTCAAAGGTATAGAAATGACTTCTCCCGATATCAGAGCAGGAGTGGCTTTGCTCATTGCAGCCCTGTCTGCCAAAGGGACAAGCACCATCCATAACATCGAGCAAATCGATCGTGGTTATCAAAAGATCGATCAACGACTCAATGCTATCGGCGCTAACATCAGACGTGTTAAATAGCATTGCAAAAATGTAAATCTAAGCCATTAATACAGTTACCCGATTGTCTTTCTGACAATTTGTCTCAATAACACTTATGGCAAATAATTTGTAATCAAGAAAAGCTGAAAATTGAAAATAATATAACCATGAATAAAAAGTCTGAAGATAAAAAAGCTTTAGATCAGGAGCAACAACAGTCTGGCAACGGACAGGACAAGCAGCAAGACGAAATAAAGCAAACAAAAGAAGAAGCAACAGCTCAAAAGGAAGATAACAAGCAAGAGAAGTCTCAAAAAGAAGACAGCAAGGAGGACACCAAGAAAGTGGAAAAGGGTGGTCAGAAAGCAAAGAAAAAAAAGCCGACAAAGGAAGAGTTTCAGGAGCTGGAGGCCAAACTTGAAGATCAGAAAGACAAGTTTTTAAGGCTTTATTCTGAATTTGAAAACTATCGCAGACGCACCAGCAAAGAAAAGCTGGCCTTAAGCCAGACGGCATCTTCAAGTTTAATTACAAAGCTTTTGCCTGTGCTTGACGACTACGAAAGAGCGCAAAAAGCATACAGCGAAAACGAAGACCTTAATGCCTTTAAAGAAGGCATTGAGCTTATAGCAGATAAATTCTGGAAGATTCTCAAACAAGAAGGACTGGAAGTAATAGAATCGACCAATAAGACATTTAACACCGACGAACACGAAGCTATAACGAAAATGCCTGCACCTTCAGAAGATATGAAGGGAAAAGTTATTGATACCACAGAAAAAGGGTATAAACTTAATGACAAGGTCATTCGTTATGCTAAGGTAGTTGTGGGTAATTAAAAAGAAAGCATCATTTCATGGCAAAAAGAGACTATTACGAGATATTAGGAATATCAAAAGATGCAAGTCAGGATGAAATAAAAAAGGCCTATCGCAAAATGGCGCTGAAATATCACCCTGACCGCAATCCAAACGATAAAGAAGCCGAGAACAAGTTTAAAGAAGCTGCGGAGGCCTACGAAGTGCTCAGCAATGAACAAAAGCGTCAGAAGTACGATCGTTTCGGTCATGAAGGTATGAAGAATGGCGGCTTCGGCGGAACCGGTGGCTTTGGCGGCGGGATGAGCATGGATGACATCTTTGAACACTTCGGCGATATATTCGGCGGAGGTGGCTTTGGCAGCACCTTTGGGGGCGGCTTTGGCGGCGGAACTTCATCAAGAAGACGCCGCAGGGTAAATCGCGGCTCCGACCTGCGTGTTAAAGTAAAGCTTACGCTGGAAGAAATCGCCAATGGTGTTGAAAAACGCATTAAAGTTAATAAATACGTATCTTGTAAAGCATGTAACGGAACCGGCGCAAAAGATGGCGCTGCTTTCAGTACATGCGGCACCTGCAACGGCACAGGACAAGTGACCCGCGTTTCCAATACATTCCTTGGCCAGATGCAAACTACGTCTACCTGCCCCACGTGTGGTGGAGAAGGACAAACCATTCAGCACAAATGCAATGTTTGTAACGGCAATGGCATCGTAAAAGACCAGGAAGTGATAAGCATTGATATTCCGGCAGGTGTTTCTGAAGGCATGCAGCTTTCCGTAAGCGGCAAGGGAAATGCAGCCGCACGTGGCGGCATACCGGGCGACTTGATAGTGCTGATTGAAGAAGAGGCTCATCCCCACCTTGAACGGGATGGCAACAACCTGCTGTATGACTTGTATATTAGCTTCCCCGATGCAGCGCTGGGTAAAAAAGCAGAAATACCCACTTTGGAAAGTTACGCCCGGATTAAAATTGAACCCGGCACGCAGGGCGGCAAAGTGCTTCGCCTCAAAGGCAAAGGATTGCCTGAGGTAAACGGCTACGGACGCGGAGACCTGCTGGTAAACGTGAACGTCTGGACTCCTAAATCGCTATCAGAAGAAGAAAAACAAATGCTCGAAAAACTAAATCAATCCAAAAACTTTGAGCCCAAGCCTACGGCAAGGGATAAAAGTTTTTTCGATCGCATGAAAGAATATTTCAGAAATTAATTTCTTTCTGCATTTTTTTATGAAAGGATGTAATAATTTTGTAGTCTTGAATACTTATAGGACATAAAAAGTTGTTACATCTTTTTTTTGTAACATAAAATGCCTGAAATAGTGATTAACACAGGAGAACATAATGAAATCATGTTCTAAACACCGTCAGAAATTTTAACCAGATGAAAAATTCCGCTAATATGGATTTTCTTATAGCTGAAAACATCAGCAAGCAATTTGTGAATCACAAAGCTTTGAATGATGTAAGCATTCACGTTCCCAAGCAGAGCATTTTCGGATTGCTTGGCCCTAACGGCGCCGGGAAGACTACGCTCATACGCATCATTAATCAAATCACTGCCGCCGATAGCGGCAAGGTATACCTCGAAGGGCAGCGCCTCAGGCCAGGCCACGTCAGAAATATCGGGTATTTACCCGAAGAGCGCGGACTATACCGCAAAATGAAGGTGGGCGAACAAGCTTTATACCTGGCTCAGTTGAAGGATGTGCCGCGCAAGGAAGCTAAAGAACGCCTAATGGCCTGGTTCAAAAAATTTGACATCGATAGCTGGTGGGATAAAAAAGTAGAAGAACTCTCTAAAGGAATGCAGCAAAAAATACAGTTTATTACCACCATCTTGCATGAACCTGATCTGCTGATTTTTGATGAGCCCTTTAGTGGTTTTGACCCCATCAATGCCAATATCCTGAAGGAAGAAATACTTCGCTTGCGCGATGAAGGCGCCACGGTTATCTTTTCCACCCACAACATGGGCTCCGTCGAAGAGTTGTGTGATAATATTGCGTTAATTCATAACGCCAACAAGATTTTAGACGGCGAAATGAAATCCATCAAAAAAACCTATAGCAACAACACTTTCACTACGCGCCTGTCCAACTTAAAAGGCTCATTCAGGGCAGAATTGCATTCCGATTTTAAGATCCTGGAAACCGATGAAGAAGAAGAACAGTTAGAAGCGAAAATCAAAATTCTGAACCAGGCTACACCCAATGAGCTTATCCGGAATCTTATGCAAATCGGGGAAATCCAAAGCTTTAATGAAGTGATTCCATCGATGAATGATATTTTTATCCAAAAAGTACAGGAAAACAAATAACAGCAAACCCATGAATAAGATATTACTGATCATCCAGCGCGAATACCTGATACGAGTCAAGAAAAAATCGTTCATTATCATGACTTTTTTGGGGCCAATCCTGATGGCTTCCCTTTTCATTATCCCCATTTACCTGGCACAGCTTGACGACAGCGAAGCCAAAAGGATTGCCATTATTGATGAATCCGATGTTTATGAAAACGCTTTTGAAAACACCGATGCATATCAGTTCGAAACGCTTGACATGGATATTGACTCAGCCAAAGCCTTGCTCCCGGAGCTCGACTATTATGCCATGCTTTACATTCCGGCTACAAAAGTAGCATTACCTGAAAATGCAGTAATCTACTCCACTAAACAAGCTACACTGGATGTAAAAACCCACCTTCGCAATCTCATGAAACAGCGTATAGAGTCTTTAAAGCTGGAAGCCAGTGGCATTGACAGGGAAACGCTTGCCGAAACCAAAGCCAACATTAAACTTAATTCCATAAAACTTGATGAAAGCGGTGCAGAAGAAAAAAGCTTTGCCGAAGTGGCCATGGCAGTTGGATTCATCAGCGCCCTCATTATTTATGGCTTCATTTTCATGTTTGGATCGCAGGTTATGCGAGGTGTGATAGAAGAAAAAACCAACCGAATCGTAGAAGTGATCGTTTCCTCGGTTAAGCCTTTTGAGCTTATGATGGGCAAGATTGTAGGCATCGCCTTTGTAGGGCTGACCCAAATCTTATTATGGGTTATTCTTACATTTGGGATTTATACCGCCTTCACGGGATTTTATGCAGATACACTCAATCTGAAGGCCCAGCAAGAACGGGCTATCGGTAACACCAATGACATGACCGCCATCATGGGAGCCCAGGAAGAAACACAACAACCCGAAGAAATCAACGAACAGGTAAGCACAGTTTTTGAAATTATCAACTCGATCAATTTTGGAGTTATCATCGGAAGCTTTCTGTTCTTTTTCCTGGGCGGATACCTGATGTATTCGGCCTTGTTTGCCGCCATCGGTTCGGCTGTAGATAACGAAACCGATACCCAGCAATTTATGCTGCCTATAACCGTTCCTCTGATATTGGCCATCATTGTAGCTCAGTTTGTGCTGCAAAACCCTGAAGGGCCCCTGGCTTTCTGGCTTAGCATTATTCCGCTTACATCTCCTATCATTATGATGATCCGCATTCCTTTCGGTGTACCTTTGCTTGACATTACCTTGTCTGTAGTGCTGCTTATTGCCGGATTCATTGCCACAACCTGGCTGGCCGGAAGAATATATCGTACCGGCATTTTGATGTATGGTAAGAAAGTAGACTACAAAGAACTTTGGAAATGGTTAAAAACCCGTAACTATTAAACTATGACAAAAATCCTGGTTATTGATGATGAGCGTAGTATAAGGAACTCATTGAGAGAAATCCTGGAATTTGAAAAATATAAGGTTGATGAAGCCACCGATGGCGATGAAGCGCTGCAAAAAATAGAGGAAACGCTCTACGATATCATCTTGTGCGACATAAAAATGCCGAATACCGATGGCATTGAGGTGCTGGAAAAAGGCATGAAAGTTACCGAGGCGCCTTTCATCATGATTTCAGGCCACGGGACTATCGAAACGGCTGTAGACTCACTGAAAAAAGGAGCGTACGATTACCTCGAGAAACCGCTCGATTTAAACCGGCTACTGGTTACGATCCGGAATACGCTGGAGCGTTCCTCGCTGGTCAATGAAACGCGCAAGCTCAAAAAACGGGTGAGCGAAAAATACACAATGATTGGGGAGTCAGAGGCGCTCAAAGGAGTGCGCACCATGATCGAAAAGGTGGCTCCTACTACGGCCAGAATTTTGATTACCGGCGAAAACGGCACAGGTAAGGAGCTGGTAGCGCGGCAGATTCATGAGAAAAGCCCGAGGGCCAAAGCTCCCTTTATTGAAGTTAACTGCGCCGCCATCCCTTCTGAACTGATAGAAAGCGAATTGTTTGGCCATGAAAAAGGGTCCTTTACCAGCGCTATCAAACAACGAAAAGGTGATTTTGAGCAAGCTGACGGCGGCACGTTGTTTCTGGATGAAATCGGCGACATGAGCCTTTCAGCTCAGGCAAAAGTGCTACGCGCGCTTGAAGAAAATAAAATCGTAAGAATAGGCGGCGACAAAGATATTTATGTGGATGTTCGCGTAGTTGCAGCCACCAACAAAGACCTGAAACAGGAAATCGAAAAAGGAAGGTTTCGTGAAGACTTGTATCACCGTCTTTCGGTAATCCTCATTCACGTGCCGGCGCTCAAAGACCGTAAAGAAGACATCCCGCAATTGGCAGAACATTTCCTTGCAGACATCAGCAAAACAATGGGCAAAAAAGCGCCCGAAATTACCGGGGAAGCGCTGGAATCTCTGAAAAACCTACCATGGACGGGCAACATCCGCGAGCTCAGGAATGTGACAGAGCGTCTGACGATACTCTGCGAAGAGAAAATTACCGCCGAAGACGTTAAACAACTGGCGCAGCCATTGTAGGCCCGTTTTCTGCTATCTTCTCTTCTTTTTCCCGTAAGGTTTGCCCTTTTTCTGGTATGAACCTTTGCGGGATTTAGGATTGTATTCTGGCCCTTTCCCAATAGCAGGAGGCAGTGGACTCTTGAAAATTTCCTTCCCCAACAGATTTTCAATTTGTTGAAAATAGCGCTGGTCGCTTTCGCTGATGAAGGTAATCGCTACACCATCTTTCTCAGCGCGGGCGGTACGGCCAATACGATGGATATAATCTTCGCCGTCGGTTGGCACATCATAATTGATAATCAATTCGATATTTTCCACGTCAATACCTCTTGAAATCACATCTGTGGCCACCAAAACCGTAAGCTGCCGGTTCCGGAACCGCATCAGGGTTTTCTGGCGCTGCTCCTGTGTGAGGTCAGAATGTATTTCTTCTACTGAATGCTTGATATTCTTCAATTCACGCGCTAACTGATGAGCGCTGCTCTTGCGGCTGCAAAACACAATCACGCTCTGTAAATCCGGATTGCTGAGCACGTGCTTTACCAAAGGCGTTTTTTGATTTTCATAAACCACATAGGCCACCTGCAATATTTTTTCAGCCGGTTTTGAAATGGCAATATTCACTTCTAGCGGATCATTGAGAACATTCCTCGCCAGCTTTCGCATTTTATCAGGCATCGTGGCCGCAAACAACAGATTCTGCCGCTTTTGAGGCAGATAAGAGACTATCCGCATGATATCGTCAAAAAAGCCCATATCCAGCATGCGGTCTGCCTCATCCAAAATCAGGTATTCGATTCCTGAAAAATCCACATATTTCTGATTCAGGTGAGCTATCATTCGTCCGGGAGTGCAGATAATCATCTCCGCACCCCCCTTCAGGGCATTTTTTTCACGCACAAATGCTTTAGCATCGCCACCACCATAAACGGCGGCAGAGCTTACAGCGGTAAAGTAAGACAGCCCTTCCATCTGTTGATCAATCTGCATGGCCAGCTCACGGGTAGGCACAATTACCAGGGCTTTACTCTTGCCATCCCCTTTTTCACGGATTAAGCGGTTTACTATTGGCAGTAAAAAAGCTGCTGTTTTACCAGTACCCGTCTGCGCCAGCCCCAATACATCTCTTCCTTCTATGACCGGCGGAATAGCTTTCTCCTGTATTGGCGTGGTTTCTTCAAACCCCATTGATTCAATACCTTCTAAAACTTCAGGCTCAAATCCTAATTCATCAAATCTCAATCGCTATCTTTTTTAATATTTTGCACAAAGTTATGAATAATGAGTTCAGTTAGAAAGTTTTTAAGTTGTTAGGTTTTTAGGTTTGTAAGTTACTATGTTTTAATGGGTTTGCAATTGTTTAATGAGTTGGTAATGTTGTGTTTAAGTGCTTAGGTGTTTAGGTAAAAGATTTAGAATTTGAATTTTGGGATTTGGGATTTGGGATTTGGGATTTGGAATTTGGTGCTTTTCCCTGATGTTCATTTACCCGAATTTATATTAACGATTTGCAAATTAACTACTTGCAAATTAACGATTCAACCAATTATCGATTTAACACAATTGTTACGCTAGAGGCGGTCGGTAACCTGGCGCAGCTTTTTATAACCTGCTCGGCTGGCATACAGTTTTTGTGAATTGCTCAGCCAAACAAGCCAGCTATCTTTCGTGTAAGCTTCCAGGTGCTTTAGATATTCAATGTTGACAATGTACGAGCGATGAATCCTTATGAACTGGGAAGGATCGAGTTGTTCCTCAAAGAATTTCATGGTTCCGCTTTTCAGATACCGCTCTTTTTCGGTATGCAAAGCCACATAATCGCCCATCGCTTCCAGAAAATAAACCTCAT
>CAYXJS010000065.1:0-1659 GCA_964465045.1 uncultured Bacteroidales bacterium | reverse complement strand
TTTTCGGTATGCAAAGCCACATAATCGCCCATCGCTTCCAGAAAATAAACCTCATTCGTAGGTAAAATGGTAATCTTATCGCTCTTTTTCACGACAATCCGGTTCAGGGAAGGTTGCTTTTCGCGATAGGTTTGATGCATTTCATTTTTTTGACTCAATGCGTTTCCGGTTTCGATTCTTCGCCGAGCCTGCTCCAGCGCCTCCTGAAAACGAGGAAAAGCAAACGGTTTTAGCAGATAATCTGCAGCATGTACCTCAAAAGCTTTCAGGGCATATTCATCATAAGCCGTGGAAAAAACAATTACGGGAGGCTCATCCAACAGCTCCAGCATCTCAAAACCATTTACTTTGGGCATCTGGATATCCAAAAACACAAGGTCGGGATTATGACGGGTTATGGCGTGAAAACCCGCTAAGCCGTCCGCACATTCTTCCACAACCATCACATCCGACTCATCTTTCAAATAATGAATAATTTGTTCCCGCGCCAGCGGTTCATCATCAATGACAATGGCTTTAATCATACCGGTTGATTTTCTGGTTGATCCATTTTGAGTTTTTCTTCCGGCAACTTCAGGGTAACCGTAAACTTTTCTTTTTTATCATCAATCATCATCTTATATTTTTTCTGATATAAAATGTCGAGCCGCTGCCGCACGTTTTGCAACCCCCGTCCTGTGCCATGCATTAGCGCAGCATCCTGGTCGTAACTATTACTGATCGCTATAATCAAATAGCCATCGTTACAAGAGATATCCAACTCCAGATGGCATGGCGAAGTGCTTTCGTGTAAGCCGTACTTCAATGCATTTTCAAACAGCGGTTGCAGGATAAGCGATGGCACTTTTTTATGGGTACAATCATTATCTACATTCATCTGATACCGGAGTCGATCACCAAAGCGAATCTTTTCTACTTGCAGCATTTGCTGTATATGGTTTTGCTCTTCGCTAACCTCAACAAAGCGTCGTGAACTCATGTGTAAAATCTTACGCAAGTAGCCCGAAAGTTCCACCACGGCTTCCTGGGCTTGCTGTGGTCGGGTAGCAATCAGCGAGCTAACAGAATTTAAAGCATTAAACAAAAAGTGCGGATTGATTTGAGCCCGGAGATATGCCAGCTCACTCTCCCTGAGCTTGTCGCGCAACTCAGATTCCGCCTCAATCTGCTCCCGCAGCACGCGATTATAGTTGTACAACTGATAAAAGGATACCAATATAACATAGAGGAAATATCCCGTAATAAACCGCAACAGCCATGTAGAAAGTATATGGTTGCCGGCTTCGGGTCTTCCGTTAAAAGTCAGATGCAGCAGAAGCCCCGTCACCAAAAGCCAAAGAAACACTACCACGACCCCGGCCAGCAAAGAGTTGGCAATATCTTTAGCAGAGAATTTTTTTCCCGGAAAGGAAAACCGCACCAGGAACCACACGCCTAAACCTAAAACACCCATAATTAGCTGACTAAAAACCCCATCGGCCAGCGCCATTTCCCAGCCAAAACCGGTAAACTTACGAACAACCAAAACATGGACTACCGCCAGCGCAGTCCATATGAGGATGTAATAGATCAGCCATCCGCGATAAGTAATAACAGGATGTTTCATGTAACGAGCTGATTGATATTTTTATCAATGTTATTTTATGTAAAAGTATAAAA
>CAYXJS010000064.1:0-13898 GCA_964465045.1 uncultured Bacteroidales bacterium | reverse complement strand
TTTTCTTCGCCATAATTACATTTCTGTTTTAAAGTGGTGCAAAAGTAATAAAAAAACAATAATACAAAAGCATGCAGGCCAAATTGCCAACAGCTTATTACCAACGGGCAACTTTCACTGAGGCACATCATAAAAAAAAATTCTAAATTCCAACAGATGCTATTGATGCAGAACTGTCCTAACCAGATACTTAAGGTTTTGTCTTTTTTTGTATTGGAAAATTAACAAGTTCTTTGTATTATTACAAACAGATATTTAGTATAAAAAACCATGCTATCTTTTCAGAATCAGGGCGATAATTGTATTCAGGAGAGAAGAAAGTATTTTGAGATTTTTTTTCAGAATTTAATGAAGGATACAACTAATCATTAAAACCAAATACAAAATTATGAAACGATTAATTACATTGACATTAACGATTTGCCTGATAAGCATGGCAGCTATCGGGCAAAAGATGAAGGACATTGAAGAATGTACTTATTTTCAGCTTCCGGCTGAAAAACTGGCATACAACAAAGTAGAGGTCTTTGTAAGCTTAGACCAATCCAAGGAGCGTGAGGGTGCAAAGAAAGCGTTAGGTAAACTGGGTGATATGGGGAAAAAAGCGGCTGAAAAAACCGATGATGCTATGAAGGATGTTACCGAAGTTTGGGACACCTGGTACCTGGTTCCGGACTATATCAAGGTTGAAAAGCCGGAAGGAAGCCTCAAATGTACGATAAAATACGCACCTGATAAGATGGCCCGGCCTATGGGTGAGCCCTCATACAATTCCACCAGGGAAGCATATCATGTTCCTTATCAGGTTGATGCCAGCATGAAAGTGGAAGACGAAATGGGCAACGTTGTTTTGGAAAAGAAATTCGGACCTCTTAGTGGTACGGTGTGGTCGCCTGAATGGGTTACAGCCCAGGATGCCGAAGGTATGGGCACATATGAAAAAGTTTGTGTCAGGGGAGCTGTTGAACAAGCGCGCCGTGAGTTGTTCGGCCCCTATGGCTTTGGTGTGATGGAATCAAATATGAAGCTGGCCAAACTTCGTAAAATGAAAAAATCGAAAAAGCAGCTTGATGAAGTTATTTCTGTGTTGGAGAATAAGAAAAGCTTTGTGTTGACACCAAAAGAGAAAGAAGTCATAGAAAAGTATGTAGAAGTGGCTGAGCAGGAGATTGGTGACGCTAAAAATAAAAACAGATGGGCTGCTTATCATAACCTGGCCGTTTCTTATGCCTGGCTCGAAAACGAGGAAAAAGCCAAAGAATATCTGGAAAAGGATTACAATGAGAGTGAACAATCCATCAAAAAAGTGCTTAAAGGACGAACTTACAATATGGGGGATCAGAAAGTTCTCATGTCCTATCGCGCCATTGAGCCTTTTGTAACGTATTATCCAAAAGCGGCTAATAAATACCGTAAATTCTTGAACGTGGTTAATCAGCCGCTGTCGAAGTTTACTTCATTCTATGCGCACAACGAGCTTTTGTCTCAGGTATTCGGCATAAACTTCCACTATCAGTTCTTCCCTTACCAGGGATATAAAGGGGAACCCAGAAAGGCCGAATGCTCTATTGAAACTGAAGACGGAAGAAGAATCGAATACGATGTGAAATTTGACCGGGATGGACGTATCAATCAACTACAAGCCGAAGAAATTTCGGATGACAAGGATGCTGTCAAAACCAGGAAGTTGCAGCCTATTTATAACAAGGAAGGCGATTTTGTTGTACTTAGCAATCCCAACACGCGAATGGGAGCCGGTACTAAAGGCAAAAAGGATCTGCGTCATATAGAAGCGCCACTCACCAACAAAACTAAGGGAGAAGCAGAGAATGTACTAAAAGGTGGTCTTTTTGGTAATTCACAAGCCAGCGCACAATTGCAGTTTAATCTGGAAGGATTTGCTTATTACGATACGGATATGAGTTACAGCGAAGTATACCCGGTTTTCAAAAAGATGATGCCCAAAGACATGAAATACAGTCGGGCACGCACCGGTACAGGCGCTGAATTTAGCTCTAAGCTTATGTTTGATGAAAACAGCAACGTGACGCTTAACGAAACCGAAGGTAGTATAGGTTCTTCTATGCCTACCGGAGTTTTCGATGGAAATGCCAAGCGATTTGAAACGGAAAAGTTTGAGCGGTACTACAAAGTGCTGGAAAAAGATGAAAATGACTATCCTACAAAAATTGAAATGGACTTGACAATGGTAGGACAAAATCAGGACTACGGCCACAATTTCCTTGAGCATTTGAAGAGTTGGGGAGATAAAGGAACTACTGTTGATTCCGAAGAATTTGAGATTGTGAAAAAGGAAACCTGGAACTGCGAGTACGAGTTTGATGAAAAAGGAAACTGGACGAACATGAAAATGGGTCCTTATACTTTAAAACGTGAGATAAAATACTAAAAGCGGTTTAAATCGCTGCAATTGAAACCGGAGCATCTGATTAAGAAGCTCCGGTTTTGTTATTTTTTTAGCATAATTACTCTTTCTTCTTCAACACAATCTTTTCATTGCCCTTTTTTACAACGACTTTGTAAAAGTTTTTCAGATGCCTGAAATCCTTGGCAGGATAAACAGGTTTTTTAAAAACATAGTCGCAGATCAAGTTGATTTCATCTTCCTGTAATAAAACCTGATATATGAGCTTATATCGTTTTTCGTCAATTTTCTTCATCAGTGGAAGGTGGTCTGCCTCGTATCCCGAAGGTATTTTGATGGTACTAATATACCTGAACATCTGCGGATATGTGAAATCAACAGGAAAATTGCGGCTATCTTCCTTCAGCGGAGTTTCACTGATAACCTCTTCCATAAACGGATTAAAAAAGATTTTATCGCCTGTTTTTGTTGCTTCTGTCTCCAGATGAAACTTTATCCGGTAGGGCTTATGAAGGTCTTTAAAATTTTCTGTTTGAATATTGGACACTGATGCCCCTTGGTGCTTTTCCTTCAACCATTCTGAAATGTCAAGGGGATTGTCTGCGTATTTTTTCCGGGATTTTTCAGCTTCATATTCTGTTAGATCATAAGTGATATCAGATTTTACATGGCCATTGCTATCTATCACAATATTATATTGATTCTGAATCATTGTGGTCGAATGGTTTCTGAGGCTCAGCCATTCAAGATCGTTATTTTGAATCACTAACCCCCGGTTACTGATACACTCAGAAGGTATTAGGTAATATGGAAGGTGAGGGTGAGTTGCGTCATAAAGACGATACTCTCCTTTAGCTTTAACAGCAATCAAAACATAATTAAACATGTGAATAAAGGGATACTTTGTGGAAATCTTTCCATGATCACGGGTGCTAATCATAACAGGGTGCACATCAAAACCGGCTTCTTTTAAAAGTCCGGCAGTAAACAAGTTAATTTCTGCTGTATTTCCTGTTTTCGCTTTTATAAACTCTTTTACTGTTCGATCGGTTAACTTGCCATAGTAACCATTCCATCTGAAATATTGCTTGGTGAATTCAATAATGTGCTTGATTTTCGTCTCATTATTCAAACCTTTAAGGTTTTTAAAATCAAATACCTTATCGCCCTTTCTTTGACTCTTCTTAAGGAATTTCCCGAAATCATTTCTTCCAAGGAGTTCATCAAGCAGATTTTCCCAGGTAGTTACTACCTCAATTTCAGTTCCACGGTAGGTAAAATACTTGTGCAGTTGAAATTCAATCCTCATTAAATAATCATTTACGGATGTAAGCAAGGCCTCACTCTCAAATGCCGGGACATCTTTCATGCCGTACCTGTAGACAACATCAGAATAGTAATTGCTTCCATATGGTATGTTGACTCGGTATTCCCGTCTGTTTCTACTTTCGAATTTTTTATAAATGTCCAGATTATCAACATTCTGAAGGTTCCAGGCATAGGAATAAAAAGGAACCATTTTCACTTGATATTGGCTGAAACTGACAGGAATCTTCCATTGAAAATTCCAACTTGGTAATCTGAATTTGTTTTCTATTTTTTTTCTAACACGGTATTCAATGATGGAACCCGGTTTTACATCGGGCATAGCAAAGCGCTTTGCGTGATAGTACTTATTAATTTCAGCATCGAAAATATTTTCTTTTTCAAGCTCTTTTACAGATATCTGGTCGTTATCAAGGTTGTAAGTTACTGCTTTTATGCTTTCTATCTCTTCATCCTGAGATCCAAAAATATAATACGGCACTTCAACTTGGGCATAGTTTAGTCCTGACTCATCATAAATTTTAATTCTTGTAACTCTTTCATAAATAATATCATATGAATTTCCCGATTCAATAAAGCGCGATTGACCCATGTCGAAAAGCACTGCCGCTCCGGCATCTTTGTCATCAGGGTGGCTCTCTTGCTTCAGCATTTTTTTTGTTACAGATTTTGACTTATCCCACTTCCTGGGTTGGCCAAAAACGACGAGACTAGACAGGAAAAGAAAGATAATCAGGGTTTGTTTCATCATCATCTAATTTTTATTGATTAAAAAAGTGTTTTTATTTTCAGAGGTTCGGACTTGTTCGATAAAGTCATGGAATCCGGCATAATCAGCCAAATCAGCCTCAATGCCGTTTATAAGTAGTGATTTGATCACGAAAAGCTTATTTTGCTTTTGGTAAACCTGTTTACTAAATTTTCCGTATTGATTATCAATATCCTCGTTAACTATTTCCCTGTTGGATTTCAATTCAGCAGGGAGCTCAAAAACCAAAGAATCTCTTTTGTGAATAGGAAAAGGTATATTAAGAGGCAGTTCTCTGAGATGCGTCTTTTTAAAATAGGGGAGATCAAAAGAAAAGGTTTTTACAAGCAAATCTTCCCCAACCTTTTCATAGATTTGATCAGAATGAGTTTGGTAAATCAAATCAATAAATAACGAATCTCGGTCCTGTTGGTAGATGGAATACGACTTTAGTTCCATCCCGGTTTCAACAAAATAGTCGATTACATATTCTTTCCGGTTTCGCTTTGATACTTGATTACCGATGCTTGTCAGCATCTCAAACTTTTCGCCTCTCAGCCTTTTACTTATTTTTGCATCAGCCTTCCCGGAATTGCGATAATAAACCTCCGCAGTTCGTTCATCCATAACGTCTGAAGGAGATAAAGCCGGAGTTTTAACAAAGTGACTATCTTCAGGTTTCAGTACAAAAGCATTTCTGTTTTGTGTGAAAGTGCCCAGATAATTGAAAGGCCCCGATGAGGTACAGTCAAGCCACACTGTATCTTTTCTCATGGGTACCATCAAAATGATATGATTAAACTGTGAACCCAGAAATGACTTTTCTATCTTGTTTATCTGTGAACCTGCATAAACATTGGAATAAAATGAATCTATTCCGGCATATTTCAAAACTGCTTCAAAATAATTGGTTAAGGCTTTGCAATCACCATAGCGATTTTTGCAAACATACGATGCCGGATAGGGAACTAAACCACCGGTACCAATGGAGATATTAACATAGCGCGTGTTATCCTGCATATAGTGATAAAGTACTTTCAGCTTCCTGAGCTTTGATTCTTTATTGCGAATCAGTTCATCTATTTTGTCTTTTTCTTCTTTTGTTAACTCTTCTAAATCGTTCATTATACGAAGTTGCCATTCTCCAAAACCAGACCAACTCTCAAAATTTCCATATTCTTCGAATTCAAACTTTACGGGTGAGACTTTTACGTATGGAACAATTTTATCCAGAGATGGGGTAAATGCTTCGTTAGAAATTTGCCTATCGTAATTAGCTGCCCACTTATAAGTTACCTTTTCATTATCAGCAGTTTGCTGATGTTCAAGCATGTTCTGATAAATATTTAAAGGCAAATTCGTGTTGGTGGTAATCGTAAGCAACGCGCTCCTCGTTGGGATATCAAAATACAAAACAGGTGTCCAGTTGGTAATATGCAAAAACTCCTTTGCAATCTGTTTATAACTGTATCGGATATAATACGGATAATCATTATGTTTAAACTCAAATTCCGATACCGTATGATCCTCATAAAGCGAAAAACCGGTTATCAGACTTGATGTTTCAATATCTTTTTTCCGAAGTTTTTGCAGTCTTTCTCTATTGCTGTTTAGCAATTCTCCTTTGATTTTAACTGTTGATGAAGTGCCACTATTGGGTATTTGTACCTCTGCATATTTGTCACCAAATCGATTATTAATTTTTATTTCAACGAAGTATTCACTTGTAAGCTTACCTTCTTTTACCTCTATTTTTTCTTCAAGCATAACGACTTCAGCTTTAGGAGGTTGTCCAAAACTCCAGGAAACAAACAAGATCATGATAGTTAGAAGAATATAGTGCTTCTGCTTTACTCTAAAGGGATTCGTTTTAGAAGGGTATATAAAAAGGTTCAATTAGCAAGGTCTTTATTAAGTTTAGTTTTGTTGAATTTGACAGATCCAAAAATACAAAATAAAATGTAAGAACTGATCTAAATAAGAATAATCAAATTCCAATTTGATGTGCAAATTGTCTTTCTTTAAATTCTAAAATGAAGCATATAAGAACCCTCTCACAGCAAACACATCCAAACCGGCTCTAATGACTAATACTATCCATAATAAACCATGATTTGGAATAGAGCCACTCTTTTTAGATACTTTACCGAAACAAATTATGTTGATTCAATAAAACACTATTTCACAAACCTGGAAGTTGTAATAATATTTTGGTTGGCTAAACCCTGAATAACATAAACACCTTCCGGCAAAGCTGAGACATCCATTTGCAGGGCATTTACTCCCGGACTAACTTTTCTGGTAAGCAAAGTCTTTCCGGAAATATTGCTGATGCGGATTTCATCCGGGAATTTATCCGCAAAAGTGATCTGTAAAACATCCTTTGCAGGATTGGGATAAACTTTCAAAGCGTTTTTGTTTTGAGGATCGGTGCTTGTGGCAAAAAAGTCATCGTACATTTGCTGCAGTATGTCAATCGGCTCAATGCCTTCGTCAGTAGCGCCTACCCACAAGTCCAGCCAAAAGTCTTCCGGATCGTCATCAGGCATTGCTACTCTGAGGAATGAAGACAATGAACTCGTTCCTTCGCTGGTGCATCGTGTGTCTGCTCCCACCATATTGGCGCCTTGCATGGCAGCCATCAGTTTAGCGTGTAGCGGCCCCTCCGTTTCATTGAAGCCTTCTTCCATATTGTCCAACACTTCCTGCCCCAGCAGAATATTTCCCTGTATTGCATAATTCGGGCCTAAGACGTGGTTCTTATAATCATCACAGTTATTTCCGGTAAAACCGGCACTGCGCGGACTGCCTTCATTGTAATCCACAATTCCATATTGGCGTAAAGAAGGATAACCCTGAACATCGTTTTCTACCAGCCAATCGATGATTTCCTGAGGAGAGTATCCATCCTGCATCAGGTCATGTGCATTTTCCTGGTTTGTTTCCTGGTAAAATGCTTGCGTGTGGATGGCTCCCGTACCCGGTATGATATCGCTGATAATCATGGCGCCCAGGCTGCCCGGCCATGTGATTGTATCGCCGCAGGTAGCCCCGGCGCTGCCTATTTCTCCGCTTACCGAGTCTACGGCTACAATAGAAAATGTATGTTGGGTTTTCGCTATCGTAAAAGCAAATATCAAAAGGGAAAAGAGTAAGGTTTTTTTCATAATGATTTCTTTTTAGCTGATAAATATACAAAAAAACGCACCTGCCACTCTTTAGGGTCAGGTGCGTGAGATTTTTTAATTGGTCGCCGCATAATTATTACACGGCAGCTTCCAGAATACGTTTTCTTACAGCCTGGTTCAGCGATTTATAATCGTGGTTTTGAGGATAAACCGGCTGTTTGAAATCGATATGTACCTTAGTAAAAGGCTTCGGGAATTTGGCTCCTCTCGGTAGCGCATTATAGGCCCCATGGATAGCTACCGGAACAACCGGAACTTTCAGCTCCCGGCTCAGTATGGCAAACATATCCTTAAAAGGGCCTAAGCTGCCTGTTTGGGTTCTTGTTCCTTCAGGGAAGATAATAATATTTTTATTCTGCTTTAATGCAGCCGCTAATTTTTGAATGGATGATTTTAATTCATTATCCACATCCACAATAACGATGTTGTTGTTTTTGGCAATGTATTGCAGGAACTTATTGTTCAGGTGTTTTTTCTTAGCATAAAACACCGTGTTTTTGTACACTTTTCGTTTCAATAGCGAAGCTACAAAGAACCCATCGAAAAAGCTTTGATGGTTTGGAGCAATAATGCAGGCTTCTTTAGGCAGGTTATGCATCCCGGAATAAGACAGCCTGAAATATGCTTTGAAAAAGTACTTTGAAAACTTCATGAGCATCTGTCCGAAGAATGAACTTCTTGGCAGGGAAACCGGCTTATGTTCTTTCAGAATATCTGACCAGTTGATGTTTTCAATGCTGAATTTGCTTTTCTTTTCTTTGATGTATTCAGCAAGTTTAGCCACAGACGGAAAGTGCATAAACTTTTCTGTGTTAATTTTAACACCGAAAGAGTTTTCCAAAAAAGTCTGAAGGCTCACTTTGTCAAGGGAGTCCATGCCAATGTCAAATTCAAGGTGATCGTCAGGGCTTACTTCTATGGATTTCTGGTCTTCAATAAAGCTTCTGATTACTTTTAGCTCCTCAAAATCTGCCTGCTGGGAAGAGCTCACCTTCGGGGCTGCCGGAGCAGGAGAGTGCAGTAAGTCTTCCAGTTTAAAGCGACGCAATTTACCCAGCCGTGTGCGTGGCAATTCCTGCTCAATAATCGTAAATTTTCCGATGCGTTTATAGCTTGCAACCAAGCTGTTATATTTTATTTTCAGCTGTTTCCTGAAAAACTCTTCCATCAGCTCTTTCGTTTTGTCTTTGAAAAACTGAGCATTTGGTCTTATCAGCGCATGCAAGCGGTCGTTATGCTGCAAAACAGCTACTTCTTCAAGACCATCCACTTTTTCTTCAATGTCTGCTTCCAGGTAATTCGGATTGATGTTTTTTCCGCTTGAAAGAACAATAATTTCTTTTTTCCTTCCGGTGATGTAGAGGTATTCATTTTTATCTACGTATCCTAAATCACCGGTATACAACCAGCCATCTTTTAACACTTCAGCTGTTTCTTCAGGTCGGTTATAGTAGCCTTTCATGATGTTGTTGCCTTTCGCTGTTATTTCTCCATCAACAATCTGCACATTCACACCAGGCATTAACTGACCGGCAGCGCCTATTTTCCAATTGCCCGGGCGGGTAAATGAAATCATCGGTGAAGATTCTGTCATACCATATCCCTCAAGCATCTCAAATCCCAATGTCTTGTAGTCTTTAGCTACTTCTGGATCTAATGGAGCACCACCGCAAACCATGTATTTTAACTCACCGCCGAACTTTTTATGGATGGTATTAAAAATTCGTTTTGAAAACGCTCTTGACTGAAACGCTCCTGCCACAGCAAACAAGGCTTTAGCCACTTTGTTAGCTCTAATTTTATCCATGATTCCTTTTCGTATCATGCTGTACAGGCGCGGAACACCAATAATGATAGTTACCTTGTGTTTTTGCAATGTGCCGATAATGTGCTCGTTGGTCATTGCCGGAGACATAACGGAGGTAGCGCCTGCAGACATTACTACTATCAACGAACCTAAAAGCGGGAAAATATGATGGAGCGGCAATAGTATCATCACTCTTTCTCCGGGCTTGTAAATAGGTATATCCTCTGATACGGATTTCATGTTGGCATACAGGTTTTTGTATGTCAGCATAACACCTTTTGGGCTACCTGTAGTTCCTGAAGTGTAAATAATTAAAGCTGTGTCATGCTCATTATGGGGAATAATATCCGGAGGTGTTTCGTCCGCTGCAATATGCCCTAAATCGTCCAGTAAGAATAATTCAGGTTCATAATTTATTGATTTTAAAGCTTCCTTTACTATAGTTTCTTTTTCCTTAGAATAAAAAAATACAGCGGGTTTGCTGTCATTAGCGATGTAGGCTATTTCTGAAGCTGATGACATAGGATCAGCCGGTACAACCGTGGCGGAGACATTCCAGGCAGCATAAAAAGCAAATATCCATTCCGGCCTGTTTTCTGAAAATATCATCACCTTACCGGGATGCTGGTCCGCAATTTTTTCGCTGTAAGCGCCTGCATGCCGTAAAATACTTTCAAAAGAATAATACGTATCTTTAAAAATGAGTGCCGTACTCTGTTTGTTTCTTAACATCCCCGTGTATATTTGTGTGCAGCAAAAGTAATCAAATAAGTATAACACAATATCTGGAAAATTGTTTTCGCTATCAGTCTATTAAGCTGGCTACTGACCGATCGTATCAATTTATGAATGTTAAAAATCAAAGAAAAATGAATAAAAAAGGCTTCTTCTTGTGGATTATTCTCCCTGTTGTGATTTCCGTTCAGGGACAAGGTGTAACAGAAACCAAAACAATGTACAGCAAATCGTTAAATGATTCATTGAATTATAACATCTATTTACCGGACGAAGGAATAAAGCCCGAAGCTGTTTTATACCTTTTACATGGCTATACCGGAGACCACACGGATTGGGCTGAAAAAGGACAGGTTACAGAAACCATGAATGAATTTATAAGCAACGATAATGCAACTCCGATGATTGTGGTGATGCCTGATGCGGGTAACAGTTGGTATGTTAATTCTGACCCTGAAATTAGTTGGGGATTATATGAAGATGCGATTATGAAGGATTTATGGAGCCACGTTTTTGATAAATACGATTTTGAGGGCGATGACCCCTCTTCTTATGTTTCCGGTCTGTCGATGGGCGGTTATGGCGCTTTGCATCTCGCCTTTAAATATCCTGAAAGATTTAATGCGGCTGCTTCCCTGAGTGGCGCTTTTATGCCGGAGCTGCCTGATGGTTATGACATACTTGAAAAAACTTTTGGAGACCCGGCAGACGCGAAAAAGTATGAGCAGGAAAACCCGTTTGAGCTGGCGGTGTCCGATTCGCTGAAGCAAATGCCGGTTTACATCACATGCGGAGATGATGACCTTAGGCTTTACAACTATTCAGTTGAGATGTATGGTACCTTAATTGAAAAAGGCTATCCGGCTGAGCTTAGAATCACAGATGGCGCTCATACCTGGGAGGTATGGAAACGGGAGTTGCCAAAAGTATTGTACTTTTTTAACAGCGCTCAATAAACCTCAAAAAGCGTGTCGGGCATTGAATTTTGCTTTTTGATTATTAAATGTTTTGATAACCAGAAAGCTATAAAGCTCTACTGTTGGGTTGAATAGGTTGGGGTTATTTTCGGGCACATCGCATGCAATAGAGGCTTTCCGGCATCGCCATCAGCCTTTCGGTAGAAATTTCATCAGCGCAGCTTTTGCATTTTCCAAAATCAGGGGTTTCAATCCGCGCAAGCGATTCTTCAATATCTCTGAGCTTATCGCGTGCATTGGCAAGGGCAGCTTCATTTACTCCCTTGTTGTTGATGGCATCCATCCGGCTAACCCTTCCTATGGCGCAATCGGGCGCTACAGGGGCAGTGTCTTCGGTAAGTTGCTTTACACGTTTGATTGTTCTTTTGAAGCTGTTTTTAAGTTTACTTCGAATAAAAGCCTTCTGTTTTTCATCCATACACTAACCGTTTAAGAGGCTTAAAATTCCATATACCATAAAAGCCAGCCCAAAAGTAATAAATACCACACGCACATCAAGACCAAACTGTTTTTTAAATTTTTTTTGAAAATAAACCCATTGCAGGCGGGATACTTTTCCGTCATGCTCTGCTATGGTTTTTTCTGCGCCTTCTTCTCCAAGAAGCTTGATTAACTCTCGGTTAAGTTCATCGGGGATATTATATTTTTTGCTCATTTATCTGTAGTTTATGCGTTTAATTACTTTAAAAATAATATATTCCAGTATTACGAATTAACGCTATTTTATGGCGGATTAATGCAATCCCTGAGATTTTTCATTGCCAACTGCTGAATGCCAACTGCCAACTTGACTATTCACGAATCAACAATTTAACTTCACGTCACAACAAATCCTTAGATAAAACAAAATCGGCGCCGTGCTCTTCCATTTCACGGATGGCTTTATCTCCGTCTCCGGGATTAACATTCACTGCCCTAATGGCGTCTTCAACTACTTTTACTTTAAAGCCTTTGCTAAGCGCATCAAGTACAGTGTCTTTTACGCAGTAGTCTGTCGTCAGGCCGGCTACATAAATTGTGTCTTCATCCTTCTTCTTAAGCAAATCAACCAGGTTGTCCGTTGTGGCCTCAAAAGCAGAGTATCCGTCATCTTTATCGTGTGTTCCCTTTAGCAGGACTTTATCAATAGCTGAAGTGTTCAACTCGGGGTGAAATTCAGCACCTTTTGTGTTTTTGACACAATGTACGGGCCATTTTTCAAAATGAACCGAATTTTCCGGATGCCAGTCTTTAGATGCCAAGACATAGTTAAAATGAGGCAATATGCGATTGATGACCGGCACTACCTCGTCGTTTCCGGGAGCGCCTAATGCTCCGCCTTCACAAAAGTCATTCTGTACATCTACTACTAAAAGTGTTTTCATAACATCCTCCTGTTTTTAATATTTTTGAAAAGATTATCGCGCAAAGCTTCTAAATCTTCGCTAATCCCTACTTTATAATGATGCGGGAATTCAATTCTTTTATGCTCTTCCGGCAATTGTGCTAAACGTGTGCGCGCATATTCAGCGCTTTTCATAGCCGATACCTCTGGTTTAACTATTTCACCATTTTTTACAACTGTTTGCAGGATATGCTCTGATGTCAGTTTTGAAACTTTTGATCGTTTATGCGCAAAATGCGGATGCGCTATTTCTTTGGTGTTTTTTTCATGGCTCAAAACTATTCCATCGGCATAAAAAGTACCATCTTCATTAAAGTAGCGTATGGTATCTTTTTCTCCCGGAAGGGTTGTTTTTTCAATATTATCTGATACTTTCATCCGGGGAGTATTGTCGTAAACCGATAACTTGTAAACCCCGTCTAATGCTGGAGAACCATTTCCTGTAATGAGTTTTGTTCCTATACCATAGCTGTCTATAGGCGCGTTTTGGAGCATCAAACTCCGGATAACGTATTCATCCAATTGATTTGATACTACAATTTTTACATTTTTTAAGCCGTGATCATCCAGCAATTGGCGTGCTTTTTTGCTGAAATAGGCCAGGTCGCCGCTATCGAGACGAATGGCTTTAAGCTGTTTCCCTTGCTTTTCCAGTTCGCGGGCTACTTTAATGGCATTGGGGATGCCGCTTTCCAGAGTGTTGTAGGTGTCTACCAGCAGCACGCAGTTGTCGGGATACTGCCGGGCAAAAGAACGGAAAGCCTCTAGCTCGGAGGGGAAAGTCTGTATCCATGAGTGCGCCATAGTACCGCCAACGGGAATATCGTACTGGAAGCCTGCACGCACGTTTGATGAATTATTGGCACCGCCAATAATGGCAGCCCGGCTGGCCATTAGTCCGCCACTGCCTTGTGCACGCCTTAAACCGAAATCGCTGAAAGGTTTCTGCCCAATCACATTTCGGATACGTGAGGCTTTGGTAGAAATTAAAGATGAAAAATTAAGGGTATTTAAAACAAGGGTTTCAATTAATTGCAATTCAAGAATATTGCCATTAATCACCATAAGCGGTTCAGTTGGGAAAACCACCTCTCCTTCAGCCGGCGCTTTGATGGTTCCTGAAAAAGAAAACCCTGATAAATAGTCTAAAAACTCTTTGCGGAATCCTTGCGATTGAAGGTAGTTGATTTCCTCTTCATCAAAAGAGAACTGTTGTATGGCGGATAACAATTCCTGCAACCCCGAAAAAATAACATATCCTCCCTGGAAAGGGTTTTTCCGGTAAAAATAGTCAAACACAGCCTGCTCTCTGGCTTTGCCTTCATAAAAGTAAGCTTGAGCCATAGC
>CAYXJS010000063.1:0-14050 GCA_964465045.1 uncultured Bacteroidales bacterium | reverse complement strand
GATTTAGTCACACATTTGTCCACTATTTGTCCACACTTAAAAACAGCAAAAAATTTGACAGTATAAATAACTATAAATCAGTAAATTAAAGAGGCAGTAATTCATTAAAAGTGCCCACGAATGGAGTCGAACCATCACGACCCGAAGGTCACTACACCCTGAATGTAGCGCGTCTACCAATTCCGCCACGTGGGCAGGCATTTATTTATTAAGAGCATAAAACCCTGCAAAACAAAAGGATTTTATCTCTGAGTGCCCAGGGCGAGACTCGAACTCGCACCAACTAACGTTGACATGGCCCTCAACCATGCGCGTCTACCAATTCCGCCACCTGGGCTCTGTTTTCTAAAGAACAATTTGCGTTTTGCGGATGCAAATGTAAAAATAATTTGTGCTATTCCACATCGGAACACTTAAAAAATCCATAAACTTTTCTAATTTTGAATGTAAAACCTAAATCTAAACATTGATGAATTACAAAACATTTACGATTACACTCATTTTGAGCCTGATGGCTTTTTTTTCAGCTATTGCAAACGACCAAAACCCTTATGTGCGTCAACCCGCCATTAGTCCTGATGGAGAAAAAGTATTGTTCACCTATCAGGGTGACATCTGGCAGGTTTCTCATGCCGGTGGATTGGCAACCAGGATAACATCCCACCCTGCAAATGAACAATTCCCGGCCTGGTCTCCGGATGGTTCATCGCTTGCTTTTAGCAGCGACCGCAACGGAAATTATGATATATTTTCGCTTTCGCTCGATGGAGCTCCATTAACGCAACTCACCTATCACTCGAAAAACGACTATCTTTCATCATGGACCCAAGAAAAGATTTTGTTTACCTCATCAAGATTTTACGCACAAGTTGAGCGGGAACACGACATGCTAAGGATTTCTGCAGAAGGCGGAACTCCGGAACGGTTTGTAGATGCCGTAGGATATCAGCCGGTAGCTTCACCCAGCGGGGATCGGATTGCTTTTGTAAGAGGCTCTTGCCCCACAAGCCGCGAAGATTACCGCGGCCCGGCAAATCGTGATATCTGGGTTTATCACGAAAAAAACGATTCTTTTCACCAGATTACAGATTTTGATGGCAATGATTTTCATCCAAAATGGAAAAATGACTCAACGCTTGTGTTTATTAGCGCCAGAAACGGGAAATATAACCTGTTTGAGAAAACAATCGGTAAACAAAACACTCCTGAAAAAGAAGCAAAAGCATTAACAGACTTCCGGGAGGATGGCATCAGGTACTTTTCCATTTCCGGAGATGGACAAAAAATCGCCTTCGAAAAAGACACCCGTATCTACCTCATGCACCAGGAGGAAATCAACCCAATTGATATCACACTCACAAGAGACCAACCATTTGCATCCAAAGAGCACCAATCTTATAAAAAGGATATTGAAAATTATAAACTTTCACCAGAAGAAAAACAAATGGCTTTTGTGGTGAAAGGAAAGCTTTTCGTGAAATATAACGACAAGCGTGCCAAAGACGCAAAGCTTTTAACTGACGAATATGCAAGAGTGAGAAGTTTTGCCTGGCTTAATGAAAATACAATTCTCTACACTTCTGATAAACAGCAGCAATATGACATCTATTCTGTTTCATCATTATCTGATGAAACCCTTTTTGAATCGCTTAAAACCAATTATGAAAGACTAACAAAGACCTCTGAAGATGAGAGTAGTCTAAAAATTCATCCCCAAACCAAACATATTGCTTTTGTGCGTGGAAACGGAAAGCTTATTACAGCAATTTTCGAGGATGGTGCTATCCGGGATGAAAAAACATTGCTTGACGGCTGGGCTACACCTTCCGGACTTACATGGAGCCCCGATGGCACCTGGCTGGCTTATTCCAAAAGAGATTTGAAAGGCAACAGCGAAATCTATATTCACGCTGCTGACAACAGTCGCAAGCCCGTTAACGTCAGCCTCCACCCACGTAGTGATGTTTCGCCGGCATGGAGCCGAGATAAGCTGGCGTTTATTTCTGAGCGAAATAACGGAGACCGAGATATCTGGTTTGTCTGGCTTAGAAAAGAAGACTGGGAACGCACAAAAACAGAATGGAAACACAAGGAATACCTGAAAGATACTACGCAAAAGGATGACAGCTCTGAAATCAAAATTGATTTTGATAACATCTATAAACGCATCACCCAGGTAACGGGGCATCCGGGCAATGAATCTGACCTGCAGGTAAGTCCTGACGGAGAAACGTTTTATTTTGTAACAAACCGGAACGACCGAAGACAGTACAAAGCACATAATGACTTGCACAGCGTAAAGTGGGACGGTAGCGAGCTGAAAACCATTACCGAAGGCAATAAAAAACCATATCGTGTTCATCTCGATAAAAATGGGAAAAACCTTTATTTCCTATTACAAGGCGGAAAAGCAGCTAAAGTCAATATCAAATCACAAAAAACAGAAAGCCTGCCTTTTAAAGCGGAAACATGGGTGGACTACGCTCAACGCCGCGAACAAATCTTTGAGGAAGGCTGGCGCGCTCTCAACCGGGGTTTTTATGATCCAAACTTCCACGGTAAAGACTGGAATGCCCTCAAAAAAAAGTATAAACCCCGCTGCATGAAGGCTTCTACGAATGAAGACTTCCGCTATACGTTTAACCTGATGCTGGGGCAAATCAATGCCAGCCACATGGGAATCAGAAACGTTCCCAAACGTTATGATACGCCAAAAATACGTACCGGCCTGCTCGGGATTGATATACAGCCAGATAAGAAAGGTGTCCGGGTGAAAAAAGTACTGAAAAACACACCTGCCGACCGCTCAGCAAGCCGGCTGCAACCCGGGGATATTATCGTCTCGGTAAACGGAAAACCCTTAAACAAATCTGTCAACTTTTATCAATATTTAAATCAAACGGCGGAGCAGGAGGTTATTCTGGAGATTCTCAGGGAACAAAAGACATTGGAGGTGGTCATCAGGCCTGCGGAAAGCATTCTCACACAACGGTATGAGGATTGGGTAGAAACGCGCCGGGCCATTGCTGAAAAGGAAAGCAACGGCAAACTCGGGTATATTCACATCCGCGGCATGAATTGGAACAGCTTTGAAGAGTTTGAGCGGGAGCTGGCCGCTTCGGCATATGATAAGGAAGGGCTTGTGATTGATGTACGCTTTAATGGCGGCGGGTGGACTACCGATTACCTGATGGCGATTCTCGACGTAAGACAGCACGCTTATACCATACCACGCGGCGCTGCTGAAAACTTAGATGAAGAGCATGAGAAATTTACGGAGTATTATCCGTTCGGAGAAAGACTGCCTTTCTTTCCCTGGACAAAACCTTCTATTACGCTTTGCAACCAAAACAGCTATTCCAATGCAGAAATTTTCTCTCATGCCTATAAAACCCTTGATTTAGGAAAGTTAGTAGGAACCCCTACTTTTGGTGCAGTTATATCTACCGGAGGTGTGGGCCTGGCCGACGGTTCATACGTCAGACTTCCCTTCAGAGCATGGTACGTGAAAGCAAGCGGTAAAAACATGGAAAACCAACCGGCAAAACCCGATATCCATGTAAATAATCCACCCGATAGCAAAAGCAAAGGGAAAGACCCGCAACTTGAGAAAGCGGTTCAGGAATTAATCAAACAACTTTAAAACATCAACTATGATAAATCTGAATGATAGAGACTTAAAGCAAATCAAGGAAAAAAGAATACCGGCAGACACCATTGAAAAACAAATACAGCAATTTAAAGAAGGATTCCCTTATGTTCAGTTAGACCGCCCGGCAACCATAGACGATGGCATCTTTAAATTTGATGAACGCAGGATACAGGAGTTGGTGAACTACTATGAGAACCACTGTCAGGAATTCGATACCATAAAATTTGTACCGGCTTCCGGTGCGGCTTCGCGTATGTTTAAAGACTTATATACCTTTATGCAGGAATATACTGGCTCTGAAAAACAACTGCAGGAGCTGAAAAAGCAAAAAGGCTTTCATTCGGTAGCCTATTTCCTGGATCACCTTGACAAGTTTGCCTTTTATAAGGAATTAAAAAATACCATGCGCGAATCGGGATATGATCTGGAAGATTGCCGCAAAAACAAATACTATAAAGTGATCCTGGAATATTTGCTAACGGAAAAAGGCATGAATTATGCCAGCAAACCTAAAGCGTTGTTGCTGTTTCATACCGAAAATGGTGATGCTAAACTTTCAATGGAAGAGCATCTAATTGAAGGCGCGCATTATGCTAAAAACAGTAAAGGCACCGTTAAAATCCATTTTACAGTATCACCGGAACATTTTAATGATTTTAAGTATGCCGTTCAGCAAAAGAAAATCAAATACGAAAACAAATTCCGGGTACATTATGATATCTCATATTCCATCCAAAAACCCTCTACGGACACAATCGCTGTCACTCCTGATAATGAACCTTTCCGGGATGATAAAGGGTCGTTGCTTTTCAGGCCCGGAGGACACGGGGCATTGATTGAAAACCTCAATGATCTGGAAGAGGAAATCGTTTTTATTAAGAACATTGATAATGTGGTTCCGGATCGCATCAAAAACCACACCCACCTTTACAAAAAAGTGTTGGGAGGTTATTTGCTTAAAGTTAAAAACCAATTGGACGAATATCTTGAGCTACTGGATGAGGGCAGCGCTACTGAACAGGAGCTGGAAGAGATGCGCGCATTTGCCTATGATGAACTGCTTTTGTTTAACAACAAGGAATCTTTTGCAAAAAAAGACTATATCGAAAAGGTTGACTTGCTGTATAATCAACTAAACCGCCCTGTGCGGGTATGCGGAATGGTGAAAAATGAAGGGGAACCCGGCGGCGGCCCGTTCTGGGTGAAAAGCGAAACCGGCAAAACATCACTTCAAATTGTTGAAAAAGCACAAATTGATTTTAGTAACGAAAAACAAAGCGACATAGCTGCACAAGCCACACACTTTAATCCGGTTGACCTGGTATGTGCACTGAAGGATTTTAGAGGAAACGCTTTTGACTTGAAGCAATTTATTGATCCTTCAACCGGATTTATCAGCGAGAAATCAAAAAACGGAAAAAAAATAAAAGCCCTGGAGTTGCCCGGTTTATGGAACGGAGCCATGGCTGACTGGATTACGGTTTTTATTGAAGTTCCGATAATTACATTTAATCCGGTGAAAATTATAAACGACTTACTACGTGAAAATCACAAATAAAAATACGGCATCTTCAAAAGCTTTTTCTGATAAGTAGTATGATATGTATTAAAGAAAACGTATTTTTGAGATATTAAATAAAAAGAAAATTATGGCAGACTTAAAAACAACTTATTTGGGGTTACCCCTCAATAATCCTTTGATTGCAGGAAGTTCAGGATTTACTGACAGCATAGACAAGCTCAAACTCATCGAAGAACAAGGAGCAGGAGCCGTTGTGCTGAAATCGCTCTTTGAAGAGGAAATTATGCACGAAATGGAAGAGACCTTCACAAAGATGACGGCAGAGAATTTCCTCTATCCCGAAACGTATAACCACTTTGAATATGAAGACATTGAAGATACTTTAGGGAATTACATCAAACTCATTCGGGATGCCAAACGAGACTTATCCATTCCGGTTATTGCCAGCGTCAACTGTATTACCAGCCAAAAATGGACTAACTTTGCTAAAGAGCTGGAAGATGCCGGCGCTGATGCAATAGAGCTGAATGCTTTTGTGCTTCCATCAGATTTCATCCGCTCTACTGAGGACAATGAAAAGGTCTATTTCGATATTGTAAAAGAAGTGCAAAAATACACAAAACTACCTATTGCCCTGAAGCTGAGTTATTATTTCTCGAGCCTGGCCCCCACTCTTCAAAAGCTCAGCAAAACCGGAATCGGCAGTCTGGTCATGTTTAATCGCTTTTACAGTCCTGATTTTGACCTGAAAACGCTGAAAGTAGAGCCTTCTAATGTGTTGAGCAATAATTCAGACATTACGCAATCGCTGCGCTGGATTGCCATCATGGCGGGCCGTGTGGATTGCCAGCTTTCGGCTTCCACAGGCGTACACGATGGTAAAGGACTGATTAAGCAACTGCTGGCAGGAGCTGATACAGTGCAGATTGCTTCCACACTCTACAAAAATGGCTATGACATCATTGGCGAGATGCTCAAGGAGCTGGAAACATGGATGAAGGAAAACAATTTCAAATCGGTTAACGATTTCCGTGGCAAGCTTAGCCAGGAAAAAATCAAAAACCCAGCATCATATGAGCGGGTTCAGTTTATGAAATATTTTAGTGAAAAATAAGATGAATGCAATATCAGCCGGAGCGCAGGTGTCTATACTATACCTGCACTTCGGTTTTATTATTTCAGAAACATTTTAAATAAGAACAGCATTTTAGGATATTTGACAACTATCGTTAATTTTGTTTTTTCAAGAAAAATTTAAACCGAAAGATCATGGCAGATTTATCAACAACATATTTGGGGCTTAAATTGAAAAACCCGGTTATTGTAGGAAGCTCAGGACTAACAAACTCTCTGGAAAAAATAAAAAACGCAGAGCAAAACGGAGCCGGAGCCGTGGTTTTAAAATCACTCTTCGAGGAACAAATCCTCTACAACATCCATCAGGCTAAAAACGAGAGCATCCCGTCAAATTATCCTGAAGCTGCGGATTATATCAGCAATTACACCCAAACTCAGCAGGTTGATAAATATCTGAAACTAATCAAAGACGCCAAAGCCAACACTACCATACCTGTTATTGCCAGCATTAACTGTGTATCTGACCAGGAATGGACTTCTTTCGCATCGAAAATACAAGATGCAGGAGCCGATGCACTGGAGCTGAATATTTTCGTCCTCCCCTCTGATAACAAACAATCTGGGGCTGATAATGAGAAAGTATATTTTAAAATTCTGGATAAAATCCTCAAAGAAGTAGATATGCCCGTAGCCGTTAAGGTAAGTTATTATTTCTCAGGGTTGGCTCGCTTCCTCACCAAATTAAGCTGGACTGGCATTAAAGGCATTGTTTTATTTAACCGCTTTTTTTCGCCTGACATTGATATTGATACATTCAAGATTAAAGCAACTAATGTGTACAGCACCCCCGAAGAGCTTCCGGTTTCTTTGCGCTGGGTTGCCATGCTCAGCGAACAAGTGCATTGTGATATTGCCGCCAGCACAGGAGTGCATGATGCTAAAGCATTGATTAAGCAATTGCTGGCAGGCGCTAATGCGGTGCAAATGAGTTCCATATTCTACAAAAAAGGATTTGAAGTCATTCCAGGTATGCTTGAGGAGCTGAAAAAATGGATGAACAAACACAACTTCAAAACGATAAAAGATTTTAACGGAAAAATGAGCTTCAAGCGTGCAGAAAACCCTGCCGCTTACGAACGGGTTCAGTTTATGAAACACTTTAGCGGTATTGAGTAACACATACCAAATTTGGAAGATAGCCGGAACATGCTTCAAGGGTATGTTCCGGCTGTTTTGTATCAGATATTGAGTTTGAACCTCCAACCTGCCATTTTGCAAATTCTTAATGATGCCAAAAAAAACACCCAAAACCTTTTTATGTGTTCCCATGATGAACGAATCTGAGAACATAACTGCTTTTCTTGATACAATAAAAAATCAGAACACCGAAGCGCCGTTGCACCTGATTGCGTGTGTTAATCAACCACATAGCTTTTGGAGCGATAAACAAAAGAGACATATTTGTGAGGATAACCAAAAAACGCTTCAGATTTTGTCTCAGGAACATGAAATGCCGCTTACAATTATAGACCGGTCAACGCAAGGCTGGGATGAAAAGCACTACGGTGTGGGCTGGGCAAGAAAGCTGGCTATGGACAAAGCGGCTGAAAAAGGTAGCGAATCAGACCTGATTTTTAGCATGGATGCCGACACTTACTACCCACCGGATTATATAGAAAAAACCATGCATCATTTAACCACGCACCCGGAAAAAGCGGCTGTCGCCGTTCCTTATTATCACCCTCTGCCCGAAAATAAACCGGCAGCAAGAGCTATCCTGCGCTACGAAATTTACATGCGGCATTATGCGCTGAATATGTGGAAAATCAACAGTCCTTATAAATTTACAGCATTAGGCTCCGCCATTGCGCTTCCCGTGGCATCCTACAAAAAAGTAGGTGGCATCACCCCAAAAATTTCCGGCGAGGATTTTTATTTTTTGCAAAAGCTGCGGAAGTCAGGAGAGATATTACACGATAATCCCGTAAAGGCATACCCTCAAGCCCGCTTTTCTGATCGCGTCTTTTTCGGAACCGGGCCTGCCATGCTGAAAGGTGCTGACGGAAACTGGAAGAGCTATCCGCTTTATCATCCTAGCCTTTTTGAAGAATTAAAGCAAATTTATCAAAGTTTTAAACGTTATTTTAACACTGGAAGTCTGGGAGAGCAGGAACAAAATCTTAAAACCCTGTTTTCAGAAACAGACTGGTTGCTAAAGCTCAGGCAAAACAGCGCTGACGAATCACAGTTTATTCGCAAGTGCCATGAAAAATTCGACGGCTTAAAAATATTACAATACCTCAAAAAAAGACAACAAAGCATCAGGACACCCGAAAACCGAATACTGCTTGATTTTCTTACCGATACATATCCAGAAAAAACACGACACTACTATGAAATATTGAAAAACGTAAACTTTCAATCAAGCAGCATAGCCGACCTTAATAACATCCGGAATCTTATGGTGCAAATAGAAGACAGCCTCCTGAAAGGGAGAAATGTATGAAGCAAAGAATAAGTGAATTAGTTAATTGAGTAATTGTTTGCGATTCCGGGTTTTGGATCAATTGGAGGGGTCAAAATCCCTTACGGTGATTTCGATCCTGAGTCTTTAATAAGTGGTCTTTAATTAGTCATTGATTGTCATTTGTTGCCTGCCCTGTGAAACTTTTTCTTGTTTCACTGGGGTCATTTGTGGTCATTTGTGGTCATTAAATGTAATTTCGGGTTTCGGGTTTCGAGTTCCTGGTTTCGGGTTTCGGATTCCGGGTTTTTGACTTCTGACTTCTGACCTCTGATCTCTGATCTCTGATCTCTGATCTCTGATCTCTGATCTCTGACTTCTGATCTCTGACTTCTGATCTCTGACTTCTGATCTCTGACTTCTAAACCTGAAAATCCAGTCACAAATTTACGACTTACGAATCAACTATTTAACCAATTAATGACTCAACTAATTAACCAATCCACCAATTATTTGTATTTTGGCGCTAAATGTGTGATTTATGATGATAACCGTATTAGGACCCACGGCTACTGGAAAAACAAAACTGGCTGCTGCGCTGGCTAATCTGCACAACGGCGAGATTATAAGCGCTGATTCAAGACAGGTATACAAGGGAATGGACATCGGAACTGGTAAAGACCTGGAAGATTATTATATAAACGATCAAAGGATTCCCTACCACTTGATAGACATTACCGAACCCGGTGAAGAATATAACGTTTATGCTTTTCAGCAGGATTTTATCAGGGCTTACCAGCATATTACATCAAAAGAAAAGCTGCCGTTTCTTTGTGGCGGTACCGGTATGTATCTCGAATCCATTCTGAAAGGATATAAACTGATGGAAGTTCCTAAAAATCAAAGCCTCAGACAACAGTTTCTGCATAAGTCAGATGAAGAGCTCCAATCGCTACTGCTGGATTTGCGAAATAACCCTCACAATACCACAGATTTAACCGACCGTAACCGGATCATCCGGGCCATCGAAATCGAAACATATTATCAAGAACATCCTGAATTGCCCCATGATTTTCCTGAAATCAATCACATGATTTTGGGTATCCATTTTGAGCGATCACAGCTCAGGGCAAGAATCACCGAAAGGTTGAAATCAAGACTGCAAAATGGTTTGCTTGAAGAAGTACAGTATTTGCTTTCCACTGGTCTGGAACCGGAACAGCTGAAGTTCTACGGCCTGGAATATCGATACGTAACGGAATATGTCACTGGTGAAATTAACTACAACACAATGTTTACTAATTTAAACACGGCTATTCATCAGTTTGCTAAAAAACAGGAGACGTGGTTTAGAAAAATGCAACGTAATGGTTTTCATATTCACTGGATAGAGGGCAAAAAGCCAATAGCTGAAAAACTCGCTGAGGCATCACGCATCATTTATCAGCATACCGGGAAAACCCAAAAACCATAGAAGTATGGACTTGCAATAACGAAACCGGCTCCATAGAGTTACTATTAGCACTTTTATTATTATTTTTCAGGTGTTTTGTAAACAAAAGCATTTATATTCATGCCGGCTCCAACAGACACAAACACAAGTAAATCACCGGGATTGATTGTGTGCTCATCCATTTTGTGATGCAATATCAGGTCATACATAATGGGTATTGTTGCCACCGAGTTATTACCAAGCCATCCTAAGGTCAGCGGCATAATTTTATCAGGAACGGTTCTTTGGCCATACAACCTGTAGAGCCGTTTTACCATAGCTTCATCCATTTTTTCATTGGCTTGATGGATCAGGATTTTTTTAACATCCTTAGCTTCATACCCGGAATTATCAATACAATCTTTCACCAGTTGGGGAACATTATTCAGGGCATACTCATATAGTTTTCGGCCATTCATTTTAATAAAAACCTGATTTTTAATCCCTCCGGGCTTGTTGGAAGGCCCCATGCTCAGCAAATCCACGAACTCAACAGCATCAGAGCGGGTTTTATGTGAAAGGATTCCTTCTTTTGCCTCGCCTTCACGCGCTTCGACAACAACAGCGCCAGCCCCGTCAGAGAAGATCATTCCATCGCGATCATGCGGATCAACTATCCGCGAAAGGGTTTCACCGCCAATAACCAAAGCTTTTGTTGCATCACCTGAGCGTAAATAATAACTGGATTGAATAACCCCTTCTATCCATCCCGGGCATCCAAAAGGCACATCATAAGCCACCGCATACGGATTTTTGATTCCAAGCTTGGCCTTAACCCGCGATGCTATAGGAGGCAAAATATTCATCTGCCGGTTATGACTTACCACATCACCAGCATTATGCGCCATTATAATATAATCAAGGCTTTCAGGGTCTATACCGGCATCCTCAATAGCTGCTTTACCAGCAAAAGCAGCAATATCAGACAATACATGTTTTTCATCAGCATACCGCCGCTCCTCAATACCCGTAATCTGCTTCAGTTTTTCAATGACCTCCTCATTGTCTTTCTCAAGCTTCTGACCATTAGCGTCATAAAACACATTTTCCAGAAAATCCTCATTCTTTACAACATTATCCGGAATGTAGCTTCCCGTTCCCTTTAAAATTATATTTCGCATATTGAATATCATTATTGTATTAAAAGCGCCCAAAGATACAGGGAATGTGTCAAAAAAAAAGATTATTTGGCTTACAAATTTTATGAACATAAGCTAAATAATTGTATATCAAATCACAAAATAACCACAAAAAAAATAAAAAAATGCAGACACATTCTGGGATAATGGCCTGCATTTTAGTCTTTAGGATGGGATAAAATTATGCGCCTCCTTCAGATACATGTTGTTCTTCAGGCAGAATAGAAAAATAAGCCACAATATGAATAATCCATGCTATAAATATCACAATTCCACCTACCAATATTATCGTAGCAATCGCCCCGATAAAATATAATAGCCCGGCTGTCCTGAAATAGCTTACGCCCGACCGTAAGGCAAGTTCTTTCATCGACTGGAAAATAAACCAGTATCCAATTATACTGGCGGCAAACCAAACAATGCCGCCGAAAATGGCAACACCGCTATTAAAAATCATAGAGTAGACCTGCGTAATATTTGAGGGGTCTAATCCGTCAGAAGCAGTAAATGCCGCCATGCCGACACCTACAATTATCAGGATCACACCCAGCAGGTTGCCTGCAATCATGATTATAGTACCAGTTAATGCCTGGTTAAAAATGCGGGGCGATTCATAGTTTTTTGCAAAGTAGTTATGTGATATTAACAGCAAAATAACGGCTGCCAGGCCTGCTAAAATGCCAACCAACGGAATAATAACACCTATTGGAAGCAAAACACCAACGCGTCCTAAAGTAACAGCTTGTTTCCTCATAAAAAAAAGTTTTAGTTTCGTCCTACTCATAAGGCTTTTCGGAATCCGCCTCCTCTTCTTTTTGCCTCTGTTTTTTAGTTAAAACTGGTGTATAAAACTAATAAAACGAAACATATTTATCAAGCTATTATTATGTTCTTAAAAATTATCAATGACAATATTTTGTTAGCCGTTGTTTTACTGGTATTTACTATCCTTTACTGTTCCCTGAAAGCTCTCGGAATCAGCCAACGGTGAGAAAATCACCTGGCGTCTCTGTTTTTAGACTTTATAAACCGGCACTAAAGCCCTAAGATGTTGTGTTTCTATTATTGAGGTTGGTCAAAAAAGTAGCAGTTTTATTATCTGTTACAGAATAAATCAATAATCAGAATGTTATGAAAAATATCGTTTCAATTAAGTTATTGACTTACAAATCAACAACTTACAAACCTCTTAAACTGAACTCATTATTCCGCATACCAAAGGTGAAGTTTGCCCTGATCCCTCGGGGTGGATAGGGCTTATAATTCTTTCTTTGTCATCATGTGATTGGGAGTAATTTTTAGATCTGATGCTTCAAAATAACTCGATACATGATATTTATAAAATACAACATCAAAAGGAGCGCTATTAGTCCAAAGAATCTTCTGAACAACATAATGTGTTCAAAAAGAAAACATCTCAGCGCTATCCCACATAACCTATTAAATTCCGTTAAATTTTTGGAAAAGTGTCATTAATACATAAAATATTCGTATTTTTGATATATGATTAATCAATTAAAAACAAATAATATGTATTTAAAAAAGAGCCTATTCGCGGTATTAATAATGAGCCTCGTAGTTTTTGTCGGCTGCAATATGGGGCAAGACAAAGAAAAAGAGAAACAGGAACAGGAGCAGAAAAACACCGAGTTGCTGAAAGAAAAGCAGGATTTGCAAGCTGAAGCCAATGAGCGCCTCTCCGAGATTAATGAGAAGGTAAAAGACCTTAACGAAAAGATCAAAAAACAGGGTGAGGGAGTTTCAGACAAACAATCGGAAATGATTGATGAGCTGCAGGAACAGCGCAAAAAAGTAAATGACGAAATTTACCAAATCAAGGAGGTTTCTGAAAAAGAGTGGGATTCCTTTAAAACAGATTTCAGAAAAGATATGGATTCACTCGATAAAAAAATTGACAATATTCTGGAGGAGTTTTAGTGAATTGCTCCCATTTTAAGGCGCAATGAATAAAATAAGGCAGATACTTAATCTGTCTTATTTTTTTGCATGGGCACAAAAGAAAAACTTCCATGATGCTCTTCAATAATGTCATCATCAAGTTTGATAAACCGCTTCATTTGTTGTACAGCGCCTTTGCCATATGGTATCACCAAAACACCCTGATTCTTAAGTTGCTGAAAAAATACTTCAGGTATTTCAGGAGCGGCAGCGGTGATTAAAATCTTATGGAAAGGAGCATATGCCGGCAAACCGGCAAAACCATCTCCATGAAAAAGCTTGATACTGCGGTATCCCAGTTCTTTAAGTTTCTTCTCAGCCGTTTCCTTCAGCGACTTAAACCGCTCAACCGTAAAGACACGCGCCCCCAATTCGGCCAATACGGCAGCCTGATAACCTGATCCGGTTCCTATCTCAAGTATACGATCGTTTTTTTGCACCTCGAGCAACTGAGTCTGGATAGCCACCGTAGTAGGCTGAGAAATGGTTTGGTCTTTCCCGATGGGAAAAGGGCGGTCCTGATATGCATACTCCTCAAAAGAAGAATCCAGAAAAGCATGGCGCGGAATCTTCATCATGGCATCCAAAATACGCTCATCTTGAATCCGTCCGCTTTTACGGATATGTTCTATCAAATTGCGGCGCATGCCTTTATGCCTGAAAGTGTCTGTCATCTATTCCCTTATTTCAGTTTTGCGAAGATAAAGATTTCAATTCGTTCAAAAAAGCTTTATTTTCGCGCCTC
>CAYXJS010000062.1:0-14083 GCA_964465045.1 uncultured Bacteroidales bacterium | reverse complement strand
CAAACAACAAAACAAAATAAACCATGAAAATCATTTGCATTGGCCGTAATTATGTAATGCATGCCAAAGAACTGGGTAACGAAGTGCCATTTACGCCCGTTTTTTTTATGAAACCCGATACTAGTTTATTGATAAAAAACCGGCCATTCTATTACCCTGAATTCTCAAAAGAAATCCAATATGAAACGGAAATTGTTGTGCACATCAACAAAGTAGGGAAAAACATTGATGAAAAGTTTGCACATACGTATTATGATAAAATATCATTGGGTGTAGACTTTACAGCCAGGGATATTCAGCGCGAAGCCAAGGTAAAAGGATTGCCCTGGGAAAAGGCAAAGGCTTTTGATAACTCATCTGTGCTGGCCGAATGGGTGCCGAAGGAAAAGTTTGACAATATTCAGGATATTAATTTCCATCTGGAAATAAATGGCAAACAGGTCCAAAGCGGAAACTCCGGAATGATGACCTTTACAATTGATTATCTGATCTCTTATGTTTCGAAATATATGACTCTGAAAATTGGAGATTTGCTTTATACCGGCACACCGGCAGGTGTAGGAAATGTAAATATCGGCGACCGACTGGAGGGGTATTTGGAAAATGAAAAAATGTTTGATTTCAAGGTGAAATAGACTCCTTCTATGTCAATACGATTTTATCAATTACATTTTGCCCCACAGCTTTATTAAGAGATTCTGTCAATGAGCTGCGTGCATACGAGAGTTCATTCCGAACAAGAGGTGAGGCAATTTTCAGGAATAACACTCTGTTCCGTATTTGCAGGTTTTCTGTGTATCGCGAAATCATAGGGCCAACTATTTCAGGATATTTTGCGATGAGTTTTTGCTCATAAAACCGGTTTTTTATCCGGTACGATTCCATTAGTTGCTCTATGACTTCGCCTAATGTTTGTTCGTTTGATTGTTTAAACACCATTGGTTTGTCTTTCTATCGTTCCTGCTTTAATAAAAAATATTTTGTGATCGATTTCCACTTCTTCAAAAACCCTTTTTATCCGGTCATATTGTGTATCTGTTATGAAAACCTGCCCAAAGCTGTTCTGGCTTACCAGCTTGATAAGCTGTGCAACTCTGCGCTGATCCAGCTTATCAAAGATATCGTCAAAAAGCAAAATGGGTTTGGCTTTCTTGATATCCCGGATATAATCGAACTGGGCCAGCTTAATGGCAATAACAAAGGACTTTTGCTGACCCTGTGAACCAAACTTTTTAAATGGATAGCCCTCTATATGAAATGCCAAATCATCTTTATGGATGCCTGTTGAGGTATAGCGCAATGCACGGTCTTTTTCGCGACTTTCAGTTAAAAGCTGTGAAAAATCATGATGAAGGAGCTGTGAATCATAGCCAATACTCACCTTTTCATGACCTTCGCTGATAAAATCAAAATAATGCTGAAAAATCGGAATAAACTCATCTATAAAACCTCTACGACTCTCAAACAGTTTGTTTGCCAGCGGAATCATTCGTGAATCCCAGATTTCCAGGGCGCTGTGATCAAAATATCCGGTTTCTGCAAATTTCTTTAACAGGAAATTGCGCTGTGCTAAAGCTTTATTGTAATTCAGAAGATTATCGAGATACTGCTTATCGAATTGCGAAATTACACCGTCGATATACTTTCGGCGTAATTCGCTCCCATCGTTTATCAAATCGCGGTCATAAGGAGAAATCATTACTAAAGGAATCAAACCGATGTGATCCGCTAAGCGGTCATATTCTTTTTGGTTGCGCTTAAACTTCTTCTTCTGATTTCTTTTCAACTGACACGTAATCAAATCATCAGCGCTTTCATCCTGATCATAGTAACCATGTATTGCAAAATAATCCTGCTGGTGTCTGATGTTTTGTGAGTCCACCGGATTAAAATAGCTTTTGCAGAACGAAAGATAGTAAATGGCATCCAGCACATTGGTCTTGCCCTCTCCGTTATCACCTACAAAACAATTGATTTTAGGCGAAAGCGAAAAATCAGCAAATTCGTAATTCTTAAAATTGGTTAGCTTTAGTTGTTTAAGGTTCATCTTATACCATTAACGTTTTAATATGCTGGGCTATATCATTTAATAACCATGCAGGTGTACTCGTTGCACCACTTACCCCTACTCGCTGAGCTCCTTTTAACCACTCCTCATCAATATCGGTTTTTGCTCCAATCAAATAGGTCTTCGGCTGATATTTTTTAGCGGTTTGAAACAAAAAGCGACCATTGGAACTGTGCTTACCCGAAACAAACAATACAACATCATGTTGCTTCACAAAATCTATTAATGCGGGCTTCCGTCGCTTCATTTGTCCGCAGATGGTATTATAGCTTTTAAAGGAAGCGTTGGCACTCATAGTATGCTGAATCTGCTTTTTAAGATTTTCAAAAGTTTCATAGTCCATAGTCGTTTGTGAGTAGAGCACTACGTCTTTCGAAAAATCAATCTTTTCGAGATCATTTTCAGATTCTATAATGACCCCGCGGTTGTAGGTTTGACCATTCAGGCCAATGGTTTCAGGATGCTGCTTTTTACCGAAAATCACTATCTGAACCTTATCCGGATCATGCTTTGCAATGCGTTTTTGCAATGTAAGCACAATCGGGCAAGTTGCATCAATCAGAGAGACCTGACTTTCATTGGCTTTACGGTAAGTTTCAGGAGGTTCGCCATGTGCACGTATCAAAACCTGCTTGCCGTTGTTTTTAGTCAAATCTTTATGCTGAATGGTTTTCAGGCCATTTTGCTTAAGACGAGTCATTTCAGTTTCGTTATGAACCATTTGTCCCAGGCAAAGCAATGAGCCTTGCTTTGCTAATTGCTTTTCTGCAGTTTCGATAGCCTTTACTACCCCAAAACAAAAACCTGCGCTTTCATCGACTATAACCTTCATAATGCCCGTTTAAATCAGTGCAAAGGTAGTATTTTTACCAGGGAATTTGGATGATATTTGTTTACCTGAGGTTTTCCTGTTAACAGCCAGGCGCGCTCTCAAAAGCATTTCATAGAATCTGGATGAGATAAATCACTTTGATATTTCCCGAGGGTGAACAACATCATTTTTCCATGAGCTTTTTCCAGAATGAAGGTTTTTCAGTTTCAAAATCATCAGAATAATATCCATAGCCATACTTGCTGTATTTTCCTTCAATAGTGGAGCTCACGTCGTTAATTACAACATGCACATTTGGAATATCTTGGTCTGTAATTTCATTTACGATTTGAGCAAACATTTTTGCCCGCGAAAAATCGCTTCTCCCTATAAAGATACTTGAATCAGTGTGTTTTAAAAGCAACATGGCATCCGTAACTAACCCTACCGGGGGTGTGTCGATAATTATATAATCATATTGCTGACGTAAAACTTTCATTAATTGAAAAGTTTTCTCAGATGCTATCAATTCAGCAGGATTTGGAGGAACAGGTCCAGCCATGATGAGATCAAAATTACGCATATCCGTATGTTGAATTACTTCCTCCAGACTGTTTTTATTAGAGAGATAAGTTGAGAGTCCTTTCAGATTATTTATGTTAAAGTCTTCGTAAATTTTTGGTTTTCTGAGGTCAAAACCTAATAAGATTGTTTTTTTACCATATAAAGCATATGATAAGGCGAGGTTTTCTGAGATAAACGTTTTACCTTCGCCTGGAAAATGAGACGACACTAAAATAACCGCTTTTTGCTGAGAACGCACCACAAACTCAAGTTGGGTACGAACCTTTCTGAACGTTTCTGCGATAGCAGACTTAGGATGATTCTTAACCACCAGGGTTTCCGGGTAGCGGTTATGGATTATTTCACCAATAACGGAAGCCTTTTCTAATAATGGTTGCAGATGCCCGGTATCAGTTATTTTATCATTCAAATAATCCTTTCCAAAGATGTAAGCCATAGGCAACAACAATGCTAAAACAAGCGCAACCACATAATTCAGAAGGTTTTTTGGAAAAACCTTTTCGATATTATTTTCATCTGCCTGGTCAATAATTTCATTATCCGGCAAATTGCTTGCTTGTGTAATCTGAGCATCACTTCGGCGCTGCAACAACCATGTATAGGTATTATCCAGCAGCCTGAATTGCTTTTCTATCGCATACAACTCCCGCTGTGCTTTAGGGAGTTTATTCATCCGCCGAAACAGGCTATCGATATTCTCATCAATTTTTTTCATCGAAATTTTCACCACATCAATATTACTGCTCAGGTTTTCTATAATGGCTTGCTTTGTTGATTCAATTTGCCTTTCCCTTTTTTGCAGTAAGACATGCTCTCGCTTGCTGTTGAAGCGTAGCTCTTCCTGTTCAGCATAAAGTTGATGTAAACGCTGCAATAAGCTTATGTATACAGGGTCTTCAATTCCTAAGGCGCCGGGTACTAATTGTGGGGCTCGAATTTCCGTATCGGTCTTTTTAAGATATTTCAAAGCATACCCATAGATATCCTTCTTTGTATTCCATCGGACGTATTCCGATTGCAATTTTGAGACTTCCTCAATATAAGACTGGGTTTGGTGATCTATATCAAGAATTTCCGCTTCTCTTCGGTATTCCCCAACCAATTCCTCGGTTTTGTTTAATGTATCCTGTATCTGTTCTATCTGTGATCCAATAAAATCAATGGTTTGTTGTGTTGTTTTATTCTTATTTTCAAGGTCATACGCCAGATACATTTTGGTTAATTGATTGAGAAACGCTTCTGCTTTTTTAATATTGGCATCACGCATGGAGATGCTAATCACAGAAGATTCACGGTTTAGCGGCTCGACCCTGATACCTCTGTATCGTTTGATTAGCCCGGAATAAGTGTTGAAAACAAACTCATAATTATATTCATGTCTTTCCTTTGGGGAAAAAAAGGATTTTGGATTCAGCTTAAATTTAAAATAGGGAGTTGTAAGCCATTGGTTAAAAGCAAGTGTAGTATCAATGGAATAGCTTAGTTCATGCTTTGTTTCTTCCTCATTATCATAACGGTAGGTTATAAAATTAATGGCCTCCGTTTTTAGTTGAAAGGTACTGTCAGTAATAGGTTTAACTTCAAATGGCACCCCGGCCAATTGCGGATGAGCTGAATCAAGTTCAACGCTAAAAAAACCATCGTCGCCATAAACCTCTTTTCGGATAAAGTTTTTCTCCCGGTAATATGAAACTTCAAAGCCGCTGGATTTTATGGTTCTTTTTGTTAATTCATACGAGCGAAGCAGCGCTATTTCATTCTCAATGTTTTGATATCCTCCTGTGAGACTTAAGCCAATTAGCCTGTTTGTGGAGGGCCCGCTACTGCTGTTTTTTATCAAAACCGAAGTACTTACTTCATAAAGCGGATTACTGTATTGATTAAATAAGTAAGCTGTTCCCAATGCAACGATAAGGGTTATAAGAAAGAAATACCAGTTCTTCTTTATTTTATAAAAAACGAGATTAAAATCAACAGCATCGTCCTTTTCTTCTCTAATGCTATTTATTGTATGATTATCCATATGGTTTTACAATCTTAAGGGTGAATAGGCTTTTCCACTTCTTAATTTTGTTTATTTTAATGAATTTAACACATTCTGCAGTCGTTTGCTCAAACAAAAACAAAAATCTCTTATACAGTCATTCTTAATTCATAAAACACTCATTTTCAGTGTAAAATATTCATAACTAGATATTAAATACTGAAAATGAGTGTTTATTTGATTTTAAAAAATGTATTCTGTGATAACAATACTAATTATCCAAATTTTCATGCCTGCTCAGTTACATCCCCATCTTGGGTTTTAACACCATATCAATACTATTAGCATCAGGCAACCATTTTTTGGCGGCTTTTTGAATATCCTTCGCTTTCATTGATTTCACGATTTCCATATACGACTCATCAAGTACATCTACAGATGACCAGGTTTTATTCTCCAGCGCATTCAACCAAAAAGCGTTTTCTTCCAGCTTTTCTTCACGCGATTTTATGAAATACTCACGTGCTTTTTTCACATCCTTATCCGAGGGGCCGTCTTTATATAGATTTTCTATTTCCTGATATACAATATCTCTAAGCATTTCATACTTTTCTGGGTCACAATCAAACTGCACGGTTAAATCAAAACGGGATTCAGGGTATTCCGACAATCCTCCGCGAACACCAACACCATAACTACCTCCTTGTTCTTCCCGGATGGTTTCTGTATAGCGTAATTCCAGGATATGATCAATGGCGCTCATCAGGATTTTGTTGCGCAAGTCATACTTTGCTTCTCCGTTTAAATTTACATGCACCGTTGCTTTGGGTACCTCCATCTCAAGGTGAATTTCTTTTTTGGTTTCTCCTTCCGGTGGATATATTTCATGGTCCGTAAAACTTTCGTTCCTGTTTTCGGATTCAATACTACCCAAATATTTCTCAAACAGCGGTTTTGCTTCTTCAACGTCTACATTTCCCACAAAAAAGAACGTAAAATCAGAAGCATCGCTGAATCTGTCTTTATAAATCGCTCTTGCTTTCTGATAATTTGCCTGCTCTAATAAATTAATGTCAAAGGGTGTTTTTCGGGGATGATAATTCGCCTTGGTTACCTGAATTGAATCCTGGAAAATATACCGTGGGTCTGCCGAGCGGTTTTCCAGCATGGCTTTGTAACGGTTCATAGCTGAATGGTAGGCGTTCAGATCATCTCGTGGATCCTGAAAGTGCAGATGCAAAAGCTTTAGCATTGTTTCAAAGTCATCTGCCTCTGCATTCCCACGTATTTCTTCCTTCAGATCAGAAAGATAGGCATTCACACTTACGTTTTTGTCAGACAGCTTTTTATCGAGCGCTGTCTTGCTAAACTCACCCAGGCCGTTAAGCGACATAATGGCTGAGAGGAAGCGTGCGCTGGCTATATCTTCTTCAGCTACCAGTGATAATCCACCGGGACTATATCCTTTCATAAGGATCTCATTGTCTTTAAATTCTGTAGGTTTTACAACAATGTTGACGCCATTGTTCAACGTGAAGTGATACGTCTCTTTTTCTTTGTTTTTGCTCTCTTTAGTGATTTCACCCTCGTCAGGCAAACTTGATATCAACGGTTTATCCGTAACTTCATCTTTATAAGGTTCCAACTCTTTAGATTTAGCCGCGTTTACTGCTCTGAGCACTTCCTCTTCTTTGGGAAGCGGTTGATCCTCCTTTTTCACAGCATTGATAGCTACCACCATATTTTCATCCGTAACCCACTGTTCTGCCAGTTTATTAACCTCTTTCAGACTCACTTGAGGTAAAAACTCTTTTGCAAATTCATATTCATATTCAATTCCCGGAACAGGATCGCCTGACATAAAATTGCCTAAATATGACCAAATCAATGAGCGTGACTTCATTTTATTGCGGTTATCATATTGCTTTTTGAGGTCGCTCAGCATAGCCTGCTTTGTGCGTTCCAGCTCTGTATCAGTAAATCCGTAACGCTCAACGCGCTCATTTTCTGTAGTCAGCGCTTTTGTTGCATCCAGGAGCTTGTCATTACTTGCTATGGCTAATGAAATATATGCATCCATAGTACGCACCATGTTTCCGTAATATGCATATCCATAAACAAAAGGAGCATCCGGATTTTGGGTGATTTCCCTGAGCCTGTTATTAAGCATGCGCTGATAAAGCTGGTGTATGAATGTATTTTTAAAATACTCCATGCCTTTATCGTTAATCGCATCATGCTTATAGTAAATCTGAACCATAGATCGGGTAGCTTCTTTGTCAGTTACAACAGCCACTTTCGGTTCCCTGTTTTCCGGAATCTTTTCTTCTGTGCGTTCTTTAGAGTCTTCAGGCGCCCGGAGGCCCGCAAACTTTTCTTTGATTTTCGCTTCGATTTTATCGGGGTCGATATCCCCTACTACAGCAATAGCCTGCAAATCGGGTCTGTACCAGTCTCTGTAAAAGTTTCTCAGGGTTTCATGTTCCGTATGGTCAATAATATCAATATCACCAATAATGTCATGCTCTGCATATTTCGAACCCTCAAAAAGTACTTTGTTGGTTTCATTGCGCATACGAAAATCTGCTCCGCGCCGTGTACGCCATTCTTCATGAATCACGCCACGCTCTTTATCAATCTCCTCGCCCTCAAAAGATACATGGCCGGCCCAGTCATGTAACACCAAAAGGGTAGAGTCTATAACACTTTCACGTTTTACAGGTACCTGTGCCAGGTTATACACGGTCATGTCATAAGAAGTAAAAGCATTCACGTTATGCCCGAATTTAACCCCGATGCTTTCCATATAATCCAAAACATCTTTATCTGGAAAATTCTTCGTACCGTTAAAAGCCATGTGCTCAGTAAAATGCGCCAGTCCGTTTTGTTCCGGAGTTTCCAAAACAGCGCCTGCATTTACAAAAAGATAGAATTCAGCCCGGTTTTCAGGGGTTTCGTTGTGTCTGATGTAGTAAGTCAGTCCGTTTTCCAGCTTGCCTTTTTTTACTTTCGGGTCAAGCGGGACTTTTTGGTCCTGCATTTTAGTTTGTGCATGAACAGGGGTAATTATAATTGCTGCAAAAGCAACTAAAACCCAAAAACTTTTTAATAATTTCATAGATAAAATTTTAAAGATTTGTTTTGTAAATTAGGTTTCTTTTATTATTGAATTATGAATAAAGCCTTTATCGCAGCCTATTTTCAATCCATAAAAGTATAAAAAATCGAGCAACCAACAACCTAATAAATGTAAATATCTGCACTATGCCTTTATGAGCGAGCGCTGATATGCTCAACCGGTATATTCAAATCCAGGATTTTTTGCTCAAATTCCTTGTTTTTTCGCCGGTACTTTTCCAATCCGATATCCCGGATTACAACGGCTTTTATTCGTTTTGCATATACTGAGGCTATCCGGGAATATGTTTCCAAGTCGCGCTGGCCATTATCGCCGAGAAGGATGAACTTCTTTTCGGTAAATAAATTCAGAATGAACCGGATGCTGTCAAATTTGTGGTCGTCTTTTTTTTGTGATGAAAAGATGGCATCACGCAAATTCTTTTTAAACCGTTGCAGCATAAATATCCCGTCAGGTAAGTCGTTCTCCTGGAAAAAATCAGTTAAAAAATCATACAAATTCCATTCGCTGTTCGAAACATAAAAAAAATCTTCCGGCAACACAGCGTTGTTATGTTTTTTGATGGTATTCAGTATACCTTTTATCTGCGGCACAGGATTACGGGTTAACGCATTTTTGGCGATAAGCAGCCAGAGCATTTTGTATTTCTGATGCACGTAAGACAACAAAATTGTATCGTCGATATCGGATAAAACCCCAGTACTTTCTTCGTCATATACATATAACCAGGACGAAAAGATTTCGTTGATGTGGCTGTTGGCTATATGATATTCATACACTCCGGGATTTGCCTTTATAGGGAGAATTGTTTGAAAGAATCCATTCTTGTCAGTAAAAACCGTTTCTACTCCATCAAAAATACTCAGTTCCAGCTTCAGGTTGCTCATGGGTTTTAATGAGTATCTTCTAGACATTTGAATAAAATTTTTAATTACCGAACCTCGCTCAGGCGGTTTTATACCATATCCCGTAAAGGCATGACCGAAAATATATATTTTTCCGTTTTTCCCAAAACCACGATATGGCACGATTTTAACTTTATCCACACTTGCTCTGTTAACGATCCAACATCAGACTTATCATCAAATAATTTACGATTCAACGTTCTCATCCTGCAATTGTTCTACCGTTTCAAACTCATCAAAACGCAGATTTTCAATAATAAACTGTTGCCTTTCCGGGGTATTACGCCCCATATAAAAGCGGAGGATTTCCTGTAATGTAGTTCCGCCTTTAAAAAGTACCGGCTCCAGCCTCATTTTAGGTCCGATTAAATGCTTGAACTCATCGGGAGATATTTCTCCAAGCCCCTTAAACCGGGTTATTTCAGGATTTTTGCCGAGTTTTTCTATCGCCTGGCGACGTTCCGCTTCACTGTAGCAATAAATCGTTTCCTTTTTATTTCTAACCCGAAAAAGCGGGGTCTGCAAGATATAGACATGACCGGCCTTAACCACATCGGGGTAGAATTGCAGAAAAAAGGTCAACAACAGCAAGCGGATATGCATCCCGTCAACATCGGCATCTGTGGCAATTACAATATGATTGTATCTCAGACTGTCCACACCCTCTTCTACATTCAGCGCAGATTGCAGCAAATTAAACTCTTCATTTTGATAAACGATTTTCTTCGAAAGACCATAACTGTTTAAGGGTTTCCCTTTTAAACTAAAAACGGCTTGTGTAGTCACGTTTCGCGACTTCGTAATCGAACCACTGGCTGAGTCGCCCTCCGTAAGAAAGATAGTAGTTTCAAGGCGTTTATCATGGTTTGTGTTATAATGAACTCTGCAATCGCGCAACTTTTTGTTGTGCAGACTGACTTTTTTTACGGATTCTCTGGCCAGTTTTTTGATGCCCGCCATCTCCTTACGTTCTTTTTCAGAGAGCCTGATGCGTTTGAGCAATTCTTCTGCAATATCCTGGTTTTTATGCAAATAATTGTCCAGGTTCCGGCCTACAATATCCATCACATAATTGCGTATGGTTTGTCCGCCAGGTTCTATGTGATTGGAACCCAGTTTGGTTTTGGTTTGCGACTCAAAAACCGGCTCTTGCACTTTAATGCTTATTGCTGCATTGATAGAAGCCCGGATATCCTGATGATCAAAATCTTTCTTATAAAATTCGCGAATGGTTTTTACGATGGCCTCGCGAAAAGAAGCCAGGTGTGTTCCGCCCTGCGTGGTGTGCTGCCCGTTTACAAAAGAATAGTATTCTTCACCATACTGATTGGTAACATGCGTAAATGCAATTTCCAAGTCCTTTTCTTCAAAATGAATAATAGGATACACCAGCGGATTGCCATTAATTTCGCGAACAAGCAAATCTTTCAATCCGTTTTTAGCCTGGAATTTTTCGCCGTTAAACAAGATAGTAAGGCCATTGTTGAGAAAAGCGAAGTTCCACAACATTTTTTCGAGGTATTCACTTACAAAGTGATAATCCCCAAAAATCTCTTCATCCGGGATAAATGAAATCAATGTGCCATTTACTTGGACGGTTGTATCTTTAGACTCGTTGTCATATGTCAGTTCACCCCGTTTATACTCTACAATGCGGGTTTTGCCCTCACGGAAAGCTTGTGCTTTAAAATATGATGAAAGTGCATTAACTGCTTTCGACCCGACTCCGTTCAATCCTACAGCTTTTTTAAACACTTTAGAGTCGTACTTGGCGCCGGTATTGATTTGCGATACACATTCCATCACTTTTCCCAGGGGCATACCGCGACCATAATCGCGAACCGATACCTGCTTATCCTGGATATTCACATCTATACGTTTTCCGTACCCCATGGTGAATTCATCGATTGAATTGTCGATGATTTCTTTCATGAGAACATAAATACCGTCATCCTGTGATGCGCCATCACCCAATTTTCCGATGTACATTCCGGGTCGCAGCCTTATGTGTTCTTTCCAGTCGAGCGACCGTATGCTGTCTTCGTTATATTGCTGTTCGTTCATCATTGAATTTTGCACAAAAATAGGTTTTCAAAAGACAAATAAAGATGCTTTAAAAAAGAAGTTTTACAAGATTTTTAAACAAGTGCCTATTCATTGGGTTTGCGGGTTCATTTCCAGAGTTTCGCTACTTTCGCTTTTTCTCTGAGCCATTCCACAATCGTTTTCAACTGTTCATTTGTTAATTTCGGACGCTGGGCGCTGTCGATGTTTTTATGCTCCTGCAACTTCGGATACCAGTCTCCCGGATCAGGAAAATCACCTGGATTTCTGGGAATTAAATGGAAATGCAGGTGCGATACGGTTTGTCCGGCCGGCTCGCCTTCCTGCAGCGTCCAGTTGATTCCTTCGGCGCTATAGGCTTTGCGCAACACATCTGAAATGTTTCTCATAAAAAACATCATATCCTCAAACTCTTCATCTGAAAGCTCATAAACGGTACTGACATGTTTTTTGGGAATCAAAAGCGAGTGCCCGGGCAGCAAAGGCGAAATATTATAAATAGCCCGGGAATATTTGCTCTTGCCGAAAACCGCATTTTCTGATGTCTTATTGCAAAACGGACATTCCATAAAATTAGGATTAGGTTAATGCACGTTGGTATACGCCATCGTGATATTCAAAACCCATTTTTTCAAGATACTTGTTATGTTTTTTGTTTCCGGGCGAGGCTGTAAGCTTTTCATAGTTATGTTCCAGAAACAACGCTTTGTTCTGCTCATATAAAAACCGGCCTACCTTAAAATCACGATATTCCGGTAAAAGGTAGTCAAGGTGAATTTCGAGCGTTTTATCCCCTTTTCTTCCACCCATAAATATTCCGGCCACTTTCATATCTTTCATCAGCAACCAGCAGTGATCGTGGCTGACGTCTTTTTTATGAAATCCGGGCATAAACTTTCGGATATCATTTTTATAAAAATCCAAAAACCGCTTTACATAAATATTTTTTGGCGAAATAGCCATAACCGAAAAATACGGCTTCGTGGCTGAAAGCATTTTCCTCAGATAAACAATATTGATGAGCGCTATAAAGAAATTAACAATTGCAACCGGCCATGCGCCGATGATGTATCCGTAAATCACAAACAAAACACATCCTGCCAGGTTAATCATCCGCAGTTTCAACACCGAAGACATCAACATCGAAATCATAATCCCCAGCGATGCGGCATAACCTATCCATTCTACCCAATTCATAACAATTTATTTAAAATTTTTGCAAATCTACAACAATAGGATACAATTAATAAAAATGCGTCTGCACGATGGGCTGCCACAAGTTTCGGTAATCCGTTTCTGCTGCACCAAGACAAACATCCTGCAGGATGCAGCGATCGTGGTTTTTAATATCCACAACCTCATGAAAAGTGCAGGGCGACTTGGCACAAACTTTATCATGACAAAGGGTAGTTTCCGCACAACAGCTTCGTCCCAGCGTCCAGTAAAAATCATTCATCTTCAGAATACCATGTCCCGATTTCAATCCAATTGCCTTCATCCCTTCTGCACAAGCTGCACGAATTTCATAGTCAGAATCAAGCGGCTCCCGGTTACGTAATTTGTTTTTGAGATTCGAATCATAGATATCTACTGCACCAGTTCGCAGCAACACCCGCATCATATGATAATCCATTACAGGATAGAGATTTTCCTCATCCTGAATGGTAAACAAGTCAGCATCCTGAAGCAGTTTCAACAAAAAAGTGGTTTTCTTTTGCATCGGGTCTTTAAACGCTTCCATTTCCGGGAAAACCTCATAAACACCTTTCCCGCCGTTAAACAGCTTATTGCATGTTTCAGTAAGCATTTTCCTGTATTCTCCTCCAAAATTATCAACGATGAACTCCGACATTTCTTTTAACAAATAAGCTCGCTCTTCCAGCCGATCTAGCGTAGTGTCTTTAGGATTCCCGGAATCGGAGAAAGATTCAGCCAGCCAATTGGATATTTCCTTTACGGATCGCTGCTTTATTTTTTTCGGAGTGAGGGAATCAGGTTCTTCCAGCATAAGCCTTACAAACCCTTCTTCCAGATAATCCCAGCCATAGAGTTGTTTCTTTTGGCTTTTCAGGTGATGCGTTTGATGGCAGATAGCTACGGCAGCGAAAAAGCCGCGCAATTTGGTTTCGCGAGCCACCGCAATTGATATAAAATCACGCTGATAAAATGATTCTCGAATACGAAGTTTGCTGGTTATTGCAGCAATTTCATTTACAAGTTCTTTGTTTATAGTAACGGACTTCATGTAAATCAGAAGTTTGATTTCTAAAATTGCAAAAGTAGTTAATAATCAAAAAAACTTGAATCAGGCTTTTTAATCGTTCTCTTGCTATTGCAGCACATAATGAATATATTTGCTTCTATAAATTAATATCATGCAACAAATCATCATACACCGGCTTTATCATAATTACGGCAAAGGGCTGTATGAATGTTGGTTGTTCTGAAAAGCCTCTCTCCTATCCTGCCTTGATTTTTCATTTTACCTGTTTAAATTTATGACCGCATTGTTTTTTGATATCAAGCG
>CAYXJS010000061.1:0-14221 GCA_964465045.1 uncultured Bacteroidales bacterium | reverse complement strand
CAAAGGATAGTAAAACACTGGAATACAACGACAATCAAAATGTTGTCATTGGTAACAAATCACGAAGCGATAGCGGAGTGATGCAGTGAGGCCCGCCCGTACCGGACGGCACGTTCGGGCGGGAATCAATTTTTCAGAATTAGTCAAAGGACTGAATCACTTTGACATAGAATACTCATTTATAATACGGATTGCCATATGATAATACTGTAAAGCGCGTATCGTAGAAAACGAAAAAGCGTATAATACATAAACTTCTTTACCGGGTATTTTGCTGACCCTACCAGCATGCAAATTGCTGAAAAGGGCAAAGGAGTAAGCGAAGCTACAATCAACAAAAAGAAGCCGTATTTGTGCAGATAAGCCTGGTATTTTTCAAAATACCTGCGCCGGACGTAGCGAAAGCTTATGGTAGTACTCAAAAAACGACCAAAATAGTACCCCACGAATCCGGCGCCATAAGAAATCAGCGCCAGTAAAAATACAGCTTCTACATAAAGAAAAACACTACCCAGTTTGGATGCCCAAATCATAAAAAGCTCGGGAGGAATGATGCCGAAAAAAATTTCAGAAGCCGTGTAGATAAGATACAGCAAAACCGGACGGTCATACATAGGCTGAAGCAATTCACGAAAATAGCCTTCCGGGACATAATGCTGAAGCAAAACAAACGAGAATACAATCACGGTAAGCCACAAAAGACCTTTAGCGAGGTTTTTAATAAAAAAGCGATACCGGTCAGAAATATTCTTAAACATCAGCAGTTGTATTGCGATTCAAAATTACTATAAAGATTAATGAATCTGGTCGAAAAACTTACAAACTTATTAAATTGAACTCTTTAAACGAAAAAGGACAATGAAAAGTTTTTCACGCTTTTTCCTTTCGAATAACCTTCCCGTAAAGGTCAAAATAGTCGGCATCAAAAACCTTAACCTCCACAAAGTCACCTGGTTTCAGAGAAATCGTTTTATCCAAAAGAATTTCATTATCCACCTCCGGGGAGTCGTATTCAGTTCTTCCAGCGTAATGATCCTCATCTTCGCGGTCAACTACAACCCAAAGGTTTTGCCCGATTCTGGCGCGGTTATTTTGAAGCGAGATTTCCTGTTGTCGTTCCATAATTTGATCAACCCGCTCTTGCTTGATTTCATCCGGAATATTGTCTTCAAGAACGTAGGCCGGTGTTCCCTCTTCATGAGAATACGAAAAAACACCCAGGCGCTCAAACTTCATACGGGCCACAAACTCCATCAGTTTCCGAAATTGGTCGTGTGTTTCTCCCGGATAACCGGCTATCAAAGTAGTTCGGATAGCGATGTTTGGCACATTTTCCCGGATGGTGTTGATGAGGGCTTCTGTTTTCTCACCGTTAATTCCGCGGCGCATTGAGCGCAGCAAATCATCATCGATATGCTGAAGCGGAATGTCCAGGTAATTGCAAATCTTACTGCTGTTTCGCATTACATCAAGCACTTCGAGCGGAAAGCCTGCCGGATACGTGTAATGCAACCTGATCCAACGAACGCCCACTACTTTGTCGAGCTCGCGGAGCAATTCGGCCAGCATTCGTTTCCCGTAAAGATCTATTCCATAATAAGTTAAATCCTGGGCAATCAAAATCAGCTCTTTTACTCCCCTACTGGCCAGCGCCTCTGCCTCTTGTTTTAATTCCTCAATTGATCGTGAAACATTGCGGCCCCGGATTTCAGGGATTGCGCAAAAAGAGCAACTCCGGTCACACCCTTCAGAAATTTTGAGATAAGCATAATGCGCCGGAGTAGTCAGCATACGCTCACCAGCCAGTTCCTTACGCAGCCTGCCGGTGATGCTTTCCATGACCTTATCCTGCTCATTGACGCCAAAAACACCATCCAGCTCAGGAAGCTCCGTTGAGATTTCTTCCCTGTAGCGCTGCGTCAGGCATCCCATCACAAAAACCTGCCGGATTTCATTTTGCTCTTTTCGTTTAAGGTACTCCAGGATGGTATCTACTGATTCTTCTTTTGCATCGTTAATAAAACCGCATGTGTTGATAACCACTGCTTCCGTAAGACCGCTTTTAAATTCATGATAAACCTTCAATCCGGAAGCCTTGAGCCTCCCGGTCAAAAACTCAGAATCTACCAGGTTTTTGGCGCATCCTAGTGTTACAACGGTAATGTATGTGATGGGACTGGTTTTCATAAGCAATAATCGTAATCTGCACCTCTGAATGTTGAAGCCAGTAAAGTCTTGCTAAAGCTAAAAATATTAAAGCTTTAAATCAGTCTTGTTTCAGGAATAATGAATCCACAAAAGCCTTTTTATCAAAAAGTTGCAGGTCTTCCATTTTTTCTCCAATGCCGATATATTTTACAGGAATCTTAAATTGTTCGGAGATACCAATAGCCACGCCTCCTTTGGCTGTGCCATCGAGCTTGGTGAGCGCCAGCGCATTTACCTCGGTAGCAGTAGTAAACTCCTTAGCCTGCTGTATGGCATTTTGTCCGGTAGAAGCATCCAGGATAAGTAAGATTTCATCCGGAGCTCCCGGTATCACTTTCTGCATCACCTTTTTTATTTTGCTAAGCTCATTCATCAGGTTCTTTTTGTTGTGGAGCCGGCCGGCCGTATCAATAATCGCTACATCATACTTATGTGCAACGGCAGCATGAACTGTATCGTAGGCTACGGAAGCCGGATCGCTTCCCATTTTCTGTTTGATAATGGGCACATCAACACGCTCAGACCAAATCGTAAGCTGGTCTACGGCAGCAGCACGGAAAGTATCCGCCGCCCCCATCACAACTGATTTTCCGGCTTTTTTGAAATGATAGGCAAGTTTACCGATAGTGGTCGTTTTGCCTACCCCATTCACACCCACAACCATAATTACATACGGCGTATCGCGGGGCGGGAAGTCAAACCCGGTGAGTCCGTCTTTTTCGTTTTCGGCAAGTAAGGCAGCTATTTCCTCATTCAGGATGGTATTGAGCTCAGAAGTGCCCAAATATTTATCGCGCTTAACGCGTTCTTCGATGCGCTCAATGATTTTCAGGGTAGTACTGACGCCAACATCAGAAGTAACCAGAATTTCTTCAAGGTCATCCAATACATCTTCATCTACTTTAGATTTTCCGGCAACCGCCTTCGAAAGCTTGGTAAATACATTTTGCTTGGTTTTTTCCAGGCCCTTATCAAGCTTTTCTTTTTTTTCCTTATTCGAAAATGCAGAAAATATTCCCATGACATTCAATTTTAGGGGCTAAATTAGTGATTTTACGGCCATGTATAAAAAAAGCCTTCTCGCAATGAAAAAGCTTTTTTAGACTTTCCGAAATGGACAGACCCTTATTTCTTGGCTGAGAGTACTTCTTTAACCATGTCGTTGGGCACAACAGATTCTTTAAAACTGTATGCTCCTGTTTTGGAAGACTTTTGCACTTTGATTACTTTGGCAAAGTCCTTCGCCCCGGTTTGTAGTGTTGCAACAACTTTTTTTGCCATATCTCTGTTATTTTATTTCTTTATGAATTGTATGTTTTTTAAGGATAGGGTTGTATTTCTTTAACTCCACCCGTTGCGATGTGTTTTTACGGTTTTTTGTGGTGATGTAGCGCGATGTGCCTGGCATCCCACTTTTTTTATGCTCAGTGCATTCCAATATAACCTGAACCCTTGCGTCTTTTGTTTTCTTTGCCATCGTTTCTAACCTTTTATTTTGGAAGTGCAAAAATAGAATAATTTATTTAAACTACACAATGTATAGCCAGATAATTCTGCATAACTTTTTACTGTGTTATACCACAATATCCTATTAAAATAATCAAACCCATCCGGCCATTGATACCGAATGGGTTCAGACTGGTAGTCAGGAAGTTTTCTTAGAATAGTTGTATCTTTTTGTAATACACGTTATTCCTAGTGGTAATTTTCAGAATATAAACGCCATTGCCTAATCCATTTGTTCCTATACGGGTTTTGAACGCTGTGTGCGATTCTGATTTTACGGTTTTCCCGTCAAGGTTAATCATTTCCACATGTTGTAACTCTTCTTCGCTTTCTATCACAAACCGGCTACCTGAAACCGGATTGGGATAAACTTTCAGCGGCTGCCTTTCAGACAACGGCACGGAAGTACTTACATCTACCTCAATATAATCCTCTTTCAATTCTGTATCCGAGCCGTTTTCGTTAGTTGCAACCAGTTCAACCGAATACGTGCCCGGCTCCTCGTAGGTAATAACCGGATTTTCATCTGAGGATGTGGCGGGCGTACCTCCTTCAAAACTCCAGGAATAACCCTCTGCATTTCCTGAGAGGTTGGTGAATTCCACTGTTTCTCCCTCTTCAATATTTGTTTCTTCAGCTTCAAAATCTGCCAGCGGCATATCTGTTCCACCTGCACAACTAATTAAGGCTTCCCATCCTGACTCGGTTACCGAACCGTCAGAATGAAATTCGAAGGTAAGCGCTCCGGAAGCATTCTCAGCAACAACCGTTCCCGGCGAATCTGTCCCGCAATAAGCGCCACCAATTTGCGGAGCCGATGTGCTTTCGCCATCATAAATCCTAAGCCAGTCATAATCACAACTACTATGGTCTTCAATATTAAAACTTTGAAATTCGGCCTTCACGAAAGCTCCGTCAGTTTCCGGATACACTGTAAAAGTATAATCAGCATCATTACTGTAATCGTCTTCTGGCCCGCCATCATCATAAAACATGCCCTGGCAGGTAGTTATTTCTCCATCGTCCATTAAAATCTCGGAAGCAGCCGTAATGTAGTTTTCCTTAGCCGTAGTCTCTTCGCTTTCACCATCACTGACTGTAAGTGTCACATCCCATTCTCCGGGCTCTGAATAAAGCACCACAGGGTTTTGTTCAGTACTTGTCTCCGGTGTTCCACCTTCAAAAGTCCACTCCCAGGAAGTGATGCTTCCGCAGGATAGGTCTTCAAATTCTACCTCCTGCCCAATATTCACATTTGTTTGCGAAGTGGTGAAATCTGCACTAAAATCAGTTAAAAGCATATCCACATTCAGTTCCGTAATTTCATAATCGGTTACAGATACATCTTGAATTGTTACAGCTTCATAACACGGAGCAGAAAAAGTAACCGTATATGTTCCGGTTTCCAGAGGGCGGTAATAATCTCCATACATGTCTCCGGAGAATACATGACTATTGGCTTCATCATGATCCTGGATTTCTACTTTAACACCGGAAATGTGTTCTCCGGTTTCTGTTTCAGTGATCACACCACGTAACCCATATCCGGAATGCTCTATGTAGTTGAGTAATGACCTGAAATTGTATTCCCAATGATCATCAAGCTCGTTTTCAGGCAGCAGCTTGATATCGGAAAGCTCCATAGTAACTTCGCGGCAATGATGAAAATAATTCATGTAATCCTGGCGACCCCCGGTGATGGAATACCAGTCATATCCGTTGGTAATACCGTCATCAAATTCAACCATGTAACCCGAAGGGCTATGCTCCTGCGCCGTATCAGCATATTCATGAGACACCATCTGATACCAGTCGTCATCGGCATGCCTGTCTGACCAGGTATCCCATGGATAATTGATTACTTCAGCGCCTCCGTGATGATTGGCTGACATCACAAAATCATGCTCCGCCGCGAAATCCATAAAAGCTTCTGTTTCTGCCTGATATTCATTCCCATCTGGATTAGGGCCCGCTTGAGGGTCAGGAAAATTGCGATTCAAATCAATGCCGTTGGCATTCCCGCGCGTAGCCCCGTTTACGGAATTATCTCCGGATGCGTAAGTACCATCGGGATTGGCATTTGGATTGATCCATATCTCCATGTTGTTTACCATGTCTGTGATTCGACTATCATCTCCGTAGTTTGTCAGCAGATAATCAATCAGCCGCAGCATAAGCACATAGCCTGTAGTTTCGTCGCCATGCATCGTGGAGGTATAAAAAAATTCCGGTTCCTGCTCATCCTGATCAGGATTATCCGAAATTTTTGCCGCAAGCAATTCACGCCCTTCGTGGGTCGTTCCAAAGTCTACCACTTGACATAAATCAGGATAATCAGCCTCAAACTGATACATCATATCTACGTAAGCATCGTAAGTTGGGTACTCATCCCACTCATAAGTTTCCCTGTTGCCGGAAAACATCTCAGGCTGAATCAGCTCTGAGGGATTTTTCAGCAAATCAAAAACAATATCATGCTCTTGCAAAAATGCGTAACCATTTTTATCGGCATAAGCATATACCACCTCTTCATCAATATCGACTTTATCAACGCTTATTTTCTGAAAAAGTGCTGCTGGCTTTATACTAAGCGCTTTCAGATCAAAGCGAAAGAAAATCTCGTTCCTTTCTTCTAAAATTTCCTTTGCATTTTTTTTATTTGACACGTATTGTGCCTGACTGCTCATCATGAGCAAGACTGCCACCAGGGTAGCTAAAATTGGTCTAAATTGCATATTGTTTTATTTTGTTTTTTGATGTTGGCAAGACATATAGATTACTTCAATAGTTGTCTTATCCTGCAAAATCAGTCAACGCTTTTTTGATGAGTGCATTTACACTTTTATTTACCTTCACCAGTGGCAAACGAAGGTTATTTTTAATAATACCGAGTTCATCAAGCGCAGCTTTAACGCCCGCAGGATTGCCATCGGCAAATAATGCGTCCATGATTTCTTTCAACTGATAATGAACTTCTCTTGCCGTTTGGAAATCATTATCCAGTGCACTGTTCACCAGTTTCACAAACTGTTTTGGAAAAGCATTGGCTGTAACGGAAATCACACCTGAGGCTCCCATCGCCATCAAAGGCAAGGTAAGCCCATCATCGCCACTAATCACATTAAAATCATCCGGTTTATCTTTTATTATCGTCTCTATCTGATTAAAGTCGCCGGAAGCTTCCTTAATGGCTACAATATTCTCAATATCATAGGCCAGTTGAAGTGTAATATCGGCCGGAATGTTTGTACCTGTTCTTCCGGGAACATTGTATAGGATAACCGGTAAATCCGTAGCCGTAGCGATATTTTTATAATGATAATACAGGCCTTTGGATTGCGGCTTGTTGTAATAGGGCGCTACAGAAAGAATCCCGTCTATCTGTTTCTCATTAAGCTCTTTAACTGTTTTAACTACAGAAGTAGTATGATTTCCACCGGCACCCGCAACTACCGGAACCCGTTTATTTACTGTATCCAGCACAAATTCTACAATCGCATTTTTTTCATCAGAACTTAGTGTGGCAGACTCCCCTGTAGTACCTAGGACCACAATGTAATCCACACCATTACTAATAATGTGTTCGATAAGATTTTCCAGTGAATTGAAATCCACTGTTCCATATTTTCTAAAAGGTGTTACAATGGCGACACCTGTACCCTGAAATTGTTGTTTCATGATGATTGATTTAATTTTTTCAGATAACTATTAATGGTTTCGACAAAATGCATCATGCCTTGCTTTTTGGCATGTAAAACCATTTCAGGCACAAACCCTTTTGAGCCGGGCGTGCCTGCTTTAAACCGGGCCTGCAAAAGCGCAAAAGCCTGACTTACAGCGGCTGTGTTGCCTGGATTATAACAAACCGCCAGGTCGTATTTCTTGTGTGATATAGCATCCCTGGTGGAGCGCTTTAGTAAGCCTAAAAAGTTCAAATCACTCTTCTTTATCACAAAAAAAGAAGAAGCTGTCAGTTTAGCAGGTAAATCAGCAAAAGGATAAAAAGCGATAAGCTCAACTGCTTTCCCGTTTGTTTTATATTTGTTTGCGATGTGTTCGAGTATATCAGGCGATCCAGGCTCCTCGTCCATTTCCACTACAATACAAACGTTTTGTATATCATCAAAGTTTTGAAGTTTTACGTCCCGGCTAAAACTTTTTTTGGTTGTATTGCGTATGATAAGTGGCTGAATTACATCGCGCAAAAGATTCATAATATATTTTATACTTGTTGAGGATTCGAAATTAACTATTTTCCGTTGATCTTTTCATAATTAGCATGTATTTTTATCCAAAAGAAATCACAACCATGACAGAAAATATCTTACTGGAATACATGCAAAAGAGGTTTAAGGCCCTGGAGACCAATAAAAAAGTAGAACCTCCAATAGCAAAGGGACTGCCGTTTATTACGATATCGCGGCAGTTTGGATGCCCATCAAGACAGATCGCCGACAGATTGCAGCAAAAACTCAGGAAATCAACTCAAGACGCAAAGGGATGGCGTATTATCAACAAGGAAATCATGGAAAATGCAGCCAAAGAGCTTAAAGTGAATCCACAAAAAATCAGGTATGTTTTTGACGCAATACAAAAAACAGTAATGGATGATGTGGTAAGCGCATTGGATTCACGACAGTACCGCAGCGACCGGAAAATACGCAAAACCATTCGTGAGGTTATTGAGAACTTATCCCGGCAAGGGCATGTAATAATCATTGGCCGCGGCGGTGTTGCCATTACCAGCGATTTTCAGGGCGCTTTTCATGTTAGGCTTTATGCTCCTGAAAGGTGGCGGCTGCAGAAAATGCTTGCAAAAGAACCCAATCTGTCTGAAGCGGAAGCCTACAGAAAAATGAGGTTCATAGACAAAAAACGAACAGACCTTATCAACCACTTTTCGGGCAGCAAATTTGACTTCAATAAATTTGATCTGCAAATCAATTCCGAAAAATTTGATGTAGAAGAGGCCGTAGTACTTATCCTGAAAGGGATGGAATTAAGAGGACTCTCGCAGTAATGCATCTGTAGTTTTGTAAGTTACTAAGCTTGTAAGTTTATGTGTTTGTAGGTTTAAACATTATCATGTAGCGTTTCGTTTTTTAGAATATTGATTTTCTAACTTTTGGGAAAGTTTTATGATTATTAGTTGTACATCACATTTTACTAATTGTCAACTATATCCAATAGCTTTCTATGCGAATCTCTCTGCCAAGATGTTTTAATAGGCTATAGGACTAGTGCCGCCAAAAAGAATTTCATGATAGCAACCTGGTTTAATTCCATTCTCCGCGATCTCCGCGATCTTCTCTCTGCGGCCTTGGCGTGAAAAATACATTTAGCAGATAATCTTAATTGTAAGCGGCAAAATTCTTTTCAGACCAGTCTCATATTTTTATGCAACAAATTATGTGATATTGCAGTAGCAGATAGCAATTTTATGAACCTAAATTATTTCATAAACCAAACTGTTGTGCAGCTATCTATCAGCGAAGTTTCGCGACATGAATCACATTCTGAATAAAAACTGAAGAAGCATAAACTTTATATACGACAATAAAATTCTTTTCAAAAACAGCACAACGAAAGCCTCTTTTAGCATAGGATTTTTGATGGCAAATGGGGTGTTTCCTGGGAAAGTCAGCCGTTTTATAAAGAAAACCTTTTAATCGTGATATAAACATGAAGGCTGTCTCCGGATATCCTTGCCCGGAAATATAATGAGCAATGGAATCAATACTTCTTTCTGCTCTTTGTCTAATCAACACCTGCATTTATTCAGGGTTTATATTTCTTGAACAATCTATCAAAAACGCTTTCCAAATCTTCCCCCTTTTCATACTTTCCCTCTTCCTCCATAGCTTTAGCATGATCTTCATGCTCTTCATCGGTAGCAGGCCGTCCGGGCAAAACCCAGTCTTCATCGCGTAGCTTATCATTTGTATGGATACGGATATCATAGCCGTGATTCTGCAGGAAATAAACGAGGGCATCTGCCTTTTCCTGATTTTCTATTTCTATAGTGATTTTCATTATTGCTCCATTTGCATCAAAATTACACCGCAAAAAAGGAAAAAACAAGAGAAGGGTTTAAAATGCAATCACGCTTTTAATCAATTATATAATATATTGTTTACCTGAACCTTAAGTTACATCTATGTGATTGATTCTCTAACAATTAACTTACAAACCTAAAAACTTACGAACTTATTAAACCGGACTCACCATCTCAATTTCTGAGTAGTTCAGGATAAAAACAAACCCTGTTTTTAAACTAAATCCTGTAAAATTTGTCTTAGAATTAGATTCTTTTTTGAAAACAAGGATATGTTTCTTATCTTTGGTTGGATTTTATTCAGCCAAATGAAAGAACTCAATTATTACAAAAAAGCACTTTTAAACTTAAATTTTTAACATTATGAAAAAACTATTACTTTTTACAACGCTGATTACCTTTGTTTTAGGCGTTTCAGCACAAACAACCATTTTTGAAGACGACTTCGAGGACTATACGCCTGGTACCGGACTCGCTGAGCAAAGCGATGACTGGGAAACCTGGAGCGGCGGCTCCGGCGGAGATGAAGATGCTGTTGTATCAGACGATTACGCTCTGAGTGGAAGTAACTCTGTACTCGTTACTGATGCAAATGATATGATTTATCCTTTAGGGCAAAAAACCAGCGGTGTGTATAACATCAAATTCGCCTATTATCTTGAAGACGGTTACGGCGGATATTACAATTTTCAGCATACTTTCGGCTCAGAATGGGCTTTTGCCGTTTATTTGAATGATGATGGTACAGGTTACCTGGCAGCAGGTGGCGAACAGATTGACCTTACTTATCCTCAGGATGAATGGTTTCATATAGAAAACCATATAAATCTGGATGAGGATGAAGCTACGCTTCTGATAAACGGTGAAGAAATTCACACATGGCAATATTCATTGCTCGAAAGTGAAGATAATACCGTAGACAATCCCATGCTGGATGTAGTAAATTTCTTTAGTGCTGCTGAAGAACCAGCAACACCAAAGTATTACTTTGATGACTTTAATTATTCAGAAGGTGAGCTAGTTTTCGCAGATGGTTTTGAACCACCTTACACAATCGGTGAAGGTGTAGCCGACCAATCTGACGACTGGACAACCTGGAGCGGCGGAACCGGCGACGATGAAGACGCTGTTGTTTCTGACGATTTTGCTCACAATGGAGATCAGTCTATGCTGGTAACCGGTGTCAACGACATGATTTATGAAGCAGGCAACGTGACCAGCGGAAAATACAACGTTAATTTCTGGATGTACATGGAATCAGGCTATGGGGGATATTATAACCTGCAACACGCATTCGGCTCAACATGGGCATTAGAAACCTATTTTTCTGATGACGGCACAGGTTATCTGTCTGCTGACGGTCAGGAAATTGACTTAGATTACCCCCAAGACCAGTGGTTTTATGTTGAAAATCAAGTAGATTTGGATGAAGACTGGATTACGCTTAAAATTAATGGCGAAGAAATTCATGCCTGGGAATATTCGCAAGAACCTGACGGAACAGATGTTTCCAACCCAGCATTGGATGTAGTTAACTTTTATTCTGCTGCAGAAGAACCGGCAGACCCGAAATATTACATTGATGACTTTGAATTCTGGATTGCTTCTACAGGCCTGTTGCCTCCTTCTATAGCTGTTGACACCGAAGAACTTATGGTTTACGAAACAGGCGGTGGTGTTGATCCGGAAGTAATCACTATTGATAACACTGGTGAGCAAGAAATGAACTTCTCTGTATATCCGGTTTATCCGAATGAAGGATCAAAGAAAGCTGCAAATGCAGAAGATGAAACTGTTAAGCGCGTTAAAATGACACGTAAATCAGTTGATCGTCATGAAGCCAAGGATGCAGTTAGTGATAACCCGATTGAATTCAATGGCGAACGCGATGGAACTCTTACTCACGTGCAAAGTGAATTAGGAGCCGGTGTTGGTTATGATGGTGAAACCGATGTAAAAGTGGGTGCATTATACAGACCAGAAGACGTTGAAAGCTACATTGGTATGAAAATCAGTGAAGTGATTATCTATCACATGGATCCTCCATTAAATAATGAATCCACAATGAAAATTTGGGACCGTGGCGCTTTCACAACCCCAGGCCCTGGTGAGGAACTTTATTCAACGGATTATACAGCGGAAGAAGACACCCAAACTCCTATTCCGATATCTGACGACATTTACCTTGATGGTAAGGACATTTGGGTAGGTTATGAAACCACAGACCCGGGCGAAGAAGTCTTCCCATTAGGCGCTGACGATGGCCCACAGGTTCCTGGTGTGAACTGGTCTGCTACAGGTCCGGGATGGTCTGAACTTACGTTGGAGCGGAACTGGGGTATTATTGTTGAACTCGTTGGCGACGGGATTCCCACATGGATGTCCGTTACTCCTGAGTCAGGCTCAATTGAAGCCGGTGAAAGTGAAGAAGTTTTGGTAGACTTTAACACCAGCGGTCTTGATAACGGAGTTTATGAAGCTGAAATCCATATTGGCGCAAACGACCCGGAAAACAATTATACAGCCATTCCGGTTACACTTGACATTTCTACTTCCATCATCGATGGTAACGAAGAAAAAATTGGGGTAATGACCTTCCCCAACCCGGCTTCTGAAAACATCAATATCAAAGCCAATGACGTGATTACTTCTGTAAAGCTTATCAACCAGATAGGTCAGGTTGTTTATGAAAACAACGGCGGATCAGAATCTCACGCTATCAATGTAAGCAACCTTGATAAAGGAATTTACATGGTACAGGTGAAAACCGAAAACAGCGACGTTACTACACAAAAAGTAGTTGTTGAATAAACATTACGTTTTATCTCTTTTAACCGGCGGCCCGAGCAAGTCGCCGGTTTTTTTTTGCTCCTGATTTTTCTCCTATCTTTGCCGCCTCATGGAAAAACTGCACACCCTCAAAGCGCACAGCGCCCTCATTTTCGCAAATGTGTTGTTTGGCATCAATTATTCCATTACCAAAGACATCATGCCCGACTACATCCCTCCATTTGGGCTGGCTTTGCTGCGCGTAATTAGTGGAGTTATCCTGTTTTGGATCATTGCTTCTTTTATGAAAAAAGAAAAGGTAGCTATAAAAGACATTTGGCATATTGCGCTTTGTGCATTTTTCGGGGTTTTTCTGAACCAGGTCATGTTTTTATCCGGACTCAACCTTTCCACACCCATCAATGCATCTATTATCATGACTTCCAACCCGTTGGTTGTAATGATTTTCAGCGCAATAATCCTGCACGAAGCGATAACTACACGGAAACTTTCCGGAATCATTATCGGCGCGTCAGGCGCTATTATTCTAACCCTCTTTAATGCGGAAGGAAAGCTCGATTTCGGTTCGGATACTTTCTTAGGTAACATATTTCAGTTAATTAACACATCTTCGTTTGGACTCTACCTCGTTTTAGTAAAACGCGTAATGTATAAATATCAGGGCGTTACCGTACTAAAATGGCTTTACGTTTTCGGGTTCATCTATATTTTCCCGGTGGGTATTTCCGAGTTTTCTGCTGTGCAATGGCAGCAGATTCCCTTTGATATTTACCTGGCCATCGCTTACCTTTTAGTGATGATTACCGTAATAGCCTACTTTATGAATATGTACGCGCTTAAACATGTCATGCCCTCTACAGTGAGCACCTATATCTATTCGCAACCGGTCATAGCCACCCTTTTTGCCGTCGTTACCGGCAGAGACGTACTCACATGGCTCGAAGTAATGGCTTCCCTGCTCGTGTTTGCCGGAGTTTATCTGGTTTCGAAGAAACAAAAACCCGTGCCTGCTATGCAAACGGTCAAAAAAAATGACAAGTAATATTTAGTCTTATCAAACTGGACAATAAGTGTTTAAGTACGCAAGTGTTTTTGTGTTTAGGATAAGTTGACAGTTGGCAAAATTGCAGTTGGCAATAAAAGTTTCTGATTGGAAGGGTTGAAATCCCCGTAGGGGATGGCGACCCTGTGTCTTTAATAAGTGGTCATTGATGGTCATTTGTGGTCATTAAGTAGTCATTGATGGTCATTTGTTGTAATTCCGAATTCCGGGTTTCTGATCTCTGATTTCTGATTTCTGATCTCTGATCTCTGATCTCTGATTTCTGATTTCTGATCACTGACCTCTGATCACTGACCTCTGACTTCTGAACCATGAAAAACCATTCACAAATTAACAATTCAACCAATTAACGAATCAACGAATTAACCAATTGACAAATTAACAAATCACCTGTTAAAAAAGATTTCCCAGCATCCTTGTTTGAGCAAAAAAGCTTCTTACATTAGCAACTCAAATCTTAAAAAGAATGGCACTAAACTATCTTTTTATTGCATTTTTTGTGGTTGCTCTCCTTTTCGGGATTGTGAAAGCAGTTTTCCTGGGTGATGTGGAGGTTTTTCAGCGTATCATGGACAGCACCATGGACAACGCCAAAACCG
>CAYXJS010000060.1:0-14295 GCA_964465045.1 uncultured Bacteroidales bacterium | reverse complement strand
TTTTTATATTTTTGTGTCATTAACCAAGTATGTATCCTTGAGTTTTGGTAAAGGAATTTCCCGTTAAGGGATTTAAAAATACAATATGAGAATATTTGTCCTGCTTCCGCGAGTGCCATATCCTATTGAAAAAGGGGATAAACTGCGTGCATTTCATCAGCTCAGGCATCTTTCAGAAGACCATGAAGTAATAGTGTGCGCCTTGAACGAGAATGAGGTGCATCCCGATGCATATCCGGAGTTGATAAAATACGTGGATAACATCCATTTTGTACCTGTTTCCAAATGGGCTTCAACCATGAATATTATTAAGGCATTTTTTTCGGGGAAACCTTTGCAGGTTGGATATTATTACAGTAAAAAGGCCCGGCAGCGCATTGATGAGTTGATCGATTTTTATCAGCCTGATCACATTTATGCTCAACTGATTCGGGTGGCTGAGTATGTGAAAAACCGCGATATTCCCAAAACCTTGGATTATCAGGATGCATTCTCAGGAAACATTGCCAGGCGGGCTTCGAGGGAATTTTTGCTGTTTAAGCCGTTGTTTTATTTTGAAGCCTACCGTTTGAAAAGGTATGAGCGAGTTATTTTTGATGCTTTTGACCATAAAACCATCATTTCTGAGCCCGATCGCCAACTGATAAATCATCCCGATAAGGAAAAAATCGAAATCATTCCGAATGGTGTGGATACCGGCTTTTTTTATCCACAGCAAAGAGAAAAAGAATATGATTTGGTTTTTGTGGGGAATATGAATTATCGCCCCAATATAGTAGGAGCTGAGTACCTTGTCAGGAAAATCTTGCCTGTGGTGCGCAAGCAATACAGCCAGGTGAAATTGCTGCTTTCCGGAGCCAACCCACACCGCCGGGTTAAACGATTAGCCGGTAACGGAGTAGAGGTCAGTGGTTGGGTAGATGATATCCGGGATAGCTATCTGCATTCGAAAGTGTTTATTGCACCCATGCAAATTGGTACGGGATTGCAGAACAAACTGCTCGAGGCGATGGCTATGGGGATTCCGTGTATTACATCGCCGCTGGCTAACGAAGCCCTGGGCGCCACAGACGGTGAGGAAATTCTGGTGGCAGAATCCCCTGAACAATATGCAGCTCACATCTCAGAATTGCTTGAAAACGAAGAAACCTGCAAGATGGTTGCAGAAAATGGATCCCTTTTTGTAGCTGAAAATTACAACTGGTATAAAAACACAAAGAAACTGGCTGCCTTAATGGCATCATCAGCATAATTTTCTTATGTATTCTACATACAAAACAATGATTTTTATTACATTTACATCTTGTTAAAATCTGATTATGGAGCTTGCTCGACTTACAATCATCTTTTTTCTTTTTTTGTGGATGACATCAACTGATGTTTATTCTCAAGGTTATGCTATGAAAAATGCTTTACATCCAGGGAAAATCACAACAGAAGAAAGAGGTACTTCTTCACAAGCTGCACAGGATATTTTATATAATCGGGCCGGCAATGTTCAAAAAACCCAAGATAGAGTATTCAAAAATATTTTAACAAAATATGAATCTGCAGAAGATGAGTTGCGAGCCTCAAATAGATTACGGCGCATAATTATGGCGCTGGGCGGCGCTATTCTGGCGCTTTTTATCTATTCTTTCAGAAAGTACAGAAGTTATAAGCGGCTAAATGAGCGTTTAAGTCAAAATCAGCAACAGCTATCAGAAACGGTAGAAGACCTGGAAAAGGAAAAAACAAAGTATTATACCCAGTATGAGCGGATAAAGCAATTGTTAGAGTCTATCTCTGCCGGCATGTGGGAGTTGAATACGGAGACCGGAGAACTCCATTTAGGAAAAGGGGTTGCCAATCTGTTAGGATATCAGTCTAAATCCTGGAACATCAAAAACCTTAAAGATGAAGACATACCGGTGCATCCCGAAGACCTGCCGCCGCTAAAGCAGGCTAGAGAAAACTGCTTATCGCGAAATTGCCATACGCTGAATCTGGATGTCAGGATACTCGATAGTCAAAAAAAATACCGATGGTTAAAACTCCGCGGATGCCTTATTAAGCCATTGGATGAAGGAGAATCGCATAAAATGTTTGGGATAATTGATGATATCCAGGAACTTAAAGAGGCACAGGCACAACGCCGTGAAAAAGAAAAAGCATTGGAAGAAGCCAATAAGGCGAAGGATAAGTTTTTTTCCATCATTGCTCACGATCTGAAAAGTCCTTTTAATGCGATTCTGGGTTTGTCGGATTTGTTGATTCAGGAAATTGATAATTTTAGTGAAGAAGAAATAAAAGAATATGCCTCAGGTATTAACAGCGCTTCTGAAAGTGCATTTCAGTTGTTGCAAAACCTGCTGCAATGGTCTCGTTCTCAAAATGGAAGAATAGAATTTGAGCCGGCAAATCATGATTTGAATAAACTTGCCAGACAAGTCATCAATGTAAACAAACATCGGGCAGATTCTAAGCAGATTTTATTAGAGAAGATTATACCTCCAGCATTAACCGTTTTTGCAGACTGGAACATGCTATATACTGTTTTGCACAATTTGCTGACGAATGCCATTAAATTTACGCCGCATGGTAAAAAAGTGATTATAGAAGCGTTTAAGGTTTCAGATAATACAGAAATCCATGTTAAGGATGAGGGGGTGGGCATTCCAAAAGATTATGTAAAAAAGATTTTCAATATAGATAATGATTATCGTCGCCCCGGAACAAATAATGAAAAAGGCACAGGTCTTGGCCTGGTCTTGTGTAAAGAATTTGTAGAAAAACACCAAGGGAAGATCTGGGTAAACAGCAAGCAAGGATACGGCAGCGATTTTGCTTTTACATTGCCGGATGCCTGATTTTTGGCTTTGCGCTAACCAATGCAAGTTTTAACTAAAACACTATCTTTGCCTTCCGAAAACCGAAATTTTATGAAACCAACCATACCAAAGGGCACACGCGACTTTTCACCGGAAATTATGGTGAAGCGAAATTATATTTTTGATACCATTCGTCAGGTGTACCAGTTGTTTGGGTTCCTTCCGCTGGAAACGCCGGCGATGGAAACCCTTAATACCTTAACGGGAAAATATGGCGAAGAAGGCGATAAGCTATTGTTTAAGGTTTTGAATTCAGGAGATTATCTCTCAAAAATCAATCGCGAAAGCCTGCAAAGTATAGATAGCGCTGAGCTTACACCCAAAATCGCGGAAAAAGGATTGCGATACGATCTTACCGTGCCTTTTGCGCGCTATGTTGTGCAGCACCGCAATGAAATTACTTTTCCGTTTAAACGCTATCAGATTCAGCCGGTTTGGCGTGCTGATAAGCCTCAAAAGGGAAGATACCGCGAGTTTTATCAGTGCGATGCTGATGTTATCGGTTCAGATTCGCTGATGAATGAAGCGGAACTTATTCAGATTATAGATGAAGTATTTAAGCGGCTTGGCATTGAAAATACAATCCACATCAATAACCGGAAAATCCTAAGCGGATTGGCTGAATACATCGGGCATCCCGATAAGCTCACAGACATTACAGTAGCTATTGATAAGCTTGACAAAATCCCGATGGAAGAGGTGCTGCAGGAACTTAAGGCACGCGGACTGGATGAGCAGGCTACAGACAAGGTAAAACCTGTGCTGCAGCTTCAGGGCTCAAATACGGAGAAAATCAATCAGCTCAGCGAAAACCTGAAATCATCGGAGATGGCTCGTGAAGGATTTCTGGAAATCACCTATTTACTGGAAAAACTAGACCTTGTTGGCGTTTCCACAGAAGTAGTGCTGGATTTGACTTTAGCACGCGGACTGGATTATTATACGGGAGCCATCATCGAAGTCAAGGCAAAAAATACCCCAATGGGTAGCATTTGTGGCGGCGGCCGATATGATGACTTAACAGGCGTGTTTGGTTTGAAGGATGTATCTGGCGTAGGCATTTCTTTTGGCGCTGATCGCATTTATGATGTGATGATGAATGAAAACCTGTTTCCGGTAAAAGTACAGACTACCACGCAAATTATGTTGGTAAATTTCGGGGAAACCGAGCAAAACTATGGCCTTCCGCTACTGGCTAAGCTAAGACAAAATGGCATCACGGCAGAAATGTATCCGGCGAAAGCCAAAATGAAAAAACAAATGACATACGCCAATAACAAAGGAATTCCTTTTGTAGTGATGGCCGGTGAAAATGAAATGCAGGAAAATAAATACACTCTAAAAAATATGGAAACCGGAGAGCAAAACATGCTTAGCGCTGAAGAAATCATTACTCAGGTGAAAAATTTTTGATACTGAAAATGCAAGGCTATGGAAGCACCTGATGTAAAAAGGCTACATAGTTTTTAATATATAATATTTTGAATGGTAAAACATTATGAAAACATTTACTCATTCAAATTATACATTATCAGATAAATAACTTATAAACATAGAAACTGACGAACTTTTTAAACTCAACTCATGGAATATATCATCAGGCCCGATCGTAAACTGACGTTTGAAAAGATTTTTGAGATACATAAAGAGGGCTATTCTCTAAAACTTTCGGATGAATCGAAAGAGCGTATCATAAAGTGCCGTAATTATTTGGAGCGTAAAACAGAAGAAGAGAAAGAACCGATTTATGGCGTTAATACAGGTTTTGGCTCGCTGTATAATGTAAAAATATCTAAAGCCGACCTGGGACAATTGCAAATAAACCTTGTAAAGTCGCACGCCTGTGGTATAGGTGAGGAAGTGCCGCAGGAAGTGGTTAAGCTGATGCTTTTCTTAAAAGTACAATCATTGGCTTACGGTCATAGCGGCGTACAGTTGCAGACTGTTGAACGGTTGGTGGATATGTATAACCATGATGTGCTGAGCGTGGTTTACCAGCAAGGTTCACTAGGCGCTTCAGGAGATTTAGCGCCGTTGGCTCATCTGTCGTTGCCTTTGCTTTCTGAAGGAGAAGTAAACTATCGCGGTAAGCAACGCAAAGCGGCTGAAGTGAATCGCGAACTGGGCTGGGAGCCGATAACCCTTAAGTCGAAAGAAGGACTTGCTTTGCTGAACGGAACGCAATTCATGGGCGCATATGGCGTTTACAGCCTGATAAAGCTTTTCCGCCTGTCGCAACTTGCCGACATTTGCGGGGTAATTTCATTAGAGGCTTTCGACGGACGCAAAGAGCCTTTTAATGACCTGGTGCATCAGATTCGTCAGCAGTCAGGACAAATAAAAACGGCTGAAATTTTCAGGAATCTGCTCGAGGGAAGTGAGCTTATCAACCGCAAAAAAGCGCATGTGCAGGACCCTTATTCTTTCCGTTGTATTCCGCAGGTGCATGGCGCTTCCAAGGATGCGATGAATTATGTAGCGAAGGTTTTCTCTAATGAGATGAATGCTGTAACCGATAATCCTACCATTTTTCCGGATGAGGATTTGGTGATCAGCGCCGGTAACTTTCACGGTCAGCCGCTGGCTATCGCGCTCGATTACCTGGCTATAGCTACCGCAGAACTGGGTAGTATTTCCGAAAGAAGAACCTATCAGTTGCTTGATGGAAAAAGAGGGTTGCCCTCATTTCTGGTGGCCAAACCCGGACTAAACAGCGGTTTTATGATTCCGCAGTACACAGCAGCTTCTATAGTCAGCCAGAGCAAACAACTGGCTTCCCCGGCATCTGTAGACAGCATCGTATCCTCGCAAGGACAGGAAGACCACGTGAGTATGGGAGCCAACGCAGCCACCAAGGCCTACCAGGCGATTCATAATCTTGAACGCATCCTGGCTATAGAGTTGCTGGCCGGAGCGCAGGCGCTTGAGTTCAGGAGACCTGCCAAATCCTCGCCGTATATCGAGGAATTTGTAAGCGAATACAGAAAGCATGTGCCTTTCGTTAATGATGACCAGGTGATGTATAAGCATATCCAGAAATCAGTGGCTTTTATCCGTGAAGTAAAAATCTCCATCCCGGATGGGTTGATTGAAGATGTATAGATGGGTAAATTCCAAATTCCAAAACCCAAATAACAAAAACGCGGATTTTTGGCGAATTACATGGGTTTTTGGCGAATTACGCGGAAATCAGAAAAAGTGAATTGTTAATTGGTGATTTGTTAACTTGTAAGACATAGATTATATGATAGATACAGAGCAAAAGAAGTCTAAACCCCAATCGTAAAGACGCGATTTATCGCGTCTCATATATGATATGTGTTATCCCTGATGTTTTAGAATCCGGTAGGATCAGCGATCAGAAGTCAGCGGCCAGAGATCAGAAGTCAGAGATCGGAAGTCAGAAGTCAGCGGCCAGAGATCAGAAGTCAGAGATCGGAAGTCAGAAACCCGGAATCCAAAACCCGAAACCCGGAACCCGGAACCCGGAATTACAATAAATGATCACTTAATGACAATGAATTACCCCGTAGAAATAATTGTTCCGCAATTTCACGGGGCAGGCAACCAATTACGCGCAGCAAATTACAATAAATTACGATTTATTTACGCGAAGCAAATTATTACAAATGACAACTTAATGACTATTAAATGACCACAAATGACCACTCAATGACTCAATGAACAATTCACCATTCACAACCAATAAGTGCCGGTAATTTTTTATTTTTACAGGCAAACTCTAACAAAAACAATAAAACTATGGCTATTATAATTGATGGTGAGGGTCTTACAATTGAAAAGGTAGTGAAAGTGGCTCGTTATCACGAAAAAGTAGAACTGCACCCTGATGCGATTTCCCGGATTAATGCCTGCCGTGATATGCTTGAGCGGAAAATGGAGCAGCATGAAATCATGTATGGTGTCAACACCGGTATAGGTGAATTTTCTGAAGTAGAGCTAAACGATGAGCAGGTAAAGGAATTTCAGAAATATCTGATTTACAATCACGCCGCCGGAATTGGCGATGCTATGCCTGAAGAGCATGTCAGGGCAGCCATGCTGGGACGCATTAATGTGCATGCTCACGGGAACTCGGGAAACCGTCTGGAAATTACTCAGACCTATGTTGACATGCTCAATAAAGGGGTAACGCCTTATGTCTGCGAAAAAGGTTCAGTAGGCGCTTCGGGTGATTTAGCGCCCATGTCGCAGATAGCCCTTTTGCTGATGGGAGAGGGCAAAGCCTGGTACGATGGCGAACTAAAAGACGGCAAGGAGGCTATGGATGAAGCCGGAATCGCTATTCCGGGTCTTAAAGCCCGCGATGGCCTCGCAGCCATAAATGGCTCGAATGTGCTTACTGCTATGAGTGCTCTGTTTATTCACGATGCTGAGAATTTCCTGAAGCAGGCCGAAATTGCAGCCGCGATGTCGCTGGAAGCGCTCAAAGCCAATATGGGACCGTATACTCCTAAGCTGCATGAAGTCAGAGGCTTTTCGGGCGCCGTAAGAAGCGCTAAAGCAATTGGAAAGCTTGTAGAAGGCGGCGATTTGAAAGCCAAACGCATTAAATGTAAAGTGCAGGATGCTTATTCGATGCGTTCTACGCCGCAGGTTATCGGGGCGGCTCATGATGCGTTGGCTTATGCCCGTTCGCAGGTGGAGATTGAGCTGAATGGAGTGGGAGATAACCCGATTTTCTTCCCGGAAGAAGACAAGCAACTGAGTGGAGCCAATTTCCAGGGTACACCTGTCAGCTTGCCGATGGATATGGCGGGCGCAGCTATTACGATGGTTTGCGTACTTTCTGAGCGCCGCATGAACCGCCTGAATAATCCGGCATTGAGCGTTGGACTACCTGCCTTCCTGACTAAGGGAGCCGGCATGTTTTCCGGGATGATGCTAAGCCAGTATACCGCGGATATGCAGATTGTAGAGCAGCGTATTTTATCGGCCCCGGCTTCGGTGCAATCCATTCCGGCAGCGGCCGATCAGGAGGATTTTGTGTCTATGGGGATGAATACAGCTTTGAAGAATAACCAGATTATGGATAATGCGTATGGAATACTGGGTATAGAGTTTATGGCAGCCGCACAGGCGCTCGACTTCAGAGACTATAAATTTGGCAGGGGAGTTACCAAAGCCCATGAGGTTATCCGTCGTCATGTAGAATTCCTGGATATTGACCGCCCGCTCTATGACGATCACAACACCATGAAAAGATTAGTGAAAAGTCTTGAGATATTAACAGAAGTTGAGGAAGAAGTAGGTGATTTGGGATAGTAAAGAGTTTGACCTGGTTCTCCGGTGAATTAGAACATTAGTGAATTGTTAATTGGTTGATTTGTGAGTAGTTAATACGTTAATTCGTAATAAGTTAATCCCCTTCTCCCTGGGGAGAACTGTCGCGACTTTTTCGGGAAGGGTAAGGGATGAGGGGAAAAATCTACCACATTCTTCAACACGAAATAACACTCTAAAAAGCCGGAAGGTCATTCAGTTCCTAATTTGACCTGATAGCGTCGACAGACCTGTCAGCGTCTGGTTATTGGATAGCCTCCCCATTTCGTAGGGTAAATGTCTCGGATTACTAATCTTTGACTTCTGAACCTGATAAACGATTTGCAAACCAATCAACGAATCAACGAATCAACGAATCAACAAATAGACGAATTGCCCCATTCGCCTTACTCAAAAGCCATTTTATAGAGCCGATCCGTTTGCTCAGCCAGTTGATCTTCAGAAATGTATTTGCTATTCCGGAAATGCTCGCGCTGATCGATAAACAGAATGATGGACGGGTTGGAGAATACACCGAAATGAGCAGGTATATCAGGCTGTTTTTCTGAGTTGATAAATACAAGCTCGATTTCAGGGAATTTATTGTTGATTAGTTTAATTACTTTTGGGCGTAGACTACGGCATGGAGCACACCGGTTGCTGTAAAAGTACAGCATAATGCCTCGTTGTTTAGCTAAAATTTCCTGTATATCAGTAAGGGAATGGAATTCTTTCATGAATTTGAATTTATTTGCTTTTTAGTTCCAAGTCATTGTATTATTATTAACACCTATGTATTAAGCCTTAAAAAATCTTATTCAGCCTAAGGAAATGCTTTTCTGAAACATTGGTAAATTCCTGTACTGGTTTCATAATAAATGCCTTAGAATTATGTGCAAAAATAGGAATTTTATCTTTTTAAACATATTGGATGTAATCCCATACGTAAAAACAGTGATGCTTTAAGGTTAAGTACGTATTTTTTTTGTTAAAATTTTATTGTTGCATTAGGATTTTTTTATAAATTGCGCCTGATTATGACTTTTGAGGCAGGAATAATCAAAGCATAAAAAGTTAGTAATTTACTAAAAACTAAACTAAAACTATCTAAACTATGAGAAAATTTACGATTTTGCTCGCGCTCATGGCCTTTTTAGGGGTTAATGCAGCGATAGCGCAAAAAACAATTACAGGTACGGTAACAAGTGCCGAAGACGGACAAGCTATTCCGGGTGTGCAGGTTGTTGTTAAGGGAACAACCGTAGGTACTACCACGGATATTGACGGAAATTATGATCTCTCCGTTAATGAGCAGGCCGAAATCCTCGTATTTAAGTTTGTGGGTATGGCCACCAAAGAGGTGGAAATTGGTGACAAGGAGGTTATTAATGTAACACTTGAATCCCGGGCCATGGATATTGAAGGGGTTGTTGTGACTGCCCTGGGTATTTCAAGAGAGAAGAAATCTCTTGGATATGCTGTATCAGAAGTTCAAGGAGATGACATCAATCGCACGGAAAAAGAAAATGTCATAGAAGGACTTTCTGGTAAAATTTCCGGTGTACGAATTAAGGCCAACACTAACATGGGAGGTTCCTCTGATGTTATTATTCGGGGTCAGTCTTCACTAACAGGAAATAATCAAGCATTATTTGTTGTTGATGGCGTACCGATTAACAACATGAATAGCAATACTGCATACCAAAAAGTAGGTGGAGCAGGGTTTGATTATGGTAATCCTATCAGTGACCTTAACCCAAATGACATCAAGAGCATGACTGTATTGAAAGGTGCTGCTGCCACAGCATTGTATGGTTCACGTGCTGCTAACGGTGTAATCGTCATTGAAACGAAAAAGGGTGATAAACCTTCAGAAGGGTATAAATCCATTAATGTGAATATGAACTCGACTACCACGATGAGTACGATGGATAAATCTACCTTCCCTGAATATCAAGACCAGTATGGTGCAGGATATGGACCTTATTATAGTGGTAGTGATATTCCATATCTCTATAATTATGATTTTGATGGTGATGGAGATAGTGATTACGTCGTACCTTCTACTGAAGATGCCTCGAGAGGTGCAGCTTTTGATGAGGACCTTATGGTTTATGATTGGACCTCATTCTATCCAGAATCGCCGTATTATAATGAAAAACGTCCTTTCGATGCAGCTGATAACGGTCCTGAATACTTCTTTGGTACGGGCATGTCTTATACCAATAACATTTCAGTGAGCGGAGGTACAGAATACTCCACATTCCGTCTGTCATATACCAATACAGACAAAACAGGCATGATGCCCAATAGTGAGCGGAAAAAGAATAATCTTGCGTTTAATTCTTCTTATGACATTCTGGATAATTTGAAGGTCAGCGCTTCTGTTAATTATACGAATACATATACCAAAGGACGTAACCGTACAGGTTATTCAGACAACATTTTGTCATCATTCCGTCAATGGTGGAATGTGGGTGTAGACATGAAAAACCAGAAAGAGTTATATGAATTAAACGAAAGTAACCTCACCTGGAATCCTAATAGTGAGGAGGACCTTTCTCCTATCTATTGGGATAACTTCTATTTTCAGCGATATCAAAGTTACCAGGATGATGAAAGAGATCGAGTATATGGTAATGTAAATGCCCAATGGCAAATCAATGATGATTTAAGCGTTAATGCACAGTATTCACTTGATCAATATAATTTCATACAGCAGGAACGCAAAGCGGTTGGTTCTGTGGCCGGCGCTTTTGGTATAGGATATCCATCTATAACTTCCGGATATCAACGGACGGATATCTTTTTTAGTGAGCAAAATTTTGATGCGCAATTGAAGTATGATAAGGATATTTCCGAAGATTTTGATATGACAGCCATGCTTGGAACTAACATTCGCCGATCTTCATTTGAACGAATTAGAGAGTCAACTAATGGAGGTCTTGCTGTTCCCGGTACATTTGCTTTGAACAACAGTTCTACTCCAAGATTACCACCGGTTGAGGAATTAGATAAAATTGGCGTCAATGGTATTTTTGCCAATTTCTCACTGGGATACAAGGATATGTTATTCTTAGATGGTTCTGTTAGAAGAGACGTTTCTTCAACTTTACCGATAGATGACAATTCATATGTATATCCTTCTTTGTCCTTTGCATTTCTGTTTAATGAAGTTCTTGATGAAATGGATTGGTTAGATTTGGGTAAGGTAAGAGTTAACTGGGCACAAGTGGGTAGCGATGCTCCGTGGGGTCGTATTTTGGATTCCTATCGGGTAGTTTCACCATTTGGTTCATCTACATTAGCCCGTATCCCCGCTTCAAAAAATAATCCGGATTTAAAACCTGAAATTTCTTCAAGTTTTGAAGCTGGCTTGGAATTCGCTATGTTCCAAAATAGGTTGTTTGGAGATGTTGCCGTTTTCCAGGAAAAAATTGAGAATCAAATCATTCCGCTGGCTTTATCAACGGCTACTGGTTATGAATCTAAACTTGTTAATGTAGGTCAAGTTGATAAGGATGGCATTGAGTTACATATCGGAGGGCGTCCTGTCCAAAGTAAAAATTTCAAATGGCAGGTTGATATGAACTGGTCCACTGTAGAAACTGTTGTTGCTGATTTGGGAGGTGATATTGAAAACCTTCAATTAGGGTCAATGCAAGGTGGAGTTACAATTAATGCTCGTGAAGGAGAACCTTACGGAGCCATTCAGGGAACTGATTTTGAGTATTCACCCGATGGCAGGAGAATTGTAAATCCGAGTGGATACTATGCAGTTACAGGAACATCCGACAAAGTTATTGGTAACATTCAGCCCGATTGGAATGCAGGTGTGACGAACACATTTAATTATAAGAATTTCGCTTTAAGTTTCCTCATAGATGTTCAAATGGGTGGAAGTATTTTCTCATTAGACCAGTGGTACGGTATGGCAACAGGATTGTATCCTGAAACTACCGAAATAAACGATTTGGGTAATCAGGAAAGAGATCCAATCCTGACCGATGAAGATGGCAATTATACGGATGAAAGCGGTGGTATTGTTCTAGACGGTGTAGTCCCTGTAGATAATAATGATGACGGTGAACCGGATGAATATGTTGAGAATACAACACGTATTGCTGGTGATAATTATGCAGCCGACGGTTATGCCACTAGTCCAAACGCTCGTTATGTGTTTGATGCTACTTTCGTAAAATTGAGAGAATTGTCATTGTCCTACACATTACCACAAAAAGTGGCTGGTAATATTTTTGACCAAGTTAAGCTTAGCTTGATTGGCTCAAATCTTGCAATTCTGTATAAAGACTTGCCATACGCGGACCCTGAAGCTTCACAAAGCTCTGGAAATATTCAGGGATGGCAAAGTGGAGTTTTTCCCACAACGCGTAATATAGGTCTCAGAGTTAATATTCAATTTTAAATAAAAAAAACATTGTAATTATGAAACGAGTTTATATAATTTATTTTATCATATTTGCTTTCTTGGCATCTTGTACTGATGACTTTGAGGATTTCAATAAGGATGAGAAGAATCCTATTAATGTAGAGGGAGAATTCTTATTCTCACAAGGCCAAAAGGAACTGAGCGATCAAATTTCCAGTACAAATGTGAACCTTAATGTATGGAAGCTATTCGCTCAGTATTGGACTGAAACAACTTATACAGATGAGGCAAACTACGATATAGTTAATCGTACCATTCCTGATAATGTATTTGACATTTATTATACAAATGTATTAAAGCATTTGGATAATGCGCGAGAGTTAATAGAAGAAGATCCTTTGACAGTGGAGGAATCAGAAGCTCAAAAATTCAACAAGCTTTTGATTATTGAACTTATGAAAATTTATACGTATCATAATCTTGTCAACATTTTTGGGAATGTCCCTTATGACAGTTCATTAAATGTAGATAATATTTCACCTAAATATGATGACGCTGCTTATATTTATAGTGACCTTATGACACGAGTAGACAATGTCATCAATAATCTTGAGCCATCAGCCGCCAGCTTTGGTTCTGCTGATTTGATTTATGGTGGGGATGCAGAGAAATGGATGAAGTTTGCAAATTCATTGAAGCTTAAAATAGCTATTAATGTAGCAGACGCCTCTGGCGATGTGGACTTCAATGTTCAGGCGAAAGCTGAAGAAGCTGTTGCAGCAGGTGTTATTGCTTCAGCATCTGATAATGCCTTGTTTGTGTATCAGGGTTCTTCACCTAATACAAATCCTTTATACGAAGACTTAGTATTAAGTGGCCGTAAGGACTTTGTTGCAGCTAATACAATCATAGATGCAATGGTACCAAGAGATGATCCTCGTCTGGACAACTTTTTTCAACATAAGGTAGATACCTCTGACAATGATGTAGATGACCCAGTTTGGCTTGGTGGCCAATATGGATATAGTTCTTCATATCAGAATCATTCAAGGGTAGGCGCTAAAATTGTCGATGATCCTACATTCCCGGGTCTGTTCATCACGTACTCAGAAGTACAATTTTACCTTGCTGAAGCAGCTGCTCGCGGTTATAATGTTGGTGTCTCTGCTGAAGATGCTTACGATGAAGGTGTTAAGGCGTCTATTAAATTCTGGGATGGAACAGATGCAGAAGCTGATGACTACCTTGATAATAATCCTTATGATGAAGATGACTGGAAAGCTTCCATAGGTCTGCAATCCTGGCTGGCATCCTATACAAGAGGATTTATTGGATATACAACATATCGTAGACTAGATGAGCCTAATATTATGAACACACCCGATCCTGATGTATATAAAACCGAAGATGGTGTGGTGCCAAGAAGGTTTACATATCCTATAAATGAACAAACACTAAATAGAAGTAATTACCAGGAGGCATCGGATGCAATTGGAGGTGATGCCCTTGAAACGACTCTATTCTGGGATATTTCAACTCCGTAAGAATTGTATTTTAATTACGTGAGTAAGTAATTTAAGGAGCGGGTCTTAACGGGCCTGCTCTTTTTACGTTTATGCTTTACATGACAAATAATTTCAAGGGTAAATCTTCTTTTTACTGTGGTTGCATAACTTTAAAATTTAAATGGGGTATCGATTCAATACCCGTGATTTTCTTTTATAATTTTATCGTATGTCACAGGCTCTGTAA
>CAYXJS010000059.1:0-14361 GCA_964465045.1 uncultured Bacteroidales bacterium | reverse complement strand
CTTTGGCCAAGCCTCCCGGATCAGGTAAAATCTGATCTGGAAATGAAAAAAGACTGGTTTAAGGTAAACAAAAAGCTGGGGAACGACGAAAAGTGCAATGAACTCGCCGGTCAAATACTGGATGAAAAACCTGAGAACCTGGCAGCGCTTGAATGGAATGCGATTAAGTATTTCAAAAAAGCGGATGATCTTTACATGAAAGTGATGAAAGATTACAATGAGAGCCGAACGCGTGAGAATTACAATAAACTGCTGGAAGCATGGGATGTCATTTGGCCCGATTTTAAAACCTCACGTGATTATTTCGAAAAACTGTATCAACTTAATCCAAAATCACGTTATGCCAATTACCTGGGTCATATCTATAAACGCATGGATAAAGACCAAAAAGCCGAAGAATGGTTTAAGAAGGCCGAATAAATGGGCTGATGCTGTGCTTCAGGTGAAAACTTAATGAGACGGTTAAGCCATCAAGCTCTGCATTTCTGTATATTTTGGTTAGATGAACCTTAGGTTACTTGAATTTGCGATACGGATTCCTTTCGCTTTGATATCTTCATAATCATGAAATTTTTTATCTGAAATTTTACATTTTTTTCAAAAGTTAGTTGCAAAACTAAAAGATTAGTTGTAGCTTTGTTTTATCTTAAACTAATATTTTAGTTAACCTTGCAATTTAAACGACATGAAAGAATTAACCAAAGCTGAAGAAGAAATCATGCAAAAGCTGTGGGATTTAGGTTCAGGATTTGTCAACGACATTCTCAGGCAAATGGAGGAGCCCAAACCGGCCTACAATACCGTCAGCACCATTGTCCGCATCCTGCAAAAGAAAGGATTTGTAGCGCATGAAAGCCATGGCCGGGGCCATAAGTACTACCCGCTTATTTCGCGCGAGGAATACCGCAAAAGCTACCTGAAAGGTTTTCTGAGCCGCTATTTCGGGAATTCATACAAACAACTGGCCTCCTTTTTTGCTAAAGATGATGCGGTGTCGGTCAAAGACCTGGAAGCCATTAAAGAGATGATGGAACAAGAAATTGAACGCAAAAAGAAAGAAAATGAATGATTTTCTCACATATCACCTCGAATCAGCGATTGTTCTGGCCCTGATTTATATTTTCTACCGGGCTTTTCTGCGTAATGAAACGTTTTTCACACTCAATCGCTTAGTGCTGCTGAGCAGTCTGCCCCTGGCTTTTATACTTCCCTTGTTAGATATTTCGGTGGGTTCTTCCGCTGTTAGTGCCACTCCGCAGATATTTACCATGCCGGTGGTGAATGTAGCAGAAGTTCCGGTGCAGGCTTCTTCTTCTGAAAGCTCCGCCTCTCCACTGCTCTATGTGTACCTGACAGGAGTGACCTTGTTTTTACTTCATGCCCTTTACGGATTTATCAGCATCTTCCTGTTAAAGGAAAAAGCTGCCAAAGAGGCTTCGCATGAAAGCAACGTTTTCCTGGTCAACAAAGGTCACTCTTTCAGCTTTTTCCGTATGATTTTCCTCAACCAGGCACATCATTCTCCTAAAGACCTTGAACAGATTAAAGCCCACGAAGAGGTACACGTCAGGGAATACCACAGCGTGGATGCCCTGCTGATTCACCTGGCTATTATTTTTCAGTGGTTCAATCCATTTGTGTGGCTATTGAAATATGCTATCTACGAAAATCATGAATTCATTGCCGACCGGGAGACGTCCCGCGAAGCAACCGATTACAAATACCAGGACCTCATGCTAAAGCAGGCCGCAGGAATTCCACTCAGCACGCTGGTCCATCCATTTAACAAACTATCATTAAAAAGGAGGTTCAAAATGTTACTTAAAAATCAATCGAAAAAAATAAATCTGTTGAAATACTTACTGTTAATCCCGCTGGCCGGAGCGCTTTTCTGGGGGATTTCCTGTGAAAACAAGGGAAGCAGTTCTTTGTCAGGGGAAGATGAGTCCTGGGCTGAAAATGCTGTCAACTCTTTGATGGATAATCAGAAAGGAAAAGAATTGGTAGCCTACATGTCGGATAGTAGTAGCCATCAAGCATATTTTGTTAATGTTAAAGAACCAAAAGGCCATCCTAAACCGGAAAATCAGCTTTTGCTTAAAGGTTCGCAAACAGTGCAGGAATATTTGAATAATAAAATTCAATACCCTGAGGAAGCCAAAATCAACAATATCTCAGGCATAGTCTATGCGTATTTTGAGATAGACCGGAAGGGAAAAGTTCAAAATGCCAGGATAATTAATGGTATAAGTGAATCATTTGATAAAGAAGTTCTGGATGCCATTAATAATATGCCCGATTGGGAACCTGCACAGTCTATGGGTCAAAATCTTCTTATGCAAATTTTAATGCCCGTTAGCTTTTCGCAGATTGCGACACAAGATGATTCTAAGAAATATGTTCAACGTGTAGGGTTACCATCAAAACTAATTGAAGATGAAGAATCAGATGAAAAGCAAAAAACCTATATTGTCGTCGATGAGCAACCAAAGTTCCCTGGCGGCGAACAGGCCAGGACGCAATATTTAACGGATAATATTGAATATCCACAGGAAGCGCAGGATACAGGTATTCAGGGGACTGTTTATGTCAGTTTCATCGTAGAAGCAGACGGCAGCATTACTGATGCAAAAGTTCTGCGCGGAATCGGTGGCGGATGCGATGAGGAAGCGCTGGAAGTGGTTGAAAACATGCCCGATTGGGAACCGGGCAAAAAAGACGGTGAACCGGTCAGAACGCAGTTTAACATGCCGATGCGGTTTACGCTTTCAGAGGATGGTGAGTAAAAACAAAGTAAAATTGAAAATGAGGTTTTTATAACGACCTCGCCGCATCGTTACCGGCTACCCAGCCTGAAGACCAGGCAATCTGCAGGTTGTAGCCGCCGGTGTCGCCATCAAGGTTCAGCACTTCGCCGGCAAAAAAGAGGCCCTTGACGATTTTAGACTCCATAGTGCGGGCATTCACCCCGGAGGTATCGACACCTCCGGCCGTAACCACCGCCTCTTTAAAGGAGTGGTATCCGCTGACATCAAAGAACATGTTTTTCATCATTACCCGGATATTTTTTCGTTCTGTGGCCGTGAGTTGATGCCCGTTCTTGCCGGGGTCAATATCAAGCGCGCGGAGAAATACAGGGATTAAAGAAGCAGGGAGCCAGTTTTTGAAAATATTGCTGATATTTTTCTTTCCCTCACTATCCAAATCGCGCAACAGACGTTTATCGAGTTTCTGGTCATCCAGAGCGGGTTTCAGATCGATGGAGAGCCTTACTTTCTTTTGGCTATCCAGTGCGTCCACTATATCCCTGCTTAGGGTAAGGATGATGGGGCCGGATACGCCGTCGGCGGTAAACACCATCTCTCCGAAATCATCTTTTTGTTTCCGTCCGTCCACCCACACCGAAGCGTTCACATTTTTCAGAGCCAGCCCTTCCAGTCCTTTGTGCAGCGATCCACTGAAAGAAACAGGCACCAGCGAGGGCCTTACGGGGATAATGTTGTTTCCGGCCTGCTGCGCCAGCATATAGCCGTCGCCGGTAGAGCCGGTGGCAGGATATGCCTTTCCGCCGGTTGTGATAATTACTTTTTTTGCGAAGAGCGAGCGACTTCCGCTGCTGGTGGTTATACGTACTCCCTTTAGCGTCCCGTCATCCATCAGCAGGTGCTCTGCCGAACTGTTAAGCATTATTTGAACTCCCAGCGTATTCACCCATCTTACCAGTGCATCCACTACGGTGGCGGCTTTATCATCCTCAGGAAACACGCGATTGCCACGCTCGATCTTCACTTTTACACCGTTTTGCTCCAGAAGGGTTATTATATCATCGGCAAAAAACTGTGAAAATACTTTCTTCAGGTACTTCCCGCCGGGATGAATATGCTTGATGAAATCAGATATGTATGATTGGTTGGTAATGTTACAGCGCCCCTTGCCGGTTATCAGGAGCTTACGGCCGGGCCGGCCGTTTTTCTCTACTAACAATACGCGGGCTCCGCTTTTAGCAGCAGCGCCAGCGGCCAGCAGCCCCGAAGCGCCGGCGCCTATCACAATCACGTCGAAGTTTTGTTTCTTCAAGCCTTTCATTTTGCAGGGGCAAAACTAAGGTTTTTAAAACAGTACTATTGTGATTTTTTAACCCATATCCCGTAAAGGACAGCAAACAAAGGAGGCGGAGTAATTGTATTAATTATACTAATAAAAACACACGAAACATGAAATATAAAACATTAGGAAATACAGGATTAAAAGTCTCTGAATTGTGCCTGGGTACAATGACCTTTGGCGGTCGGGGTTGGTGGACTTCCATTGGCTCCCTGCCGCAGCCGGAAGTCAACAATTTGGTAAAGCAGGCTTTAGATGAAGGTGTTAATTTTATTGACACAGCCAATGTATATAGCGAGGGGCTAAGCGAACAAATGACCGGAAAAGCAATTCAGGGTTTGGGCATCAATCGTGATGACTTAGTGATTGCGACAAAAGTGCGTGGCGCTATGGGAGAAGGTCCTAACGACAGCGGCTTGAGTCGAAAACACATCATTCAGCAGGCTGAAGCCAGCCTGAAGCGTCTGGATATGGATTACATCGATCTGTATCAGATACATGGATTTGATCCGCAGACCCCCATGGAAGAAACTATGGATGCGCTGGATAGACTTGTTCAGGACGGCAAGGTGCGCTATATCGGTTGCAGTAATCTGGCTGCATGGCAAATCATGAAAGCCAACGGAATTGCCACACAAAACCGGCTCCATAAATTTATTTCATTACAGGCATATTACACCATTGCCGGCAGAGATTTAGAGCGTGAAGTAATCCCGATGCTGCAAGACCAGAATATGGGTTTGATGGTATGGAGTCCGCTTGCCGGAGGTCTCCTTAGCGGGAAATACGGCCGGAATAAAACCACGGAAGAAGGAAGGCTAAAGCATTTCGATTTCCCGCCGGTAAATAGAGAGAAAGCGTTTGATATCATTGAGGAGATGGAAAAAATAGCAAAAAACAAAGAGGCTACTGTTGCTCAGATTGCTTTATCATGGTTGTTGCATCAATCAGCTACAACATCAGTGATTATTGGAGCAAACAAACCCGCTCAGCTTCAGGATAACCTTAAATCCGTAAATATAGAGCTGACCAAAGAAGAACTTGAAACGCTTGATGAAGTAAGCCGCCTAAGCCCGGAATATCCGGGATGGATGATAGAGCGGCAGAGTGCAGACCGGTAGTAAAATCGCCTTGAATCCATTAAAAAACCCCACTTGTATTCCAAGCGGGGTTTTTGTGTTTACTACAGCCACTTTACCAAACCAACAGTTTGCCTGTGTTTTAGCAGTTCGTGTTTGGGATAGAGCCTGAAAGCGTAATCATGCACGCCTGCTTTGGTCATAATGATATCGCAAGAGAATGTTATCTGGTCTTTCTTGCTTTCTTTTACTACCATTTGCTCTACGTGCAGAAAATGATCGATACGGTCGTTTTCTTTTTTCCCGAAAACCAGCTCCAGTCCCAGGTCTTTTTCTGAAAGTCCCGGAACATTAAGTGTCATTTCAGCCTGAAAGTGTTCGCCCATTTTCAGAGGTCTGTCGTATGAGTTTGGTATTTTTTTGTTTATTACCGAAATCTGGTCCCAGGCAGCCCAGGCTTTACGCTTCCATGAAACCAGATTTCGCACAGACTGGAAGTTCTCATCCCAGGCATTACGTGCCATGTCGAAAAGTGGGTAGTAGAATTTCTCGAAATAATCTTCCAGCATCCTGCGCGTTGTAAAGTGGGGCGCGATTTCTGCGAAGTTCTTTTTCATCATAGCAACCCATTTTTCCGGGATATCTTTATCATTTCTTTCATAAAAAGCCGGAATAATTTCTTCTTCCAGGATATCGTAAAGCGTTTCTGCGTCCAGCTCGTCCTGCGCTTGCTGATTCCCGAAAGCTTTTTCTTGCGGCAAGGCCCACCCGGCGCCTTCCACATATCCTTCAGCCCACCATCCGTCGAGCACGCTGCAGTTAAGCACACCATTCATAGCCGCTTTCTGACCGCTGGTTCCGGAAGCTTCCAGAGGACGGGTAGGTGTGTTGAGCCACACATCTACTCCCTGTACCAGTTTTCTGCCAAGACGAATGTCATAATCTTCTACAAAGAGAATTTTTCCGGCAAACTCATCACGGCGGGAAATTTCAAATATATGTTTCAGCACATCCTGCCCCATCTTATCATTGGGGTGGGCTTTTCCGGCAAAAACAAACTGCACCGGCTTTTCCTGATTATTTACGATTGCTGAAAGGCGTTCCAGATTATTAAACAGGAGGTGAGCGCGCTTATACGTTGCAAAACGCCGTGCAAATCCAAATGTAAGCTTATCTTCTGTAAGGCCGTTGTTCACCTTACGCATCATTCTTGGAGTCTCCTGTCGATTCATCATATCTTTACCCACACGTTCCTTCAGGTAATTGACGAGCTTATTCCGCTGATAATTCCGGATTTCCCATACTTTTTTATCCGCCACGTCGTATATCTTTTCCCACACTGAAGTGTCAGACATATTGTTGCGCCAGTTTTCGCCAAAAGTATTCGTATGCAGCTCACGCCAACTGTTTGATGTCCAATTGGCATAATGTACGCCATTAGTCACATGCCCGATATGTAATTCTTCACTCAGATAGCCGGGATAGTATTTTTGAAACATATCGCGACTGACTTCACCATGCAACTTGCTAACGCCGTTCACTTCCTGACTCAGGAAAAGCCCCAGGGCGCTCATGCTGAATTTTTCGTTCGAATCGTTCGGATTTGCTCTGCCCATCCCCATAAAAGTCTCCCAGCTAATATTCAGCCTTTCGGCGTAATGTGGCATATAACGCCGCATCAGGTCTTCGTCAAACGCATCATGACCTGCCGGAACGGGTGTGTGGGTGGTATACAGACTGGTTCCGCGGACCACCTCAACAGCCTGATAAAAACGCAAGCGATATTTGCTCATAAGATTATAGAGACGTTCTAAACCAATGAAAGCAGCGTGACCCTCATTAATATGGTAAATGGTTGTGTGTATCCCCAGCTTTTCGAGCATGCGAATGCCTCCAATTCCCAGCAGAAACTCCTGCTTAAGTCGGTTTTCGTTATCGCCGCCATACAACTGATGCGTGATAAAACGATCTGACGGCGCGTTGTTTTCTTCAATATCTGCGTCCAGCAAATAAAGCGGAACGCGGCCTACATCTAAACGCCACACTTTTGCTGTAACATTACGACCCGGAAACGCAAGTGTGATTTTCACCCACTCATCATTATCATCCCGGACAGGATTTAAAGGTAAATGCGTAAATTTTTGAGGAATATACTCAGCATGTTGTTCTCCAAAGCGGTTGATGCGCTGTATAAAATACCCATGCCTGTAAAGCAGCCCGACGGCAACCATATGCACATTAGAATCGCTGGCTTCTTTCAGGTAATCACCGGCCAGCATACCCAGTCCGCCGGAGTATGTTTTAATCGTATCGTGCAGTCCGTATTCCATGCTGAAATAGGCAATGGATCGGCTGTCCTGGTTTTCCATTTCTTTCATGTAATCAGAAAAGCGGGTGTGCACTTTATTAAGTTTTTCCAGGAACGTTTTGTCGTTTGCCAACTCTCTTAGCTGTTCATAAGTAAGCTCCTCCAGTAAATGAATAGGATTGTAATCATATTTTTTCCAAAGACCGTCAGCTATTGAACTGAAAAGCATTTTCGCTTCATGGTCCCAGGACCACCAGATATTGCGTGTAAGCTCTGTTAGCTTTTGCAGTTCATCAGGGATTTTAGGTTCAATTAAGATTTTGTTCCACTGTGGTGGGATAACGCTTTTTGCGTCGAGAGATGAAGTAATTTTGGGGATTTGCTTTGCTTCATACTGACTATAGCGCTCTAAAGCTTGACCTATCGCCTTGTCATATATATTGAAATAATGTTTGATCAGGTTCTCCCATAAAGCAACCCGCGATAATTCACGGGCATTTTCACGCAGCTCAGTTTGCTCTTCTTGCTTTAGCTGGGTAAGTTCCAGTATCTGTTTTGCTACTTCCTTCACAACTCCGTCATAGTTTTGTTCATCCCGGTGAATAACAGCTATACCTGGTGATTTTTCAGGATAGCGTTCTTTCACCCATTGGCCCATACCAGTAAGCGAAGTTGTAATTGTAGGCACGTAGTATGCCAGGCTTTCCAGCGGTGTGTAACCCCAGGGTTCATAATAAGATGGGAATACAGTGAGGTCAAAACCTGCCAGCAATTCATAATAGGTTTTTTGGAGGATTCCGTCATCGCCGTTAAGGTACGCCGGCACAAATACAAGGTGCACCTTCTGGCCTTTTTGGTTTTGAAACTGAATGGTATTCAGTTTATTCATCACTGCATCCTGCTTGGGATGAGCCAGCTTATGCGAGGAAACATAAACATTTTCCGTTTTTGAACTTTCTCCGTTAAAGCGCTGCAGAACTTCTTTTTCGGGTCCTTTATGACCTCCCGGCACAAGCACAAACCCCCAGACTTCTTTTTCCGGTTTTTGCGATTTCAAGGTGTTAAGTGCATCCAGAAATACATCAATACCTTTGTTGGTGTATTCATATCTTCCGCTTGTAGCTGCAAGGAAAGCATTTTTGGAGGGTTTATAACCTGTTACGGCCTCTGACAGCCTGTAAAGCGCTTTTCGTGCTTCATTTCTCATCTTCTGCAATTCCTCTGTTTCCGGAGCAAACGCATCATCAAAGCCATTGGGCGTAACTTCGTCTACTTCTCTTCCGAAAAAGGCTTTACACTCGCGGGCAGTAATGTCGCTTACTGTAGTTAGCGCATCAGCGTTCAAGGCAGCATTTCGTTCCAGTGAGAATTTTGACTTAATTCCCAGTCGCTCTGCCATGTGGAATGGGTTGTAAGATTCCATGTCGCTGTAAAGCGGCATGCCGTTTCCGGCAATGGAGCGGCCCAGCATTGTAGCATGCGTGGTAAAAACCGTAGCGGCCTGTGGCACGTTTTTCTTCAGATAGAGCAGCCCCAATCCGGTCATCCATTCATGGAAATGCGAAACAATGCGGTCATGTGCTGCTATGTTATACTCATAAAAATGTTCTATCACTTTGGCAGCAGCATAACCAAACATGGCCGGCTCGATATAGTCCCATCCGCCCTGCAGCGAGTCTAACCGGAAATGCTCCCAGTATTCTGAAAATATATCGTTCTTTTTCGTGAAATATTGTGTGAAATCAACCAGTATCACTACCGGCTTTCCGGCAATTTTCCAGCGTCCAATGCGGATGTTCAGGCCGTCTTCGAGCGCCTTGTTTTGCCAATCGGCATAAAGATTCTTGTCTTCCTCAAAATATGGGTTTTTGCTGGTTTCCTTCCATACTTCAGGGCCTATCATTATCACATTATCTCCTAAATTTTCTTTCAGGGTTTTCGCTTTTGTAGAAAGTACGGTATAAATCCCCCCTACTTTATTACAAACCTCCCAGCTCGTTTCAAAAAGATAATCTGGTTTCAATTGTTCCTTCATTCTTAATCCTCTTTTATTTTATAAGATAAAAGAAAGACCATCAATGCGGCCTTTCTTTAGAGTTTATGTAAGATTCTGTTAATATTTTTTATATCAGCATTTCTATGCTCCTACATTAATTTTAACTGTGATAGTCATAATAATCCGAAACGCTATCCAGAACGATTTGCCGGGCATTGTTTTTATCAATAGCTGTTAATTTGATTGGTTTGTTTTCTTCCATGGCTTTTACAGCTCTTTTCCCCATAACGCTGAGCAATCTTTCATACAAATCCCGGTCAGTATTGGCCATAGCCATTGCAAGCGTTGTGGGCGATATTCCTCTCAGCACTTCTTTGAGTACTTTTTTGGGCACTTTTTTCAGGTCATTAAACGTGTCGGGTTTTTGGTTTTTTTCTTGTCGTGAAACTTCATCACCTGGTTTAAATTTGTGAGTTTTTGCCGGTGTTTGTGACGCCGCATGTCTTTCTTCTACCCTCATGATGAAATCGCTGATGACATTCATGTAATTAATGAAGCCTTCATAGGGAGATTTGTATGGGTTGAAATAATGGTGCACAGCACCATCTGAAAACCACTTAGTGCACATATAGTAGAAATGGTCGCTGGCTTGTAGATATTGCCAATCCTGTTTGATGGCTTTATCACTGCAGTCGTGTACTTTTTCTTCGAGTGCGTATAGTTTATCGAATGCTTCGTCTTGCAGTTCATTACCTAACCATGCCGTGAGGTCTCTTTCTTCGTCTGCCCATGAAATCGGGTTAGGGACATGAATAGCTGATACGGGCTGAAGCTCTTTAGCCGCTTCTGCAGGAGTTCTGAATTGCAGGTCTTTTTCTTTGAGTACCTTTCCGGGAAGGGCTTTCAGGAATTCAAAAATGCCTGTTTCCTTCCATTGGTGTTCACCAAAAGTTTCATAATCCATAAATAAATTCACTACTTCATCTTCCGGTGGCAGGTTTTTGAGCTTATCCACAAACTTCTCGGCGGTTAGCGGCCAGTCATTCCATGACTGGTCAGAAAACCGGAAAGCAATATCATCACTCAGCCTGAAGTTTTTAAGCAGTACTTTAAGCTTTGGATTTTGACTGTTTACGTAAAGGAAGTCGGGGCTTTTCCATCCCAGTACGTGGCGGGCGCCTTCAGTAAGCATGGTGCGGTAACCCATTTCATAAACCATTTTCCCGATTTTATCGGAATAAATCAACTCTGTATTGCGAAATGTTTTAGGCTCAACACCAAAAAGTGATTGGATTTTCTCTTTATGTTTTTCTACCTGTCTTTTGAACTCTTCAGGGCTTTTCAGTGATGCCAGCGAATGAGCATAGGTTTCAGACAAAAACTCTACCTGACCTGTATCTGCGAGCTTTTTGAACGACTCTATTACTTCTGGTTTGTATTCTTCGAACTGATCCAGCGCCAAACCGGAAATGGAATAAGCTATCCGAAAACTTTTGCCATGTTTCCGGATCAGCTCCAGCATCATCTCATTTGCCGGCAAATAAGACTTTTCAGCTACTTTGCTGATGATATACCGGTTTTGTTGTTCATCGTAATAATCGTGTCGGCGACCGATATCAAAAAAGCGATATGTTCTGAGCCGGTATGGCTGGTGGACCTGGAAATAAAAACAAATGGATTTCATATTTTTTTGTTTACTTATTCAATACACTTTGATAAACCTCTTTTACTTTAGCCGCGGCATTTTCCCATTTCAGGTTATCTACTTCCTGCTTGCCGTATTTTTTAAAGGAAGCTGACAAGGCATCATAATGCAATAACCCATATATCTGGTCTGCCAGGGCATCAATATCCCAAAAATCAGCTTTCAGGGCATGTTTAAGCACCTCAGCTACGCCCGATTGCCTTGAGATAACCACGGGTACATTAGAGCGCATAGCCTCCAGGGGCGAAATCCCGAAAGGCTCAGACACAGATGGCATAACATACACATCGCTAAGCGCAAACATGGTATCTACATCATTACCGCTGAGAAACCCCGTAAAGTGAAAGCGATCAGCAATGCGCAGGGCAGCCACGCGCCGGATAGTTTTTTCGAGCATATCGCCGGAGCCGGCCATGACAAAACGCACATTTTTATCGCGCTGCAGAATTTTATACGCCGCTTCCACAAAATACTCCGGGCCTTTCTGGTATGTAACCCGCCCTAAGAAAGTTACGATTTTATCTTTCATGCCTTTTTTAACTTCCGGAATTTCTTTATCGTAAGGCACCACAGCATTATGAACTACCGTAATTTTTTCTTCGGGGATATCATATTTCGTAACTAAAATGTTTTTGGTTAGTTGGCTTACTGCTATGATTTTATCAGCTGCATCAAAACCTTTCTTTTCGATATCCCAAACTTGTGAATTTACGTTCGACTCACCGGCCCGGTCATATTCTGTAGCGTGAATATGAATAACCAGGGGCTTTCCTGAAACCTCCTTGGCGGCTATCCCTGAAGGATACGTCAACCAGTCATGTGCATGAATCAGGTCATGAGGCGTTTCGTCTGCTATGTTGGCTGCAACTATGGCATAACGCATTATTTCCTCTATCAGGTTTTTGCCGTATTTGCCTGAGAAATCATATTTGCCATTAAAAGTTCTGTTTTCTGATGACTTGCTGTTTTTTTCTTTGCTATCTACAATGTTATAATAATCCTCAGTGGAAACATAAGGAACAATCTGAGAATCTACTTCTACATATGATATGTAATTCCAATAGTCTCTGACTATTTTGGTTGCAAAAGATACTTCAATATCAGATGCATTTATAATTCTTACGTTAGATTGGTCCTCATCACCATAAGCTTTCGGTACTACAAACTTCACGGGGACCTGGTTTGCTGCCAGCCCGTTAGTCAGGCCAAAGCATGCTGTTCCGAGTCCTCCAGTAATATGAGGTGGAAACTCCCAGCCAAACATCAGTACATTCATTGTTCCTTTATTTTATGATTTATTAAAAAAAGCGATTTGGTTGGTCTGTTTCGTCATCAAATTTCTCCAGCATCACAGACAACCGCAACAGTTCTGCCACATTCCAGGCCTGAGAGATATTTCCACCGGCCTGATGAGGCGGATTTCCGGCATATACTTCCGAAATGGTTCCTATTCCGTCGTTTAGCATAGCTTCCTCAAATCCTTCAAAAAGTTGTTTGATACGCGATAACCCTTGCTTACCGTACAGGTGCAGGTAACCTTCGGCAAAATAAGTTAACAGCCACGGCCATGCAGCGCCTTGATGATAAGCCAGGTCTCTGGCTTTTTGGTTACCGGCATATTCCCCTTTATAATCGGGATGACGCGGCGAAAGGCTTCTCAACCCCCGTGGAGTGACCAAATGATTTTCAATGGTTTTTAATACTTCCCGTTTTTGGTTTTCCTGCAATGGCGAAAAAGGTAAGGCAGTTGCCAGCAACATGTTTGGTCTTATGCTCCAGTCCTTACCCTGGTCTCCAACATAATCAGCAAGATAACCACGTGTGCTATCCCAAAAAAGTGTTTGGAAAGCTTCCGGGATTTTATCGGCTACGGGTTTCCATTTGTAAACAAAAGATGTTTCATTTGCCTTTTCAGCTGCCTCCAGTGAAAATTTCAGGGCATTATACCACAATGCATTGATTTCAACCACAACACCTGACCGGAGGGTCACGGGTTTATTATCAACCACTGCATTCATCCATGTTACCGGCAGTCGGTTCTTTCCTGTATCCAGCAACCCATCTTCACGCAAAACAATGCCTTCACTGCCACCGTCGGCATATCCTTCTAAAACTTTTTTTATGGTTTTGGCATAAGCTTTCCAGACTCTTGATACATCTCCCAAATAAAGCGCATATTGCTGGAGGCTTCTTATGAACCACAAGGAAGCATCTGCTGCAGGCGCTTCTGTGTTTTCTGTAGCTTTGAAGAAAGAACCGTCCATTTTTTGGATCATGGTATCTATTACTTTCTTAAACTCCTGCTCTTTATTGCGCGTAAGCAATAATCCCGGGGCAGCTATAAAAGTATCACGGCCGCCTTTAGCTCTCCAGGGATACCCGGTAACAATTTCGGTTTGTTGTTTCTGTTTCACCAAAAATTGCTCTGCGGCATTCTCCAGGCAGTTTTTAAAGCTATTGCGCGGCGTACGTTTGTTCCGCTCGCGATAAAACATCTGCTTTAGCGATTGCGGGTTAACCTCATCCAACGAAGCGGCAAAAACAATGCTCTCACCTTTTTTTATTGGCAGCTCAAAATAACCCGGCACATAAAGGTCTTCCTGGTAGTCAAAGCCACGTTCCTGATCGCGCAAATATTCAATGTTATAGTACCAATCCGGTACATGGACATATTCCGGTGTTTTGGAAAATTGCATGTAAAGTGGCGTATACCCATCGTATAATTTCACCTTGATTCCACCGGCAGTGGGGCTGTATTTTTTGTTCAGATAATTATTGGCTTTGCTCAGGTGATGGACATTTCTGAAAGCAAGAAAAGGCCTGAACTGCAACTTGGTTTCAGAATGCGCATCCAGGAGCGTATAACGAATCATATACCTTTCGGTATGGAAAGTAAAGAGCGTTTCTTTTTTCAAAACCACTCCTCCCACTCGATATATTAACGAAGGGATAGGTTCCGAATCAAAATCGCGGATATATTTGTGACCGCCCGGGCGGTATATCCCTCCGGGAAATTTATGAATCCCCAAATTGAAAGCGCTATCACGCTGAATTATAGTTTCATCGAAAGATGACAGCAAGACATGCAGGTCATTATCAAGCTCTTGCTGAGGAGCGACCAATAACCCGTGATACCGTCGTGTGTTACAATTGATAATCGTAGTGCTGC